>CAZZUU010000520.1:0-1511 GCA_964657275.1 uncultured Mucilaginibacter sp. | reverse complement strand
TTCCTTTCCGGTGCTGGTGCTGATCAACACATGGTGCCTGTTAAAATCGAAGTCTACCTGGAACAGCCCATCTTTAAAAGGCACGCTTCCTGTTGTTAAGCCAAACGGCGAAACATATAAGGTAACATGCCAGGAGTGGTTGAGCCAGGGCATTTTAGCTAACCGCACCTTTCCTACAATCTGCGTCCAAAGTTGTACCGTGACTATGGTATCGCTTAATTCATCAAATTTTAATTCGGGCCATTTATTTTTCATCGGGTTATTTTAGCAGTTGTAATAAAAGTAAGCATATACCGATTAACAAACAACCTTGTTGTCGCCTGTAAAACCAGGCAGGCAAACTTTTGGGGATTATTATTCCCTCAATTTGTGGATTTATCGTCTCCATCCACATATTCCCCAAAAAAGTAAGCTGGATTATTGATTTTAAATTTTACAGTCCGGGAGGTTCAATTATAGGTAAATATCGGCACTGGACGGTAGGTTTTTGATTTTACGCCGCTCAAATTGATATATGGTTAGATGTTTGCACGGATAATGAAATAAACACAGATATTGATAAAAAATTGATAACAACCCCAAACTTTATGAATAGAAATAGCCGCTACGTCTACCCCATTAACGAGCAAGCATCTTTTAGCTTCCCAACCATACTGGAAGGACTTGGAGCCGTAATAACCATACTTTGGAATGAGGGCAATTATGACGTGCTCATCAACAGCGGCTTTGCCGCCCACCTTCGGTTTAATGAAGATTTGTACGCGTGGTATGTGGCCGATGGCGAAATACCTGATGCCGACTTAGTAAACGAAATTGGCGAACGTATCGAACGCTCACTGGCCAATGTTGTAATCCGGTAAGGCAAACATTTAGGCACTATGTCGTTGATTCGACGTATTGTTTAAAACGGTTCAGTACCGCCTGGCAAAAGTTGCGCTGCATTTCGGGCGGATCGGTTTTGTTCGCTTCGAAGGTTTCGGTTATTTTTACCGGGTTACCGTTTGCGAATGTAACCCTGGTTTTTCGGCCGTCATCCAGTGTGTAGGATATGAGTGCGTTGGTTTTTACCTCGTCGTAAGTACCGCAAAAGTCAAAATTAAAACTGCCGTTTTTTAATCCCATTGCAAACAGGAATTTGCCGCCGGCGCGGATATCATTTTCCACTTTGGTATTTTGCCATGCGTCCGAAAGGTTGTTCCATTGAATAATATGTTCGGGGCCGGTCCAAAGTTCCCAGACTTTATCAATTGGCGAATTAATCTCTATTTCTGCGCTTAGTATAATGTTTTCTTTCTTATTCATACTACCTGTTTATAAAACAACAAACATAAGCAACATGCGCCTTTATTACCATATGCGATAACTACAGTTTGAGGTAGTAATTTATAGAATTAATTGCCAGTAAGATTTCTAAATCTATCAGCAATAATTTTTCACCTAATAAGCTGTCGGTCAGTAAAATAGTTGTGTAACTTTTTTATTAAGCTATTGCAAAATACTTTTTTTTATAA
>CAZZUU010000519.1:0-1561 GCA_964657275.1 uncultured Mucilaginibacter sp. | reverse complement strand
GCTTTTACCTTTCTTCATCTGCACATCCGCTCCCGATAGCTATCGGGATTGCACATCTGCACATTTTCTCCATATTCCCGATTAAATTACGAAATTCGGATTTTCAAATAAACCGCATGCTGCAAATACAGGAAAACGTTTCGCTTAAGAATTTCAACACGTTTGGCGTTGAAGCCAATGCCCGGTATTTTGTAGAAATTAACCACCGCGATGAGCTTACCGAGCTGTTTATGGACCCGCAATGGCTGCAAACGGAAACCTTGGTATTGGGCGGTGGCAGTAATATGCTGCTGGTAAATGATTTCGGCGGACTGGTGATCAGGATAAATATACGGGGTATTGAGCACCGCATTAGTCAGCAGGACGTTTTTATAGAGGCCGGCGCCGGCGAGATTTGGAACGACCTGGTAAACTTCTGCGTGATCCGCAACTATGCAGGCCTGGAAAACCTGAGCCTGATCCCGGGCTCGGTAGGCGCCTCCCCTATCCAGAACATCGGTGCCTACGGCGTAGAACTTCAGGATGTTTTCTATAGCTGCTGCGCCTTCGAGGTGGAATCGGGCATGTTTAAAACATTCAGCAAAGCCGATTGCAAGTTTGGCTACCGCGAAAGTGTTTTTAAAAGCGAACTGAAAGGGAAATATATTATTGTGTCGGTAAAGTTCCATTTATCATTAACCCCCAATTTTAATTTAAACTACGGCGCCATTGAGCAGGAACTGGCGGCGCGCGGCATTACGCAGCCTACTATAAAGGATGTATCGCAGGTGGTATCCCATATCCGGGTATCCAAACTCCCCGACCCTGCCACCATCGGTAACGCGGGCAGCTTTTTTAAAAACCCGATTATCGGGCCGGAACAATTTAAAACGCTGCAAACAAATTTCCCGGAAGTGGTGCATTATCCGGCAAACGGTGGAAACGTAAAATTAGCCGCCGGCTGGCTGATAGAACAATGCGGCTGGAAGGGAAAAGTGGTAGGCCACACCGGTACATGGAAGAACCAGGCGCTGGTTTTGGTGAACCACGGAGGCGCCACGGGCGAAGAAGTGTACAGTGTTTCGTCGCAAATCATAGACAGTGTGTACACTAAATTTGGCGTTTTGCTACAACGTGAAGTAAATATTATTGGTTAAGTTTTTAATTTAAAAATTAAATAAATCTCTTTATTTAATATAAATTTCCCGTCAAACCCCTACCTATAATTACATATTAACAAACTGTTTTTCAACAGGTTAAATACTATTATTGTGTAATAAATACACCATTATTCAATGATCTGTATTTATGGCCTTTACCAATTGTTTGGGGTGATCATGCTTTTGAGTGGTATCAACTTTGAATAAGTGTTGATATAAAACTTTTAACATTATGACTAAGATTGAGTTTAACACCCTAGTACTACGTCAGGCAACCTCGCTGAGGTCTTATGCCCTACATTTCACACACGACGCAGATGATGCTAACGACCTTGTTCAGGATACAATGTTGAAAGCTATAACCTACTACAATAAGTTTAAAGAAGGAACAAATTTAAAAGGATGGTTATATACCATCATGA
>CAZZUU010000518.1:0-1611 GCA_964657275.1 uncultured Mucilaginibacter sp. | reverse complement strand
CGGCGCGGTTATTAACGAGTTTTTGTTTGCGACGGTTATATTCACCAGCGGTTGGATCATGTCGAAGTTCGTAGCGCATTCCCGTATTTATAAGTGGCTGATATTGGCGGCTATCATTTTAAGTCCCGGTTTGCTGGAAATATACAGCTACCTGTGGTCCGAGACGCTGTTTATACTCGAGATCCTGTTATTTATCATAGCCTACTGGCGCTATATGCAAACGCACACCATCAAAGCTTTGGTTTTTGTGGGAGTAATAACGGCCATTAGCTGCATCACCCGTTACGCAGGTGTTACCATAATAGGCACCGGCGGTTTGCTTTTGTTGTTGGATAACCAGTTGGCGGTAAAGAAAAAAATTGGCCATATACTGTTGTTCGGCACCATCGCTATTTCCTTATTGGTTGGCAATTTGATTTTAAACCGGCTGTCAACAGGTTTAAGCACAGGTACCCGCGAACCTTCTATAACTCCGTTTATTGATAACCTGCACTATTTTGGTACGGTGATATGCGATTGGGGCAGCTTAAGCAAAAACTCCTATCCCTTTGCCGCATTAGCCGCCGGGATAATATTAATTGCGCTTATAGCCATTTTCCTTTGGAAAGTCTACAGAGGCAAAATGAACAGTTATGAAAATATAGTGATTGCATTTGCCATTGTTTATGGGCTGTTTATTGTCATTTCAGCCAGCATTTCCAGGTACGAGCGTATTAACAGCCGCCTGCTGGCACCTATGTTTATCCCGTTGCTGATCGCCTGCACCAGCTGGGTGCCCGATGTTTTGAACCTAATAAAGTCGAAATCAAAATACGTATTGGCGGGTGTAGCTGTGGTTATGATGCTGGCGTTTGAATATTCAACCCTGCTGACTGACATGCAGCGTTACGATGATGAGAACGACTACGGCGTACCCGGATACAGTGATGACGACTGGAACAAATCAGAATTTGTGGTTTACCTGAAACAGCACAAAAACATATTCAAACCCGGCATCCCGATCTATACCGATGCAGACGAGGCGGTATATTTATTTACAGGGATGCCATCAACCCTTATCCCGCATAAATTTTTTAAAGCCGACGTGCAAAAATTTTATACGCATAAACAGTTTTACCTCATTTGGTTTGATAACCTTGCAAATCCCGAGCTGGTAAGCCTTGAAGATATTTCAAAAAATAAAAAAATGGTGAAAATCGGGCAGGCAAAAGAAGGCAGCGTTTACTATTACAATGGTGACTGATGTAAGCTGGAAAAGGATTGATTATAATATGTTGATTAACAGCAAGTTAATTCATAAGAATTTAATTTGCGTGCACACTAAATCGTAAGATCGAAAAAGGGTTAACACATTTTAAGTGCAAAAATTACAAGCAATTGACTATCAATACATTACACAAGGGTTAACATTAAATTAAGTTAAGTTGTGTTAACCCTCTGATCCGTAGTTGCCGGGTAAGAGGCCCGGATAAAGTACAAGACCCGGAATTTAATTTTGCCTGTCTAACTTCATTATAGCCAAACCGAAATAAAATTTTGAATTAATAAACAACTCCCTATATTTGCACCGCTCATCTATAGTTTTACTATACAAAAAATGAACGGTTATAC
>CAZZUU010000517.1:0-1739 GCA_964657275.1 uncultured Mucilaginibacter sp. | reverse complement strand
CGTAACCGCTATAACCGTTCCTTTATATTGTTTCAAATGTTGCTCCAGCCAATCGATCGATTCAGCGTCAAGGTGATTGGTAGGCTCATCCAGCAACAAAACATCCGGTTCCTGTAAAAGCAAACGGCATAAGGCAACACGCCGCCGTTCACCGCCGGATAATATACCAATTTTGGTATCCGGATCGGGGCAGCGCAACGCATCCATCGCCCGCTCCAGCTTAACATCTATTTCCCAGGCATTCACGGCATCAATTTTATCCTGGAGCTCGCCCTGCCGGGTCATCAGCTTATCCATTTTATCGGCGTCGCCGTAATATTCTTCTAAGCCAAATTTCTCGTTGATGTCCTCGTATTCCTTTAATAAGGCAGTAGTTTCGGCGACACCCTCTTCCACCACTTCCTTTACCGTTTTATTGGGATCGAGTTCGGGTTCCTGGCTCAAATAGCCCACGGTATAGCCGGGCGAGAAAACTACTTCGCCGATGTTTGTTTTGTCGATGCCGGCGATAATCTTCAACAACGAAGATTTACCGGAACCGTTGAGGCCAATCACCCCGATCTTAGCGCCATAAAAGAAGGATAGATAGATGTTTTTTAAAACTGTTTTTTGCGGAGGGTAGACTTTACTAACCCCTGCCATTGAAAAAATTATTTTTTCGTCTGCCATTGTATTCGGTAATTGGTATTTAGCGTGACAAATATGAATGAAAATATGCGCTTGGCAAATCATTTTATAATGTTTGTGCGTATATATGTTTAGTTATGATTGAATAGCTTATCGTCCGTAGTTTTCCAATAAATATGCTATTCAGCAATAAAACAAATTAAACTATGTTAATGCCTTAATGTCATATAATCAATAATTTTCACTGACATTATCGCATCGTGTAAAAATATTTGCAACTTTTATTAAAGTTTTTTATGAAAATTGCATTAAAAAGGTATATTTAATTGTTTTTTGTAAAATAAATGTTGTGTTTGCGGCTTTTATTAATAAAATTGCCGGATAAATTTTAACTTTAATTGTTTGCATATCATAGCAATGTCTGTTTATCTGCAATCAAAAAAGTTGGCAACAATATTGTTGATAAGTGTATAACAACGCCTGCCCAAAATAGAAACTAATTAATATATTAGGGCGGTCATAAAAATTGGAAGGATATATATGGAAGCTAAATTTTCGCCACGGGTTAAAGATGTTATACAATATAGCAGGGAAGAAGCATTGCGACTTGGCCATGATTATATTGGTACCGAACATCTGTTGTTGGGACTGATTAGAGACGGGGATGGCGTAGCAATTAAATTATTGAAGGAATTAACCGTTGATACGGTAAAATTAAGGCGTTCTGTTGAGGATGCCGTAAAAGGCACTATCGGCACAAATGTGCATATTGGCAGCATCCCGTTGACTAAACAGGCGGAAAAAGTGTTAAAGATCACTTATCTTGAAGCAAAGATTTTTAAAAGCGATGTAATAGGGACAGAGCATTTGTTGCTGTCTATCCTACGTGACGAGGATAACATCGCATCACAGATATTAATGCAGTTTAACGTGAACTACGAGATTTTTAAAGGCGAAGTTGAATCGCACAAAAACGATGTAACTGATGAAATGCCCGGATCACCTACCGGCGGCGATGATGATTTTAAAGAAGAAGAATCTTTTAACCAGCCGAAAAAGGTATCGGACATTAAATCCAAAACACCTGTATTAGATAACTTTGGCCGCGATTT
>CAZZUU010000516.1:0-1748 GCA_964657275.1 uncultured Mucilaginibacter sp. | reverse complement strand
TGTGCGCAAAACCCTCCTTTTTCCGGTCAGGCGTATGTTGCAGAAGAGCGGTTGGTGGAGCAGTCGACAGTGTTATTAAACAATGCGGCTTATCTCATCCCGTTTCAAAATCCCGAACAGTTAAAAATTGTCAGCATCCATTTTTCAAACCAGTACGCCAACGGATTCGACAGCCTGCTAAATAAATACGCCAAAGTTGCAGTAATTAATGGTAACGACTACACGGGCATAAAAAGCCTTGATGACCTGGCTTCCGATCTTAAATGGTACAATACACTCATCATTCAGTTAAATGAAGCTGATCTCAATAATCCGCTTATCATTAATTTTATAAACACCAGTCAAAAAATAAAAAACGTAGTCATCGCTTTATTCGGCAGCAGCAATGAGTTAGTTAAATTAAATACAGTTACTGTGCCTATCATCTGGTCAGAGCGTATTTCGCCCGTTTCAGCATTTTACGTTGCGCAGTCTATTTTTGGGGGAGTTGCGATTAGTCAGAAATTAAACAATGATTTGTCACCCGTCTATAAAAAGGGGATGGGTTTTGCAACGGCCAAAATCCGTTTGCAATACACCGTTCCTGAGGATGCGGGCGTAAACTCCAACGACCTTTTGGCTATTGATAACGTAGCGTTCGAAGCGATGTTCGACCATGCGACTCCGGGCTGTGTAGTATTGGTGGCGAAGGACGGCAAAGTAATATTTAACAAAGCCTACGGTTACCATACCTATGATAAAACCTCACCTGATAAGATCACCGATATTTTTGACGTAGCGTCGCTAACAAAAATATCGGCTACCACGATAGAAGCCATGCGGCTTTATGACCTGGGAAAACTGAATCTTGACGCTACAATTGGCGATTACCTGGCCCTGGCGCGTAAAACGAATAAGAATGATATCCGGATCCGCGAATTGTTAACGCACCAGGCCGGACTGATCCCCGATATCCCCACCTTTGAAAAAATGAGGCCAACAGATCACAGCACAGATTCGTCCGCAGCTTATCCTACCAAAGTAAACGATAACTATTATCTGCGAAAAGACTATTTTAAAGATGTGCTGTGGCCCGCAATGCTAAATTCGCCGCTCAGAACACGCGGGCAATATGTTTACAGCGATTTAAGTATGTGCTTTATGCAGCAAATTGTGGAAACTATAACTGCCACTCCTGAGAACTTATATGTACAACAACAATTTTACACTCCCCTGGGCATGCAAAATGCGGGCTATTTACCGCTTTACCGTTTCTCACCAAGCCAAATCGTCCCTACAGAGAGCGACGCGGTGTACCGGCATTCGTTGTTCGACGGCTATGTTGATGACCCTACCGCCGCATTAATGGGCGGGGTTGCCGGGCACGCAGGTTTGTTCGCCGATGCTAATGACCTTGCCATATTATACCAAATGCTGTTAAACCGCGGCAATTACGGGGGCACCCAATATTTTAAACCGGAAACGGTGGATTTATTTACGGCTAAACAATCAGATATAAGTCGCCGTGGGCTTGGTTTTGATCGCTGGGATCCGATAACAGACCATCATTATCCGTCGGAATTGGCGTCACCGCAAACCTATGGGCATACTGGCTTTACAGGCACCTGCGTTTGGGTCGATCCAAAATATAACCTGGTTTATATATTTCTATCGAACCGGGTAAACCCAAAGGTTACTGACAAACTTTCCAGCCTGCGTATCAGGCCAAGGATACAGAATGTGATTTATGAGGCGATTCAGAAAAGACT
>CAZZUU010000515.1:1183-1754 GCA_964657275.1 uncultured Mucilaginibacter sp. | reverse complement strand
CGTTCACCTGTTCCTCAATCGGGATAGCGGTTGTTTGCTCTACGGTTTCAGCATCGGCGCCGGTATAGCTGGCATTGACGCCTACGCTGGGCGGCGAAATATTAGGATATTGGTCAACGGCAAGATTAAAAACGCATATCACACCGGATATCATCAAAACCAAAGAAATGACGATAGCGGTTACCGGCCGTTTTATAAAAGTATTCGCAATCATTCTTCGCTTGTATTATGCAGGTCGCGCGATTTTTGTAATTCAAATTCCAGTTCGGCGTCAATATTCTGGGCCTCCACTTTTTTCGCCTTTTCCATTAGATCCTTGTGATGTGCCTTCAGGTATTCCAGTTTCTCCTTACCATAAGCCCAGCGGGTAATGATAACAAACAGTACAGGTACCACGAAGATGGCTATAGATGATGCAGCGAACATACCGCCCAGTACCGTCAAGCCTATTGTACGCCGGGCCACAGCACCCGCACCGCTGGCAAAAACTAGGGGCAGTACACCCAGGATGAAAGCCATAGATGTCATGATGATCGGGCGTAAACGAAGACTTACCGCCTCAAGTGTTGAT
>CAZZUU010000515.1:0-1173 GCA_964657275.1 uncultured Mucilaginibacter sp. | reverse complement strand
CTTCACCGCGGTCCACCCGGACTTTGGCGAACTCCACAATAAGGATAGCATTTTTGGCAGCCAGGCCGATCAGCGTGATCAAACCAATCTGGGCATAAACGTTGTCGGTAAGCGAAGGTACCAGCTCTAAAGCCAGGATAGCTCCAAAAGCGCCGATCGGTACGGCAAGCAATACTGAGAACGGAACAGACCAGCTTTCGTAAAGGGCCGCAAGAAACAGGAACACGAAAGTGATGGAGAACGCGAATATATAAAGCGTAACTGATCCTGCTTTCAATTCCTCATAGCTTAAACCTGAAAATTCATAAGTGTATCCCTGGGGCAGCATCTTGCCAGCTAAGCCCTGTAAAGCTGTTATAGCGTCAGTTGAACTGACACCCGGCGGCGATGAGCCATCGATTTCAGCGGAGCGGAAAATATTAAAATGCGAGATCAGCGGGGCGGCTGCTACTGGTTTAAAGCTGATAACCGTACCCAGCGGCACCATTTTATTGTTTGAATTACGTACATAGTATTTATTCATGTCCGTTATCAATGCTCTGTAGGCTGTATCCGCCTGCACTACCACGTGGAAAGTGCGGTTATACGTTGTAAAATCGTTGATGTACAAACTTCCCATAAAAGCCTGGATAGTGGTAAATACATCCGATACATTTACCCCCAACTTTTCACACTTTTCGCGGTCAACTGTAAGGCTTTCATTTGGGGTATGTGCGGTATAAAACGAAAATGCCTTAGTGATCGCTGGATTTCTATTAGCCGAATCGACAAAACGGTTAACCACTTGCTCAAAATCCTGCAGGTTATCATTGGTACTACGCTGTTCTATCTGCATACTGAAACCTACGGTTGAGCCTACACCAGGTAATGGCGAGGGTTGTATCACCTCAACGCTGGCATTAGTTACACCGGCATCCCGGATACGCTTTTGCATTACATCTATAATGCCCGGTACTTGTTCTTCAGAGGTCGAACGATCTTCCCATGGCTTTAGCTGGACGTAAATGGTACCATTGTTGGAGTTACTGGCATTGGTTACCACGTTAAGACCCGACAGCGCTGCATAGTGACCTACACCCGGTGTCGAGGCAACTACCTTCATCAGTTTGGACATAATATCAACCGAGGCTGCTGTTGATGATGCCGGAGGCAACTGGTAGGTTACGTACAGGT
>CAZZUU010000514.1:0-1830 GCA_964657275.1 uncultured Mucilaginibacter sp. | reverse complement strand
TAAATAAAATTATTAAAAAATAAAGCCGCAGGGTCGTTAAGGAGGTTCAACAGGTTTTTAAATCCGGGCGCATAAAAGCCCGTCCGCTTACTTTTTTCATAATAGACGTCTGCGTTTGAAAAAACAATCGACGCGTCCGAATTTTCCATGGCCTGTACAAAATCTCCCAAACTCTCATCCGAGCTGAACCAATCGTCATGGTGAAGTATTTTTATATATTCTCCACATGCCCTGCTGATGCAAAAGTTCCAATTTTTAGGGCTCCCCAACGGCGTTTCGTTGTGGAAGTACTTTAATCTCCCCTGAAAATCGAAGGTCTTAACTAAACTTGCTACGGCATCTCCAGGCGTGTCGTCCGCAACAATAACTTCGTAGTCCTGAAAGCTTTGAATTAAAATTGAATCCAATGCTTTGTACAGGTACGTGGTTTGATTGTAGGCGGGAATGCAAATGGAAACTTTAGGCATTAAAAGCTATTATCTTTTTTCGGCTATGCACAGCAGGAAATCCTTTTTTTCCAGGTCATCTTCAATATGATGGCTATCATAGTTTTGATATTTGAAGTTTACCAACTGAAATCCCGCAGCCGATAACCAGTTTGTAATGACCGTTTCATCAATACAGAACGTTAAATGATGGCCGAGCCTGAGCGCTGCTTCGCTGCGTTCCTGCCTGTAGGGCGTCGAGATAATCAGTCTCCCTCCGGGTTTAAGGCACCCACTAAAAACCAGCAGCAACTTTAAAATATTTTCTTCGGTAAAATGCTCGATGGTCTCAAAAGAGATAATATTATCAAATTCCTTATCAAAAGAAAGGTCAAGCAGATCAGCAGTAATATATTGGATATTCTTATGGTTTCTATACCTTTTCTGAATAGCAGTGATGACGTCTGCGTTTATATCGGCACCTATCACTTTCGCGGCTTTTTTTGAAAGCATTACCGAACCATATCCGGTTCCGCAGGCAAAGTCGCCACAAACATCATTTGCAGCAATTACGTCCAGGGCATATTCGTATCTTTTGTAATGACTTTTCTGATACATGTCGAGTGTCTCAAAATCAATCTTTTTACGGTACAGGATATCCACACGTTCACCTGTAGCATCAAACCTGGGTCCGACCTGTGTCAACAACTTTCTTAACTTTCTATATACCCGTTTTATCATTTAATGCTTTCTTTTCAGGTATCCATTAACATTAAAGGTTGCGTTCATTCCAAACAAATCACACCATTTGCGATCGATCTCAAAATTTTTGTTGGCTGCGGTAAACTCCCTGATTGCTTTCAGCGGACCACCTTCAAATTCTTTTTCCATTCCCAGCTCATTGATTATTCCGTCCTCAACGATCAGGTACGAATCTATGGAGACCAGCGGCGCAAATTTGACCATGGCTCCGAGCGTATCTTTGTACATGTGTGAAGCATCTTCGATAACCAGGACCTTATCGTAACCCTTTGCCTGGTTTAAGTCATAATTCTCCCACCCGTCAGTAAATAACTTAATCCTCGGATGTTTTGACAATAAAATATCCGATTGCATTTTTATATCAATGGTATGAATGACACCGTTTCCGTTAGTTTCCAAAAGATCAGCAATATACAATGCGCCTCCCCCGGTATTTGTGCCAATTTCGATAACCAAATCCGGTTTTAAATCAGCAATGATCATTTGATAAATCACGTAATCGAACGGGCAGCGTATGGCCCTTACACCTCTATAGGTAACGTTATGATGCCCTTTATAGATAGAATACATCGTTACACTGACCTTTTCCGTTTTATTTTTTAAGCGGTTTTTGAACATGATTTGCGTTTTTAATGTTTTTTTG
>CAZZUU010000513.1:0-1856 GCA_964657275.1 uncultured Mucilaginibacter sp. | reverse complement strand
GTGGGCATTGGTAGTAACCATTATCTGCCCGAAATAGGATGGATCGGTAAATATCTCCTGGTACCCGGTCATGCCGGTATTGAAACATATCTCGCCGGTAGCAGTGCCCATTTTTCCGGCTGCTTTACCATAAAAAACAGTTCCGTCAGCCAGTAATAATACCGCCGGTAATGTGGTTAAATAAGTCATGGATCAAAAAATTTGAATGATTAAAAAGCCGGTTTGCCTGGTGCTGCGCGCCGTGAAAACAAGTAGAAATATTGAAGTAAGCAACTTCCTGGTTCACGGCGCAAAGCTAATAAAAATGTCGCGAATTTCACGAATGGAAGACATGAATTCACGAATTCGCAAAATAACGCTGATGAACTACGTAAATTAATCGATTATTAATCAGCCCGAGTAGAGTGATATTTAATTCGTGAAATTCGAATAAATTCGTGTAATTCGTACCACTTAAAATAAACCCATGTCGGTACATAAAGAGGTTAAAAGAATAACCACGCATATTTTGCAGGAAATGAAGAATCGTGGTGAAAAGATCAGCATGCTTACGGCTTATGATTATTCGATGGCTGCTATTGTTGATGAGGCTGGCATGGATATCATACTGGTTGGTGATTCGGCCTCCAATGTAATGGCCGGGCATGAAACTACATTGCCAATAACTTTGGACCAGA
Source organism: uncultured Mucilaginibacter sp. (assembly GCA_964657275.1). GTDB lineage: Bacteria > Bacteroidota > Bacteroidia > Sphingobacteriales > Sphingobacteriaceae > Mucilaginibacter. The sequence continues at coordinate 1,179 of CAZZUU010000513.1, read as the reverse complement.
TGATCTACCACGCATCTTCTGTAGTTCGTGCTGCAAAAAGGGCTTTGGTAGTTGTCGATCTTCCTTTCGGATCCTACCAGGGGAATTCAAAAGAGGCTCTAAATTCAGCTATCCGTATTATGAAAGAAGCTGGTGCGCATAGTGTAAAAATGGAGGGTGGGGTAGAAATTGCTGAATCGGTAACGCGCATCCTTGCAGCCGGTATCCCGGTAATGGGCCACCTGGGGTTAACACCACAGTCTATTTACAAATTTGGCACCTATACCGTGAGGGCAAAGCACGAGGCAGAGGCTCAAAAATTGCGTGAAGACGCATTAAAATTACAGGAGTTGGGTTGCTTTGGCATAGTGCTTGAAAAAATTCCGGCCGCACTGGCCAAACAAGTAAGTGAAAGTATAAATATACCAACCATCGGCATTGGCGCAGGGCAGCATTGCGACGGACAGGTTTTAGTGATTCATGATATGCTTGGCATTAACAAAGGCTTTAAACCACGTTTTCTGCGCCAATATGCCAATCTTTCAGAAATAATGAACGGAGCAATCAAAAATTATATCAGCGATGTGAAAGGCAAAAGTTTCCCTAACGAGAAGGAACAATATTGAATGAGCTCGCGGTTCATGGTTGATAGTTCATAGCAGCTGCAGTTACCATGAACCATGAACGATGAACCATCAACATGACCAAACCCACTTTTAAATACATCAACCACGAAATAACCGATAGTGATGTTCTGTATGAGGATAATCACCTGATAGCAGTGAACAAGCGCGCCGGGGATATTGTACAAGTTGATAATACCGGAGATGAGTCATTAGATGATAAGGTAAAGAAATATATTGCCAACAAATACAATAAGCCAAACGGTGCCTTTTTGGGTGTTGTGCACCGGTTGGACCGGCCGGTTAGCGGCGTAATCCTGTTTGCAAAAACCAGCAAGGCTTTAGAGCGGATAAATTTGATGTTTAAAACCCGCGAAATGCATAAAACTTATTATGCTGTAGTACGCGACCGGCCGCAGCCCGCTGAAGGCAATTTAGTGCACTGGCTGGTAAAAAATCCGCAGAAGAACATTACCAAAGCGCACGACCATGAACTACAGGGAAGCCAGCGGTCGGAATTGAATTACAAACTGGCCGGCGAAGTAAACGGTTATTACTTAATTGAGGTGGATCCTAT
>CAZZUU010000512.1:0-1899 GCA_964657275.1 uncultured Mucilaginibacter sp. | reverse complement strand
AGAGGTTAAAAAATTAATAATTAAATAAATAGTTGCTCAATAATACAACCTTATGGAGTAATAAATACACCGTGTTTTCACGGTATTTATACCGTGAAAAACACATTTTTACCTTATTGATGTTGTAACGGCATGCAGAAGTTTTTACAGCGATTGCTTACCCGGCCTGTTATCAATATGGTTGATAAGTTTTCGTCCCGGCCCGATAAAAGAAGAGTTGATAAGGCGCTAAGTAAACTATATCAGGAAATTACGACCGACCCCCAAAAAAAAGGCCGCGTAATTAAATTTGACGCAGGGAAAGATAAGTTCGTCATACTCTCCGATCAGCACAAAGGTGCCCGCGATGGGGCTGATATTTTTGCCCTCGCCGAAAAAAACTACCTGGCAGCGCTGCACCATTATTACAAGAATAATTTTTTCTATATCAACCTCGGCGACAGCGAAGAGCTCTGGGAAAATTTGTTTGCTACCGTAAAGCGGCACAACACGGCGACTTTTGATGCAGAGAAAAGGTTTTTGCAGCGAAATTCATTTATGAAAATATTCGGTAATCATGATTTGTATTGGGATAATGATCCGCTGGCGGCAATTAATCTCAAAAAAATATATGGGCAGCAGGTAAATATTTATGAGGGAGTGGTGCTCAAAACATCCATAAAGGGCAAATCGCTTAAGATATATATGACACATGGCCACCAGGGCGACTTGCGAAGCGACGGCAATTGGTTCAGCAAATGGTTTGTTTCTGACGTGTGGGGGCCGTTTCAATCCTATTTACGGATAAACCCCAATACGCCGGCAAATAACAATGAATTAAAAACGGTACACAACCGAATGATGTACCAGTGGAGTTCAAAGCATAAAAATTTGCTGTTGGTTACCGGGCATACGCACCAGCCGGTTTTTAAATCGTTGACCCATATTGAAAAATTATACGATGAGCGGGAAAAAGCCGAAAAGAGTAAAGACACAGGTGCCGCTAACGAAATAAAAAAGCAAATAACAATCCGGGAAAATAAAGGAGATAAAATCCCCGATTTTACCGGCTATCTGGATACCTACTTTAACACGGGCTGCTGTTGTTTTGATGATGGGGATATAACCGGCATTGAATTGGAGAATGGTTATATCAGGCTTATAAAGTGGCAATATAAGGCTGGAAAAGAGAGTGAGCGGTTAGTATTGGATGAAAGTAGGTTAGAAGATTTGAAATTAAGTTAGCAACGGCAACTTAATCTCAAAGATTAGGGTATTTACGCCAATACTTATCCGTCCAAAAGGAACACGAACAATTCCTTTGGGCCATGAGCTCCTAAAACAAGTGTTTTTTCGATATCTGCGGTCCGGCTGGGGCCTGTAACATTACTGATCATCGACGGTAAATTATTACCATATTTATTTTTAATGAGCTTAAACCCATCCTTAAGATCAAGAACGAGTTGTGAAGCATAGGCCAGTACGATATGCACAGGCGGATATATGCTCAAGCGTCGGCCAGCCATATCAGCATTTGATAATAGGATACTACCGTTACGCGCAATTAATGCTTCGCATAGCGTAAAGCCTACATCAGCTTGTTCAAAATCTTTATCAGTCTCAAAAAAAGGATAGTCAAATCGCGTTAGTATGTCCTGTAATTTGGGTTCCCAGCAGTAAATTTTACGCCATTTACGGTCTTCAGCAAGCTCCAGTAAATTCTCAATAAATTGAACTTCGTCTTCACAAAAAACAAACTGACCGGATACCGCGGTAAATTGTTCGGCAAAAAGTACTTCCGGCAGCTCTTCATTTTGGGGATAATGCGGCAAATCCTCCAGGTTTGGGTAAGGATTGTCTCTTTTTTCGAGGAGGGCCTTCCTGATTTTTTTAAGCAGTTTTTCTTTTGATGTAGTGATA
>CAZZUU010000511.1:0-1963 GCA_964657275.1 uncultured Mucilaginibacter sp. | reverse complement strand
CGCTTGCTCAACTCAACCGCAGTTTCGTTACGGCTGCCGGAGCCTATCAAAATAGCAATCAGCTCGGCATCGGTTAAGGCCCGCCTGCCCTGGCTGCTCAGCTTTTCCCGGGGCCGGTCCTCCTCCGCCCATGATTTTATGCCGATTTTGTTATCCTTGTAATTCATTTGTTATTTCGGATTTCGGATGTTCGATTTCGGATTTAAACGTTTAAAATTTAACTAATCACTAATCTCCAGCCTCTAATCACTAACATCACCTCAACAAATTCTTCCAGCTTACCTGGTCGCCGATGATCTTTTCGAGATCGTTGGCATTAACGCGTTCCTGCTGCATGGTATCGCGGTGGCGGATGGTTACGGTGTTGTCCTCCAATGTTTGATGGTCTACTGTAATACAAAACGGTGTACCTATAGCATCCTGGCGGCGGTAGCGCTTGCCGATGGCGTCCTTTTCTTCGTATTGCAGGTTAAAATCAACTTTCAGCCTGTCCATTATTTCACGGGCCTTTTCGGGCAGACCGTCTTTTTTGATAAGCGGGAAAATGGCAGCCTTAACCGGCGCCAGGCATGGGTGCAACCTTAATACGGTGCGGCTGTCCTGCTTTTCGTCGGTGCTCAAGTCTTCTTCTTCAAAGGCGTTGATCATCGTCAGCAAAAACATCCTGTCTAAACCTATAGACGTCTCGATCACGTAAGGGATATAGTTGCCATAAGGCTTACCATCCGCCCCAAGCTCCGGATCAAAGTACTGCATCTTTTTGTTGCTGAACTTTTGGTGCTGACTCAAGTCAAAATCAGTGCGGCTATGGATACCCTCCACCTCTTTAAATCCAAATGGGAAATCAAATTCAATATCGAAGGCGGCATCGGCATAATGGGCCAGCTTGGTATGCTCGTGGTAACGGTATTTTTCGGGTGCGGTGCCTAACGCCAAATGCCATTTTAAGCGCGTTTCCTTCCATTTGGCAAACCATTCCATCTGTGTGCCGGGGCGTACAAAATATTGCATCTCCATCTGCTCAAACTCGCGCATACGGATGATGAACTGCCTTGCAATTACCTCGTTACGGAAAGCCTTCCCAATTTGCGCTATCCCGAAAGGAATTTTCATCCTGCCGGATTTTTGCACGTTCAAATAGTTTACAAATATGCCCTGTGCGGTTTCGGGGCGCAGGTAAACCACATCGGCGTCATCGGCTACGGCGCCCATCTGGGTGCTGAACATCAGGTTAAACTGGCGCACGTCCGTCCAGTTTGCGGTTTTTGATATTGAACAAAGAATTCGTTCCTCTACTATTATATCTTTAAGTTGGGTCAAGTCACCTGCAAGTAGCGCATCCGTATATTTCTTGAACAACTCTAATGCTTTGTTGGTATTTAAATTCTGCTTTATAAAAAGATATATTTTCTTAATATTATCTGAAAATGGAGTATTGAAGATGTTGTTTATGGTTTGCCCTTTTTCTGGATTTCTAAAAGAATCTTTCACATAATTTAAGTCAATTAATTCATTTAGACTAAAAGTCATATCCTCACTTTTTATATAAGAATCTAACTCCTTGAAAGCCGCCACCCAGTATTCATCAATCTTATCCTCAATTAACTGATCGGCACGGTAGCGCTTTTGCGAATCCTTGTTATCGATCATCGGGTCGCTAAAGCCATCTACGTGGCCGCTGGCCTTCCATATCTTGGGGTGCATAAATATGGCCGAATCGATACCGACAATGTTCTCGTGCATTTGCACCATGCTTTTCCACCAGTAGGTTTTGATGTTGTTCTTCAGTTCAACACCATTTTGCCCGTAATCATAAACGGCGCTCAGGCCGTCATAAATTTCGCTGGAAGGGAAAACAAAGCCATATTCTTTTGCGTGCGATATAACATTCTTAAAAAGTTCGTCGGTTGATTTGCTCATAATAGGGCAAAGATAGTTTTTTTGTGAAGTCGGAAAAGACGGA
>CAZZUU010000510.1:0-1995 GCA_964657275.1 uncultured Mucilaginibacter sp. | reverse complement strand
TTCGATGGTTAAACGCCAGGTTAACACCACCAATGGAAAGCTGAAAATTGAAGTAACGGAAACGCCGGTGTTTGTGGAGGGGGTGGAATAATATTAATATGCCGCGTTTTGCGTTTTTACCCTATAGGGTTTAAGCATACAATTGCACCGGCTTTCTGTCGTCGCAAGGTCTCTTGAAAAGAACCATGCGACAGATGCTCGATAAAACATAAACATGGCGGCGCAAGGTCGTTGTCGACAGACCACTGTCATAACTAAATAATTAATAATCAATTATTTATAGCTAAACTTAGCGACATTGCGCGGACGTCAGCATTAGTAACATTTTAATTATAGAGATGAAAATTTCTCACGATAGATGAATCTGTTTCTTGGATTACCCTGGTGTTACAACTATCCCTAATTGACGATCTTACTAGTTTGTTGTTCTTATCATATTCAGCATGTATCACTTCCGCGTAATTTTGATAGCTTAGGTTCACCTTTGAATAATACATAGAACCAGGGGGCATGCTACATGACTTTTGTGGTAATAATTTCCTGTTTTTATCTTCAATTAGAGAAATGAAAATTTTATGATTAAAATACACTTGAATACTAAGCGACTTTTCCAAATAGTACCTTACATTTTGTGTTTTAAATATATTGCTGTCCATTTCACTAACCGGGATTATAAACAATAAATCCCCATAAATGTCTTCATTATACAACACGATAGCGTTACCGTTATATGCAGTAATATCCGTAGTTGTTTTTTTTAAAAAATTACTTTTTTTATTATCTAGTCTATGGCAAGAAATTAACGCTATACATAAGATTAAATTAAAGCATTTCATCTTTATTTTTTAAAATGCGATATAGCCTCCTTTGTCGTTAGTCCGGATTTATCATCCGGAACTCAATTGCCCAGGATTTATAATCCTGTTGCACTTGGGGCCGCTCAAAGGTAATAATCTGTTCTCAACCATTGCAAAGTAGCAAAGCATCCGCCGCCGCAATATCTCTTTAAAGCTCCCTGCGACAGATGCTCGATAAAACATAGACATAACGATGCGGGGCGTCAGTCGACAGATCCCGCTTGGACTGAAACTCACTGACGGACTGCATGCGCAACATCTCAAAAAATTATTTATTATTACGTCAAAAAAATAAATCCTCGTATTTTAGATAGCCTGATTTTTTGCCTGCCTACGGTAAAATTTTCCGGAACGTATTACCAATTTATTAAACCTCACAATTAAAAAAATGGAACAGCAAACTAACCAGCCATCACCCGAAAACATTATGAAGATCGGCACCGGCTTTTGGGCTTCAAAAATTCTTTTGACGGCCGTAAACTTTCAATTATTCACCCGGCTTGCCGAAAACAAAACCATGAAAGCCAAAGATATTAAAGACACTTTAGGGCTCAATTGCAGCGACAGGCATGTTTTTGATTTTTTAGATGCCTTAACCGTGTTTGGTTTTTTAAAGCGTGACGGCGTTTTGGATACAGCTATTTATTCAAATACCCTTGACACAGATACATTTTTAGATAAAAATAAGCCATCATATATCGGCGGTATCCTCGAAATGATGAATAATCGTTTATACGGATTTTGGGGCACCCTGGGCGAGGGGCTGCTCACCGGGCTTCCGCAAAACGAAGCAAAAAGAGACGAGGATTTTTTCGGTTTGATATACCAGGACCCCGAAAAATTAAAGGAATTTACCGGTGCAATGAGCGGCATCCAGATGGGAAATTTTATGACCTTCGCCCAAAAGTTTGATTTTACAAAACATAAAACGCTGATTGACGTAGGCGGTTCCGCCGGGTTACTTTCAGTGATGGTGGCAAAGCACAACGCCCACATGCATTGTACAAGTTTCGACCTGCCGCCGGTTGAGCCTATTGCAGCCACTACCATAGAACAATTCGGGTTATCAGACCGTGTAAAAGCCGCAAGCGGCGACTTCTTCGCCACGCCAATACCTCATGCAGATGTTGTTGTAATG
>CAZZUU010000509.1:0-2066 GCA_964657275.1 uncultured Mucilaginibacter sp. | reverse complement strand
CAGTTACGGCGGGCAAACCTTGATCCATCACTCTGACAGAGGGTCTCAATACTGCTCGAAAGATTATGTGGAACTGCTTGGGAGCGAGGAAATCTCCATTAGCATGACCGAGCGTGGCGACCCTTATGAGAATGCGTTGGCAGAACGTATGAATGGGGTCGTTAAAGGGGAATTCAATCTGTACAGCAGCTCGGTTAACTTTGAGCAGACTTATCAAAAAATCGAGAGCAGCATTAAAGCATACAACGAATTAAGGCCGCATGGAAGTTGTGATTACTTAACCCCTTGCCAGGCACACACGCAGGCAAATGTATTGAAAAAGCGGTGGAAGAATTACCCGGGAAAATGGCAGAAGTAAAAGCAGCTGATTGTAGCCGTTTAAGGTTAACGAGTTGTCCACAAAAAAAGGAGGTTCAGCAAAAAGAAAAAAAGAAGCAAAAAAAGAAAAACGTGTTGAAATATGGAAAACTGAAGGAGTTTGCCACATTCCAACACGACAAACAAACAACAAGTTAATTAATCCTTATCTTTAAAAAAAGAACCTGTATAGTTCATCTTAGGACTAACAGAATTCATTGTATAGGTATTACAGGATTTACTCACAAATCTGTATAGCTATTTCCGGACGGGTCAATGACCAAACCCGTTGTATCATAACCGTACACTTGCTGTAACAGAAGCGTACGCTTTATTAATATTTTTTAGCTTTAAGCTACTGAAAAACAGCAAGTTAATTTGTGGCATATCTTTTTATAACCTTATACCAAAATATAAAATAATAACAGTGGACAGAGTAATTGAAAAAAAGACCTGGAATACCAAAAGACTACTAACTATTGGCGGCATTGTCGCTATTGTTTTACTAATCGCGGGCAGTATATATTTTACATCAGGCAAAAGCAAGCTCGATGTTGATACTGAACGGCTCACCATAAGCACAATAACAAAAGGGCCTTTCCAGGAATTTATCCCGGTTAATGGTACAGTAATGCCTCTTACTACCATTTTCCTCGACGCATCCGATGGCGGCCGTGTTGAACAGAAATATGTAGAGGATGGCGCTACACTAAAAAAAGGCGACCCTATTTTAAAATTAGCAAATACCGATCTGGAGCTTAGCCTGGCCAACGAAGAAACTGCCGTATACGCTAATCAAACACAAATGCAGATATCGCATTCACAGGCGCAGCAAAACACCATAGGAAAACTGAATAATATGGCCGATGTTGATATCGCTTTTAAAGAGGCAGAAAGGGTTTACCGGCTTGACAAAGATCTTTACGCAAAAAAAGCGATCGGCTCGCAGGAATATCAAACTGCTACCAACCAGTATAATTACCAGTTAAGCAGGCGAAAATTAGCACAGCAGATATTAACGCAGGATACCGTTATGGTAAAACAACAGGAAGGCCAGACGAAGGAACAATATGCTCAAATGAAAAATACGCTCGACCTGCTTCGTCAAAAAGTTAACGACCTTACTGTAAGAGCGCCTATTGATGGCCAGTTAACCAATTTTGACGCGGAGATTGGACAGGATAAAACTAAAGGAGAGCACTTAGGTCAAATTGACGTGGCATCGGGGTTTAAAGTTAGGGTTGGAATAGAAGAGCACTACATATCGCGGGTATTTACAGGCTTAAAAGGCGATTTTCAGTTTGCAGATAAAACTTATAAGCTGGTAATTAAAAAAGTTTTCACAAATGTAATTAACGGGCAGTTTAATGTTGATATGGCATTTATCGGCCCGGCCCCAACCGGCATCAGGAAAGGGCAAACCTTGCAGGTACGGTTAGCCTTAAGTGATGAAACTACAGCGCTATTATTGCCTAAAGGAGGCTTCTATCAGCAAACAGGCGGTAACTGGATATTTAAAGTTAGCGAAGACGGTAAAAAAGCTTACAAAACAGATATACAGATAAATCGTCAAAGCCCGGATTATTATGAGCTTACGTCAGGTTTAAAGGAAGGCGATAAAGTAATTACCTCCAGTTATGAAACATACGGTGACATACAGGAGCTGGTGCTGAAGAAATAGGGAGAGGCAAGAACTAAGAATCAAGAGC
>CAZZUU010000508.1:0-2125 GCA_964657275.1 uncultured Mucilaginibacter sp. | reverse complement strand
CAGGTGATATCAAATGGCTCCATGCATACCACTTATCTACCAATGGTTCTAATACTACATTTGGCTTCAGATATACTTGTTTATTATCCATGTTAAAGAGAGTGTTTATGTTTGTTGTATTTATTTATAATGCTATTTATAATTCATTTACAATGAGCTTAGTTGGGGTTTAATAAGCCTTACTTTATTCGCGCAAGTCAGACGATCTTGGTGAACGTTAAATATTTATCAATCGTTTAATGTTGCTATATTGTTAATGTCAACAAATATGCCAGTCAAACCGCTTGTTTTTACAGCTGCAAAACCTGTTATATTTGTTTGTCATATACCTATTCACCGGTAAAAAACGTGAAGAATATATATATTAACCCTATTTTTAATACTCTGATCTATACTTGCAGCTATCTCAGCCAAACCGTAAAGCATATAACGGGGATATTTATCCCCACCTGCAAGCACTACAAAAAGTAAATTAATTTTCCTCCTTATTTAATTTTTTTCATAGCCACACATCCGCTTAGTCGAAACTCACTGAATATGTGTTAATATTTTTACGTAAATAAAAAAAATAAGTTAATGCTATTAACCACATTTTAATATAACTTATACGCAATTCTTGAATATTTTAGGCTTTGGCAGACGGTTTAGTATATAATAATCGAAAATATCGGCAAGTAATTATTCAATTTTTTGTTTCTCAAATATCGCATTTCCTTGTTAAGGAAAATGTGACTTGAAATTACTAAAATATTTATAATATGAAGAAACTTGTTACATAGTAACAGATAAGGATAATTTAATTTATAATAAATAATTAATTCAAAGTAGAATAAAATCATCAAACTATGAATTATTTTGCCCAATTACCATTGATTGTTACAAAATAACCGGAAAGACGCGAAAAAGTATCTGCGGCTTAATTTGGCAAAGCTTTAACCATTGATATAAAACCATTTAGCTAAACAAAAAATCAGTAAGATTTAGCATCCGTAGGTGTGAATTTAAATTTATTCGTATTAAAGGTTATTAGATATATATATATATTAAACCTAAACAGGAATATTTATACTTAGGCCCTTTTACGCGATATTTTTAATAAGCCCATTAATAATTGTCACAAAGTTTTTACGCTATTTTTCTTGCATTTTCATGCCTTTCATATGGGTTGGGAAACTAAATCGGACTGGTTTAAATGTAATAATGGCGCTACTCCCTTCTTTTATTTTAATATTTTGATCGACAGCGATATTTTTAATTTGCTGTACCAAACCACTTGCGGGCCAATTTATTTCGATTTTTTCAATTGTAGTTGCCTGCGATAAGCCTACATGCTGCTGAAGCGGGTTTGAACCAAAACTTCCCCCGGAATTAACATCGCGATATACACTCCGTTCTGTGCCATTACTAAACTTTCAAATACTGCATTCATCACCGGATTAGACGGATCCGAATTACCCGGGCCCGATAACAGCTGGAACCTGGCGGCTTCCAATTGACCACCACCGGTAGCCATGTCATCGCTTCTCATATCATGCAGGAAGAACCACTCGCGTCCTACAAGGTTACTGCCATGCCATACTGCATAGATTGCATTTGTGCCTGCAAGTAACTGAGCAGAGTTTTTAAAATAATCAGTTGATGCAATTACGTTGGGGTTCGTGGTGTCAAGCCCTTTTTTGCAGGAGTATACTGATGCGCCTGCAATCAACCCAACCGTAAGGAGGCTGACATAAATTCGTTTACTTTTCATATTTTTTCTTTTATAAAGTTTCAATTATTAAAAACCAGCCTGAATGCCAAATAAGAAAACCCTTGCGGCCGGATATTGACCAAAATCAACACCATTAGTAAGCGTACCGCCAGAAGTATTTTGATTTTTGTTACCAACTTCCGGATCAAAACCAGTGTATTTTGTAACCGTGAACAAATTTTGTGAAGACACATAAATTTTTAAACGGCTTAGCGTACTGCCTGTAATTGACTTAAGCGTTGCTGCAGGTATGGAATAACCAATTTCCAGGTTTTTCAATCGCAAGTATGAACCGTCTTCAATCCAACGCGTTGAAAGCCGACCGTTACGGTTTGGATCTCCGGCTATCGCCCTTGGAATAGTTGAATTAGGATT
>CAZZUU010000507.1:0-2126 GCA_964657275.1 uncultured Mucilaginibacter sp. | reverse complement strand
CAATCATCTTCGGCCATGCCGTCTTCGATAGAAATAATCGGATATTTTTCAGATAGTTGAGCAAGGTATTCAGCCTGTTCAGCACTGGTGCGTATTGCACCTTTTTCGCCTTCAAATTTGGTGTAATCGTATTTGCCGTTTACATAAAATTCAGAAGCGGCACAGTCAAATGCCAGGCAAATATCCACACCAGGTTTGTAACCTGCTTTTTCAATGGCTTTCAAAATGGTTTCAACGCCATCTTCAGTACCTTCAAATGTCGGGGCAAACCCGCCTTCGTCACCAACAGTTGTGGTAAGGCCGCGGTCATGTAAGATCTTTTTTAAGTTATGAAATACTTCGGCGCCCCAGCGTAAGGCTTCAGAGAACGAAGACGCGCCAACCGGCATGATCATAAATTCCTGGAACGCGATAGGCGCATCAGAGTGCGAGCCGCCATTCACAATATTCATCATCGGGATAGGAAGCGTATTTGCATTAACCCCGCCGATATAACGGTATAACGACTGGCGGCTTTCCTGCGCGGCAGCTTTTGCAACGGCAAGCGAAACACCTAAAATAGCGTTGGCGCCCAAATTGCCTTTATTCTCGGTGCCGTCAAGTTCCAGCATTATTTTATCTATTGCGTTTTGCTCGAAAACATCAACGCCCTGTAATTCTTTAGCTAACAGATCGTTCACATTCGCAACCGCTTTCAGCACGCCTTTGCCCATGTATTTAGATTTGTCGTTGTCACGAAGTTCAACGGCTTCGTGCGCGCCTGTTGAAGCACCGGAAGGTACTGCTGCGCGGCCAAAGGCGCCGTTTTCTGTTAAAACATCTACTTCTATGGTAGGGTTGCCGCGCGAATCCAAGATCTGGCGGGCGTGAATGTCGATTATTAGGCTCATTTATTGTGGTATTTGTAAATTTAGATTACTTAGTGTTATTTTTACACTAGTAAGTATATAATTTTCAAATATACAACTTCCGATAAATTATGCAGAAATTAATTAGGATTAATAGGGATTTCGCCGATTGTTAATCAAGATTTCATCGATTGGTTGAGATTTCACTGATTAAACGGAATTACTTTATGGTGAAAGGTGTTTAATGAATGACAATTATCGCCATCTTAACTTAATCTACAAATCGTAACTTTGTTTTTGATGAAAAAAACAGCCGGCATCGTATTCAGATCAATGATCCTGCTTTTGGTAGGCGTAACCATTGGTTTGCTGGTGGGCGATAATGATTTTATGACCCATAACCTGGGTTTTTCGCTGGATCATAGTGATAAACTGTCGAAAGTTATCAGCCTGGTTAAGCATAATTATGTCGATTCGGTAAACGTGGATAGTTTGGAGGGCGTAACCGTTAATAACCTTTTGCAAAACCTCGATCCGCACTCGCTTTATTTACCTCCCCAACAGGCGCAATCCATTAATGAACGCCTGGATGGTGGTTTTAATGGCATAGGTTTGGAATACATTATACTACGCGACACGCTTTATATCACACAAATTTACCCGGGCGGGCCTGCCGCAACTGCAGGATTAGTTACCGGCGACAAGGTAATAAACGTTGATAAGAAGAAATTTTCAGGCACTCATCTTACCACAACCCGGGTAAACAAAATTTTCAGGGGCGAAAAGGATTCGTCTATCTTGTTATCCGTTGCTGTTGCCAACCATCCCGGCTTAAAGCAATATCCCATAAAGCGCGGATATGTTGACTTGAGCAGCCTTGACGCTGCCTATATAACTGCCCCGGGAGTAGGCTATATTAAGATCAGTAAATTTGCTTTAACTACTGATGCCGATTTTCGTACCGCGCTAAGCAAGCTAAAAACACAGGGCATGCAGAAACTGGTGCTGGATATTAGGGATAACGGCGGTGGCTACCTGAATGCTGCTACAGCACTTGCAGATGAGTTTTTGCCGAAAGATAGGCTGATTGTTTTTACCAAAGGGGTACATGACGAGCGTAAGGACTATTTTGCTACTGACTCCGGCGAGTTTCAGCAGGGAAAGCTGGCGGTTATGATCGATGAGTATTCGGCATCAGCCAGCGAGATTTTGGCGGGGGCATTGCAGGATCTGGACCGGGCTGTTATTGTTGGCAGGCGTTCATTTGGCAAAGGGTTG
>CAZZUU010000506.1:0-2153 GCA_964657275.1 uncultured Mucilaginibacter sp. | reverse complement strand
GGCTTTACTTCGTCCGGAAATTCAACGTTGGTGTAATCCGTCACTATGTTATACAGCGTGTCCCTTTCAATAGGTTGCCTGCCGACGTGCTTTATCAACTCAACCAATTGTTTGGTGCTCATACCGGGATGTTGTTCTTCTGCGCCGGCCATCGAATATATTTTCGTAGTATCATCAAGCGTGCCGTCAATATCATCCACGCCAAAGTTTAGCGATAATTGCGCGGTGGTACGGCTGATCATGGCCCAATAGGCTTTGATGTGATCGAAGTTATCGAGGTAGATGCGGGCAATGGCATAATTTCTTAAATCTTCTACCACCGTCGACTCTGGTACATGTGACATCTGGTTGTTTTCGTTACGGAATTTAAGCGGGATAAATGTTTGAAAACCGCTGGTTCTATCCTGTAATTGGCGGAGTCGCTCCATATGATCAACCCGGTGCCAATATTTTTCGATATGGCCATACAACATTGTCGCGTTTGATCGTGCGCCAAGCTTGTGCCATTCTTCATGTATCGCCAGCCATTGATCAGCAGTACATTTATCCTTTGCAATTTGTTCCCTTATTTCCGGGTGAAATATTTCTGCACCGCCACCGGGTATCGAACCTAAACCCGCCTCAAACATCAGGCGCATGCCCGTTGCATAATCGATTTTAGCTTTCTTAAAAATATAATGATACTCAACAGGTGTTAAGGCTTTAACATGTAATTCCGGCCTGTGTGCCCTAATACTGCTAAATAATTCGCTGTAAAAAGCCACATCATATTGCGGCAGCACGCCGCCCACAATATGCACTTCGGTAACAGGCTCGCCATCATATTTTTTTACCATGTCCAGCATCTCGTCCATGGTGTACTCCCACCCTTCCGACCGTTGTTTGATCAGCCTTGAGTACGAACAAAATTTACAGTCGTACACACAAAGATTGGTAGGCTCAATGTGGAAATTACGGTTAAAATAAGTTTTGTCGCCATGACGCTTTTCACGGATATAATTGGCTAAAACGCCAAGGTATCCCAGTTCTGCGGTTTCATAAAGCAAAACGCCCTCATCAAAGGCGATACGTTCGTTGCGGAGTACTTTTTCTGCAATGTGTTTTAAATCAGCAGATAGGTGCGGATTTTGTAACAGCAGCAATAGATTATTTTCAGTTTCCATTAAAAAACTTTGTACAAAAATAGGAAATGTTACGGTAATGGGGATGTAATATCTGAACAGAAAGGACATCAGGGTTAATGTAGCCTCGCAAGCAGCAACTAATCCTGTGATTATTTAGATTCTTTGCGGTTGTTTATCCATGCATTTATATAAACGCTGGCATATTGCACAATAATTACCACCATTGCACCAACCAAAGCGCCGTCGTAATATGGAGATAATGAGGCGTATGTCGATTGAAAAAAATGCCTGGTAATAAAGCTAACCATGGCAAAAATAAGTAATACAATTGATGCTATAGATATGGGGCCTATCTTCATTAAACTATGTTTTAAACAAAAATATGATTTAATTCATAAATGTAAACATTAAGTTTGCTCAAAACCCAAATCCCATGAAGATCGAAACTATTGCTATCCACGCAGGTAATCATATCGACGAAAGCTCAAAAGCAGTAATTCAGCCAATAGTGATGTCGACAACTTTTGAGCGTGCGGTTGACGGCACATTTCCAGGCGGTTATACTTATAGCCGTGCGAACAACCCAAACCGTACCCTGTTAGAAAATGTATTGGCAAAACTTGAAGGCGGTGCTGATGCGGCTTCTTTTGCGTCGGGTAATGCAGCAGGAATGGCTGTTTTTCAATCATTGACACCAGGTACACACATTATTGCCCCGGATGATATGTACCACGGTTTGCGCAATCAGCTTAAATTACTATTTGCAGGTATATTAACTTTCGATTTTATTGATGTCAATGATCCGGAAGTTTTGCAAAGTCATATTACACCCCAAACCGGATTAATATGGATTGAAACACCATCAAACCCGCTCTTGAAAATAACCGATATAAAAAAGGTCGTTGCCATCGCGCGTAAACAAGGAATAAAAGTTGCCTGCGATAATACTTTTGCCACACCTGTATGTCAGCAGCCTATTACGCTTGGCGCGGACCTGGTAATGCACTCATGCACAAAATATTTTGGAGG
>CAZZUU010000505.1:0-2204 GCA_964657275.1 uncultured Mucilaginibacter sp. | reverse complement strand
GTGAGCATAGCCAGCGTAGCCGAGGATATTAACTTCCCGGATCAATCCTCATTTGGTAAATATTTCAAAAATCATACGGGTTTATCGCCTTCGGATTACAGGGTGGCGGTAGCTTTGTAAGTCAAAATTCAAAAGTAATAAGTCAAAATCTTTGTTTTGATTATCAACTGTATAATCTATTGCCGGTAATATTTGGCTTTTGAATTTTTAATTTTGGCTTAAATTTGCGTTGGCGCTAAGTCCAAATGGTATTTCACTAAGTTATCTATCGGCGAGCGGATGATGTTGCCGATAACCATTCCGTTTTCGGTAACTATTTCTTCTAAAACGTTCCTGAAATTATATCCTACTGAACCGATACAGTTGAAGGTATATTTTTGATAGTCGGGATAATGCGTTACCAGGTTGCGGAAAAAGTCTTCAAACGACGTCCGTACCAGGTTACGGGAGTATTCTATATGTACGTTATTGTCGTAAACAAATTTGCTGAAGCTGGCGCAAAAGCGGTTTGCGCGGGGCTGGGTGTACACCTGCTCATTAATATCATCAGGCGTAAGCTGAAAAGTGTCCCAAAAGTTTTTACGAACAGCTTCCGGCATATAGCCTCTCAGGTAATCAACCAACAGTTTTTTGCCGATGTAGCATCCGCTGCCTTCGTCACCTAATATGTATGCGCCTGAATCAATATTGCTTACAATATCTTTACCGTCATAAATGCAGGTGTTGGTTCCGGTGCCTAATATGGCGGCAAAGCCTTCTGTATTGCCCAGTAACGCCCGGGCAGCGGCCAATAAATCGTGCCCGATATAAACTTTTGATTTTGTGAAAACCGCCCTCATGGCCACCGCTACCTGCTCGCGTTTTTCAGCTGTTGAGCAGCCTGCTCCGTAATAATTTACTTCGGTTATTTCGTCCTTTTCAAGATCCGTCGGCAGGTTCTCATTTAATGATTGAATAATATATTCGACGCTTGCAAAATAAGGGTTGTAACCCTCTGTGTTAAAGTACACTTTTTTACCCTCATCAGTAACCAAACACCAGTTGGTTTTAGTTGATCCACCGTCAGCAATTATGATCATACATTAAATTTATTTTAAAAAAAGTTGTTAAAAGTATGATTTACTTATTGTAAAAAAAACACTTTGTATTTTTTATATAAAAAAATGTGCTTTTATACTTGATTTTATCATCTTTTAGGCTAAAAATCAGTGCAGTAGTATGATAAACAACTGAAACATTTAATAGTTTTGCCACTATTATTAACCGTATAATTTACACTTATCCGGAAGCTGTTAAACCGAAAGATTAAGGATAATGAAGATAATGTTAATTTTTGGTTTTGAGCGGATTTTTGCATCTTTGCACCGCGTTAAATCGCGATGGTCCCATAGCTCAGCTGGATAGAGCAACAGATTTCTAATCTGTAGGTCATAGGTTCGAATCCTATTGGGATCACTTAACGAGAAAGCCTAAAGCAAAAAGCTGAAGGCTTATTTTGTTTCATACCATATCTGTTCGGAATAGCCGATCGTTATCTTTCTTAATTCCACACCTGCTCAACAAAATAACATTTAGCCGCTTCTTAAATTATAGTTTTGACATATAACGATATAAAACGGTGTCACGATGCCCGCTAGTGTTGTTACGTGTATAAAAAAGGATGCCGTTGTTTTGAAAATGGCCTGTAAAATAAATTGATCCGTTTTGGTTTGTCAGCGAAAGTTTTACACTCTTTCCTTCCCTTGTATAAACACCCCGATCCGTGTAGTTTATGGTCAGCGATTTCAGAGGTAAAGTCTGATAAGAATTTTTCACGTTCGCCCCTGCAACAATTCCATTTTTAGAAAACCTTATTACTGAAAAGTAGTCGCCCCCGTTTTTTTTAAAAACATAATAACCTTCTATGGTTTGCACGGTTGCAACAGGCTTGTCTAACTTGAAAATAGAATCACTGTAACTATATATTTTGTTGTTGTTTGAAGTTTTCACCGGGCGCGGCGGTGCCATAGTTGCGGTATTTGTTTTTTTGAACGGATCGGCAGTGGAGTCCTTGGTAACGCTTGTTTGTTTAAAAGCTTCCGCAGAAGACTCCGTATCAATGGTACCTGGCGGTTGTGCTTTTTTATCTGCGATGTTTGATCCGGTCTTTTCTCTTGGGATATAAATGCGGCTGTCCTTATCTGAATAATGGCGCCACAGTGTGA
>CAZZUU010000504.1:0-2233 GCA_964657275.1 uncultured Mucilaginibacter sp. | reverse complement strand
GGGATTGATTAGAGACGGAGACGGCGTTGCAATTAAATTATTGAAGGAATTAACTGTAGATACCGCTAAATTAAGGCGTTCTGTTGAAGATGCTGTAAAGGGTACCATTGGCACTAACGTACATATTGGCAGCATCCCATTAACCAAACAGGCAGAAAAAGTATTGAAGATCACTTACCTGGAAGCAAAAATTTTTAAAAGCGACGTAATAGGAACAGAGCATTTACTACTCTCAATTTTACGTGATGAGGATAACATTGCATCACAAATATTAATGCAGTTTAACGTGAACTACGAAATTTTTAAAAGCGAGGTTGAATCGCATAAAAACAACGTGACCGACGAAATGCCGGGATCGCCTACCGGGGGTGATGACGATTTTAAAGAAGAAGAATCATTCAGCCAGCCTAAAAAGGTATCAGATATTAAATCAAAAACACCTGTATTAGACAATTTTGGCCGCGATTTAACAAAAGCAGCTGAAGACGGACGTTTAGACCCGATTGTAGGACGTGAAAAAGAAATTGAGCGGGTATCGCAGATCCTTTCCCGCCGTAAAAAGAACAATCCTATTTTAATCGGTGAGCCGGGTGTTGGTAAATCGGCGATTGCCGAAGGTTTGGCATTACGTATCGTACAGCGCAAGGTATCGCGGGTATTGTTTAACAAACGCGTAGTTACGCTTGATTTAGCTTCACTTGTTGCCGGCACAAAATACCGCGGGCAGTTTGAAGAGCGCATGAAGGCGGTAATGAATGAGCTGGAAAAATCACCGGATGTTATTTTATTTATAGATGAGATACATACTATAGTAGGTGCTGGTGGTGCTTCAGGATCATTGGATGCATCTAACATGTTTAAGCCTGCTTTGGCGCGTGGAGAAATCCAATGTATCGGCGCTACTACCCTTGATGAATATCGCCAGTATATTGAAAAAGATGGTGCTTTGGACCGTCGTTTTCAAAAAGTAATGGTTGAACCGGCTACGCCTGATGAAACCATTGAGATATTAAACAGGATCAAAGAAAAATATGAAGAGCACCATGGTGTTACTTATACGCCCGAGGCTATCAATGCCTGCGTAACATTAACAACCAGGTATATCACCGATCGCTTTTTACCGGATAAAGCTATTGATGCTTTGGACGAATCGGGCTCTCGCGTTCACTTAACCAATATCCATGTGCCGCAAAACATCCTGGATATTGAGCAGAAGATTGAAGCGATTAAGATTGAAAAGAACAAAGTAGTACGCAGCCAGAAATACGAAGAAGCGGCAAAATTACGTGATACCGAAAAGCATTTGCTGGAAGAACTTGACCAGGCGAAAGCGATATGGGAAGCGGAAACAAAATCAAAACGCTACGAGGTTTCTGAAGATAGCGTTGCCGAAGTGGTATCCATGATGACCGGCATCCCGGTACAGCGTGTTGGCCAGGCAGATAGTCACAAATTGCTTAATATGGCAGAAACAGTGGGCAGTAAAGTTATTGGCCAGGACGAAGCTATAAAGAAATTGACCCGTGCCATACAACGTACACGTGCAGGTTTAAAAGACCCTAAAAAACCAATTGGTTCATTTATATTCCTGGGGCCTACCGGTGTGGGTAAAACCGAACTGGCAAAAGAGCTTTCGCGCTTTATGTTTGATACAGAAGATGCGTTGATACAAATTGACATGAGCGAATACATGGAAAAATTCGCTGTATCACGTTTGGTTGGAGCGCCTCCGGGCTATGTGGGCTATGAAGAAGGCGGACAGCTTACTGAAAAAGTACGTCGCAAGCCTTACGCTGTAATATTACTTGACGAAATTGAAAAGGCTCACCCTGATGTATTCAACATCCTTCTACAGGTGTTAGACGAAGGCCAGCTTACTGATTCCCTGGGCCGCAAGGTTGATTTCAGGAATACGATTATCATCATGACATCTAACATCGGTGCACGTCAGCTAAAAGATTTCGGTCAGGGTGTTGGGTTTACTACCAGCGCCAAAACCGTACAGGCCGATGCGCACTCAAGGGGGGTGATTGAAAATGCACTTAAACGCGCTTTCGCCCCTGAATTTTTGAACCGTATTGACGATGTGATTGTGTTTAACTCGTTAGGCAAAGAAGAAATATTTAAGATCATCGATATCGAACTTGCGGCTTTATTTAACCGGGTTAACCTGTTAGGCTACAAAATCGAACTTACTTTGGCTGCCAAAGAGTTTATTGCCGAAAAAGGTTAC
>CAZZUU010000503.1:0-2238 GCA_964657275.1 uncultured Mucilaginibacter sp. | reverse complement strand
AGAGTTCAAAATCGATACGTTCCTGAACTTCGGGCGTAATGTCGATATACCGTTCCTTTGCGCCGGTATAAGTGAGGTGCTTTAAATATTCCCACTGGTTAAGGGTATCGGCATCCGCAGTTTTATGAATATTAAACTCAGTAGGGATTACGAAATTGGGGAGCAGTATATCGCGCTTTAGCTTCAGCACTTCTACCTTATCAACAATCTCATTGGTATTGTCTAATGACTCAGGAAGGTCATTAAACAGCTTGCCCATTTCCGCCTGGGTCTTGAAGTAAAACTGGTCATTCGGGAAACCAAAACGATAACCTTTGCCGCCTTCTTCATCCGTGGCGATAGGCGTGCTTTGCATATCGCCGGTATTTACGCACAGCAAAATATCGTGCGCGTTTGAGTCCTGCTGATCCACGTAATGTGAATCATTGGAGCATATCACTTTTACATTGTATTTTTTGGCAAATTTAAGCAGCACGGCGTTTACCGTATTTTGTTCAGGCAGGTCATGGCGCTGTAGCTCGATGTAGTAGTCCTCTCCAAAAAGGTCAAGCCACCATTTAAACTCCACTTCCGCTTCAGCCTCACCGCTTCTTAAAATAGCTTGCGGAACGGATGCCCCCAGGCAGCAGGTGGTAGCTATAAGGCCCTTATGGTGCTTTAATATGAGCTCTTTATCAATACGGGGCCACTTGCTGTACAAGCCCTCCATATACCCCAGCGAGCAAAGCTTAACCAGGTTTTTATACCCTTCCGGATTTTTAGCCAGCATCAGCTGGTGGTATCTTTTATCTTTCTTTTCTTTAGTGAATTGCTTTTTATGCCGGTCGTCCACCACATAAAATTCGCAGCCAACGATGGGTTTTATGCCGTGCTTACTTGCCTCTGCCACAAACTTAAACACGCCAAACATATTACCATGATCGGTAATAGCCAGGGCTTTCATGCCATCCGCAGCAGCTTTTTTATAAAGTTTGGAGATGTCGGCAGCGCCGTCGAGCAACGAAAACTGGGTGTGTACGTGTAAGTGCGAAAAATCTGGCATCGTGAATCGTTATCCTTCTTTAGAAGATATCAAAGTTACTGAATTTCGGATTTCGGATGTTCGATTTCGGATTTATGTGGAGAAAAAATCGACGGGTTGATAACTTGTTTATTTCGAATTTACCTGTAGAAAAAAAGAAAGGTTAATAGCTTGTTGCTATACAGCTATATCAAAATGACGAATATCTGCCCTATTAATTTTTCTTTCGGCATGCCATAATTCATAATTATTTTGCAGGTTTACCCAAAATTGAGGCGTGTTACCAAATGCCTCAGAAAGTTTAACAGCAAGTTCCGGGCTAATACCTAAATGCCCGTTTATAACGGATGATAAATTAGCCCTGGCCATATTTAATCCTTTGGCAACTTCCGTGATGGTTAAATTACGCTCATTGATAAACATTTCCCTTAATATTTCCCCGGGGTGACTTGGCGGTAATCCTCTTTTTAACATAATTTTCTCTTTTAATGATAGTCTGTATAATCAACATCAAAAATATCGCCCGCTTCAAATCTAAATATGATACGATAATTAGCACTTACTTTTATTGACCAAAAGTCTTTCAGGTTTCCGGTTAATTTATGGATACCAGAACCAAGTGCTTTAATATCTTCCTCCGATGAAACGGCATCTAAAGCTGACAGAATGCGGGCTATTTTTAATAATTGTTCATGAGGCAATTTTGAGCCATTACCATCTTCAAAATAACTCCGAAGATTTTTGTGGCTGATAGTTACGATCATATACAAATGTAACACGTATCACTACGCATTACAAATTATTTGTAAAATTAAGAAACTTTCCAAATCCGACCTGATAGCTATCGGGTCGAAATTCCGAAATCGAAATCATTTCCCTTTCAAATATTTCTCCAAAAACTTAAAGCCAACATCGTTTATCAATAGCCTGCTTTGCCAGTTGTAAGCAGCACCATGTGCACCGGGAGGGTAGATGCGTAGTTCGGCATCTTTACCGGCATTGGTTAAGGCGGTTAAAAGCTGCATGGTATTGGCCGGGTGTACATTATCGTCACTCATGGAATGTATGAGTAATAAATGATCCTGCAGGTTACCGGCATACGTTGTGGCGGCACTATTGATATAGCCCTGTTCATTATCAGCCAAAGGTGCCATGTAACGTTCGGTGTAAATGTCGTCATATAAACGCCAGTCGGTAACCGGAGAATTAGCTATACC
>CAZZUU010000502.1:0-2240 GCA_964657275.1 uncultured Mucilaginibacter sp. | reverse complement strand
TCATGACTAAATATATTTTTGTTACGGGCGGCGTTACCTCGTCGTTAGGAAAAGGTATTATATCCGCTTCTTTAGCCAAACTCCTTCAATCACGCGGATACAGTGTAACTATCCAGAAATTCGACCCTTATATCAACATCGATCCGGGCACGTTAAACCCCTATGAACATGGCGAATGCTACGTTACCGAGGATGGTGCCGAAACCGATCTTGACCTTGGCCACTACGAACGTTTTTTAAACACCCCAACATCCAAAGCAAATAATATAACTACCGGCCGCATTTACCAGAATGTAATCAACCTTGAGCGCGAAGGTGCGTTTTTAGGCAAAACCGTACAGGTAGTACCCCATATAACCGACGAGATTAAAAGAAACATCCGCATATTGGGCGAAAGCGGCCAGTATGATATCGTAATAACCGAATTAGGCGGCACGGTGGGCGACATCGAGTCGCTACCCTATATTGAGGCTGTAAGGCAGTTTAGGTGGGAAATAGGCTCCGGTAATTCGGTGGTTATACACCTTACCCTTATCCCGTTTTTGGCGGCTGCCGGCGAATTAAAAACTAAACCAACCCAGCACTCGGTAAAAATGCTGCTGGAATATGGTATACAGCCGGATATATTGGTTTGCCGCACCGAGCACCATCTGACGATGGAGATCAGAAAAAAAATTGCGCTGTTTTGTAACGTTAACGTTAGTGCAGTTGTCGAATCGATAGACGCATCAACCATTTATGATGTGCCGTTGCTGATGCTGAAGGAACAACTGGATAAAACAGTTTTAACCAAACTTAAACTGCCGCAAAAAAATGAGCCCGACCTGGAAAGCTGGAAGGATTTTTTGGGTCGTTTAAAGAATCCGACCTTTGAAGTGCGGATTGGCCTGGTGGGCAAGTATGTTGAGCTGCCGGATGCCTATAAATCAATCGTTGAGTCATTTATACACGCGGGTGCAAAAAATGAATGCAAAGTGCGGGTTCAATATATACCGTCGGAACAATTAACAACAGAAAATGCGGTTGAGCGCCTTAATGGCCTGCATGGCGTGTTGGTTGCGCCCGGTTTTGGCGAACGTGGTTTTGAAGGAAAAATTGAAGCCATACGCTATGTACGCGAAAATAACATCCCGTTTTTTGGCATCTGCCTGGGCATGCAATGCGCCGTAGTTGAATTTGCGCGTAACGTATTAGGACTAATAGATGCCAGCAGCACCGAAATGAACCCAGATACTGCTTTCCCGGTTATAGGGATGATGGAGGAACAAAAGAAAATTATTAATAAAGGCGGCACTATGCGCCTTGGCGCTTATGCCTGCGACCTGAAAAAAGGGAGCAAAGCAGAAAGATTTTATGGTAAAACCCGTATCAGCGAGCGCCACAGGCACCGCTATGAGTTTAATAACGAATATTTAAAAGACTATGAAAATGCCGGTTTTACGCCATCAGGCATCAATCCCGATACTAACCTGGTTGAGGTGATGGAGCTTAAAAACCATCCGTTTTTCCTGGGTTCGCAATTTCATCCCGAATTAAAATCAACGGTTGCTAATCCGCATCCTCTTTTTATTAACTTTGTCGCCGCTTCGATGGCTTATGCCCGTAAGAAATAGGTAATTGTACGATACATAGAAATGGACAAAAATACATTCACAGGGTTATTCCTGATCATGGTCATCATGGGGGTTTCTTTTTATTTTTTTAAACCCAATGAGGCCGAATTAAAAAAAGCACAACTACAGGCACATACTGATTCAGTTAAAAAAGGCCTTATCCCTGCCAAAGCTGTTGCTATTGCTAAGTTTGCCGATAGCGCTAAAGCCCTGGCCAATAAACCTGTTGACTCTGCCTTGTTAAAAACCCCTTTTGGCGCAGCTACAGTTGGCAGCGAAAAAATGGTAACGCTCGAGAACAAAGATATCCTGGTAAAGCTAAGCACACTTGGTGGCAGAGTTTACTCCGTTGAGCTAAAGAATTACAAAACATTTAATAAAAAACCACTGGTTTTATTTGACGGCGCTAAAAACCGTTTTGGATTAGACTTTGCCGCAGGCAGCAGCAACATCAGCACCAATAAACTTTATTTTACACCAAGTGCAAGTACCTTACAGGTTACCGGAAAAGATTCCAGCACCGTTACCATGCGTTTAAGCTATAGCCCAACGCAGTATATCGACTACATCTACTCCCTGAAAGGAGAAGGCTTCAAACTCGGCCTTACTGTAAAACCCGTTGGGCTC
>CAZZUU010000501.1:0-2244 GCA_964657275.1 uncultured Mucilaginibacter sp. | reverse complement strand
GTAGGTGCGGATTTAGTTGGTAAAGTTGAAGCGGGTATCCCTGAAGATGATGTGCGTAACCCTGCTACTATTGCTGATAACGTAGGCGATAACGTTGGTGATGTTGCCGGTATGGGCGCCGATTTATTCGGATCATATGTAGCCACGATGCTTGCCACGATGGTTTTAGGCCGTGAAATTGTATCGCCCGATAAGTTTGGAGGGATAGCGCCAATATTACTGCCTATGGTAATTGCTGGCTTGGGCCTGATATTTTCAATCGTTGGCGCCGCGTTCGTTAAAATTAAAAACGAGACCGATAGTGTACAAAAGGCGCTGAATATTGGTAACTGGTCTTCAATTATTTTAACCGCAATTGCCAGTTATTTTTTAGTGCAATGGATGTTGCCTGCGGGCGATTTCCATATGATACGCGATAACGCTGCGGGGGTAATGAAAGAAGGAGCATCTCATTTTACTAAAGACGGTGTTTATATGGCTATCCTTGTAGGATTGGTTGTTGGTACATTGATGTCAATGATCACGGAATATTATACCGCTATGGGCAAACGCCCGGTGCTGGGTATTATCAGGCAATCTTCAACCGGCCATGCTACCAATATCATTGCAGGTTTAGCCGTAGGGATGGAATCAACCGTACTGCCTATCCTGGTTTTAGCTTCGGGCATATATGGTTCTTATTATTTCGCAGGATTATACGGCGTGGCAATTGCCGCAGCCGGTATGATGGCAACTACGGCCATGCAACTATCTATTGACGCTTTTGGCCCGATAGCTGACAACGCCGGTGGTATTGCTGAAATGAGTCGCTTACCCGAAGAAGTAAGGCACCGTACCGATAATTTAGATGCCGTAGGTAACACTACTGCCGCTACGGGCAAAGGCTTTGCTATCGCTTCTGCAGCCTTAACTTCGCTGGCTTTATTTGCTGCGTTTGTTGGCGTGGCCGGTATTGAGCATATAGATATTTACAAAGCAAACGTACTCGCCGGCTTATTTGTAGGCGGTATGATACCTTTCATATTCTCGGCATTGGCAATTTCTGCCGTAGGCCGTGCAGCCATGGCGATGGTGGAAGAAGTTCGCCGCCAGTTCCGTGAAATACCGGGAATTATGGAGTATACCGGCAAGCCTGAATACGAAAAATGTGTGGCTATATCCACTAAAGCTTCTATCCGCGAAATGGTTGCGCCAGGCCTAATTGCCCTGCTTACACCTATTATTATTGGTTTTGCATTCGGCCCCGAAGTTTTGGGCGGCATGCTTGCAGGCGTAACAGTATCAGGCGTGCTGATGGGGATTTTCCAGAGCAATGCCGGCGGTGCATGGGATAATGCTAAAAAATCGTTCGAGAAAGGCGTGGAGATAAACGGTGAGATGTATTATAAAAAATCAGAACCACATAAAGCATCTGTAACCGGTGATACCGTTGGCGATCCGTTTAAAGATACCTCGGGCCCGTCCATGAATATTTTGATCAAACTGATGTCGATTGTTTCGCTGGTAATTGCGCCGCATTTAAATGCCAATGTGCAAAAACCAACCAGCATGAACCATCATCAAACTCAAAAAGAGATAAAGGTACAGGCAGCTAACAGCGCTTTTCCCAAAATCGATAAAAAAGTATAACAGCAAATATCTTTGTTGAAATAAGGAAGGCCAATTTAATTTGGCCTTTCTTATTTAATGCTTCCGGTACATTCTGCGTTGTATGTTTTCAATAAATTTAAGTACGTTTGGGAAAACGTAACTATTAACTTTTGCATACATACGATTTATGAGATTTAAAAAGCCTCTTAATGTATTACTAAAGGAAGCAGCCGAAACCGGTGCAGGTACCTTAAAGCGCACACTCGGCGCAGGTAATTTGGTTGCCCTGGGCATCGGTGCTATAATCGGCGCCGGCTTGTTTGTAAGAACGGCCGCTGCTGCCGCAGATCATGCCGGGCCATCTGTAACACTTGCCTTTATTTTGGCTGCCATTGGCTGCGCGCTTGCGGGCTTGTGCTATGCTGAGTTTGCAGCCATGATTCCTATCGCGGGCAGCGCTTATACCTATTCTTATGCTACTATGGGTGAAATAGTCGCTTGGGTAATAGGATGGGATTTGGTACTGGAATATGCCGTGGGGGCAGCTACGGTTTCTATTGCATGGTCGGAGTATTTGAATAAGTTACTGCAAAATTTTGGCATGTCGATACCTTATCAGTATTGTCATTCTCCTTTTGAACCTGCTGTAAACGG
>CAZZUU010000500.1:0-2245 GCA_964657275.1 uncultured Mucilaginibacter sp. | reverse complement strand
CTTAGCGCTCACCCCGGTTACTTATAAAGTTGCAACGCGTATAGTACTTAAAACTAACCAGGCGCCCCAGGAGATCATCAAAAATGTTAAGTCGAACGCGTTGCTGCGAAAGGTAATCCACCAATTGCCATTGCAGGTTGCTTATTTCGAGAAAAGACGATCGACCGAAACAGAAATATCAAACTATCTGTCGCCTGTAAAAATCATCTTTGCCGACAATAGCCGCGTTACCGAATCTGCGGAATTAAAAGTTTTTGTGGTTAATGATTCTGAATATAAAATATTAAAGGACCGTGTGTTCACATATTTCCTATTTAATGAGCTGGTTGATCTTTATTCTTTTGCGAAGTTTAAGATTGTTAAGGGCCCGGGATTTAAGATAGGTGGCAACCCGGCTATCATAAGGGTTTACAGTGATGACTATCTATTAAAAGAGTATGATAAAAACCTGGATGCAAAATATATAGGCGGCGATAACAAAAGTATTGAAATCAGCCTGGCTGTGAACTCCTTGAAAAAAGGGCGAAACTTCCTGGATAAATTGGTTGAGGTTTACAACGCTTCTAATCCGCTTACCTACGCTCCTGAAACAGCCGATAACACGCAACCCGAACAAATTAAAAATGTAAGCCGGGAACTTGCACTTTTAAAATCAAAGGCAGAAAAATTCAAAACTGGTCGGGCAGCACTTCTTAATATTCAGGAAAAAGAGAGTAGTCAAAAGCCGTTAAAGTCCGCAGAAAAAGAACAGGCATTAAACCTGTTGAATGCTATTCAGCCTTACGCTAAAAGTTCTGTTACCCAATTTGTTTTAATCCCTTACGGCGATGAAGTAACTGATAGCCAATTGAAAAAACTAATTGCTGATTTTAATAAAATACAAACAGATAAACAGCACGTATTGCAGACCTCGCCAATTGATAACACAAAAGTTGAAGACTTGAATGCACTACTATCATCAACTAAACAGAACCTGGTAGAAAGATTAAATATAAATAAAGAAGAATTAAGTGGCAGCATGCATGCTGTGGCGGATAAAAATATTGCAACCCGCACGCTCATGGCCGTAAACGATTCTATATCGAAAATAAATACGCTATTAACGGCAAAGCAATTACAGTATAATACCTTATTGAAAAGTAAACGACAGACAGTTATAGCAGCTCCGGCCAAACCACAGGAACCTGTTATCGAAAAATCAAGCGAGCATGTGGTTAGCTATCCAAAAATAGGATATGTGTACCTGTTTGCTTTACTAATCGGGCTTATTTTGCCGTTGATCATCCCCTACTTTAAATTACGTGTAAATGTTAACTAATAATTTTCACCATAAAAATTTATCAATATGAAAACAAGCTTCTTAAAAATCGCCTCCATTTTTGGCCTTGCGGGATTGCTGTTGCTATCAGTTTTGCCTGCAAATGCACGTAAGTATTCACGTAAGCACAATAAAAAACATTATGCCGCCAAAAGGCTTTCATCGTCAGATTTAGCGAGCATGAAATTCCAAAACATCGAATTTGGCTTTAATAAAGCCGAAGTACCTGCCAGCGCTTATGGCAACCTGGGTCATGTTGCCCAATTGATGAAAGATAACAATGCATCCCTTAAATTGGGCGGCTATGCCGATAACAAAGGCGGATATGTTTACAATTGGAAACTTTCACAACAACGCGCCGAAGCGGTGAAAGCTTACCTGGTAACTAATGGCGCTGATTCAGCGCGTATTGCCGCCGTTGAGTATGGCTACACCCATCCAATAGCATCCAACGGAACACCTACCGGCCGTAAGAAGAACCGGCGCGTAGAGATCCATTTTGTTAAATAATTTACCCGATAAAAAAGGCATTTCAGATCTTTTGAAATGCCTTTTTAATAAAAGATATTGTTACTAACTCTTTAATATTATTCAGTTTGTTTGTCAGTGAGAATCCCTGGTGACCTGCGAGCCCGAAGAGCCAACTAAAAAATCCATATCAGCACCTTTATCGGCTTGCTGTACGTGGTCGATATACAGTTTAACATATCCCCTTTCAACCGTAGAAACTTGTGCGGATGCCTTCGCTTTTCTTCTTGCCAGTTCCTGATCAGCTACATCTAAATGCAGCAAGCGCTGGTGTACGTTAAGTTCGATGTAATCCCCATTTTCAACCAGCGATAAGATACCCCCTGCTGCTGCTTCAGGCGATACATGAAGCACCACAGTTCCGAAACCTGTACCGCTCATCCTGCCATCGGATATCCG
>CAZZUU010000499.1:0-2279 GCA_964657275.1 uncultured Mucilaginibacter sp. | reverse complement strand
TTTGGCGGCGTCGGCAGCTTTAGCGGTTTCTGATATCCCGTTTAACGGCCCGATATCAGAAGTTCGTGTAGCGAAGGTTGATGGTAAATTGATTATCAACCCCACTTTAAGCCAGTTACAGACAGCTACGTTAGAATTTATTGTAGCCGGTTCTGAGCATGATGTAAACATGGTTGAAGGCGAATCAAAAGAAATACAGGAAGATGAACTGGTTGAAGCAATTAAGTTTGCACACACCGCTATTAAACACCAGTGTTTTATTCAAAAAGAATTAATGGCTGAAGTTGGCAAAACCGTTAAACGTGTTTACAGCCATGAAAACAGCAACGAGGATTTGAAGAAAGCCATCTACGCCGCTACTTATGAGCAGGTTTATGCGATTGCAGGATCAGCTTCAGGAAAAGATGAGCGCGCTGTTAAGTTTAAAGAAGTACGCGATGCATATATCGCAACCTTAGGCGAGATAGATGATGTAACCAAATTCCTGGCAAAAAAATATTATCATGATGTAGAGTATGATGCTATCCGTAACCTTGTTTTAGATGAAGGCAAGCGGTTAGATGGCCGTACCACTACCCAGATACGCCCGATATGGAGTGAGATAGGTTATTTACCTGCGGCTCACGGTTCGGCGGTATTCACCCGTGGCGAAACACAGTCGTTAACGAGCGTTACCTTAGGCGCTAAGGATGATGAGCAAATGATTGATGGCGCGTTTATCAATGGATACGCAAAATTCCTTTTACATTACAATTTCCCTGGTTTTTCAACTGGTGAGGTTCGCCCGAACAGGGGAGCAGGCC
Source organism: uncultured Mucilaginibacter sp. (assembly GCA_964657275.1). Taxonomy (GTDB): domain Bacteria; phylum Bacteroidota; class Bacteroidia; order Sphingobacteriales; family Sphingobacteriaceae; genus Mucilaginibacter. The sequence goes on along the minus strand of CAZZUU010000499.1, from coordinate 1,476 downwards.
GTCGCGAGATTGGTCATGGTAACCTGGCTATGCGTTCGTTAAAACAAGTATTGCCGGCTGAAGATGAAAATCCATATACTATCCGTATCGTTTCTGACATTTTAGAATCAAACGGATCATCGTCAATGGCAACGGTTTGTGCCGGAACATTGGCATTGATGGATGCAGGTATTAAAATTAAATCTCCTGTATCTGGTATCGCAATGGGTTTGATCACCAATGAAATGGGAACCAAATATGCTATCCTATCCGACATTTTGGGTGATGAAGATCACTTAGGTGATATGGATTTCAAGGTTACCGGTACCGAAAATGGTATTGTAGCCTGCCAGATGGATTTGAAGATCAATGGTTTATCATATGAAGTGTTAGGTAAGGCTTTAGATCAGGCGAAAGCAGGTCGTTTGCATATACTGGCTGAGATGAAGAAAACCATCGACAAACCACGTGAAGATTACAAACCACACGCACCACGTATTATCACCATCAGGATCGATAAAGAATTTATCGGTGCGGTGATTGGACCCGGCGGAAAGATCATACAGGAAATGCAACGCGAAACTGGTGCTACCATCTCTATTGAAGAAGTTGGCAACCAGGGTGTAGTTCAAATATTTGCTGATAACAAGGAAGCGATTGACAAGGCGGTTACCCGTATCAAAAACATTGCTGCAAGGCCTGAAGTTGGTGAAATATATGAAGGTAAAGTAAGGTCTATTATGCCTTTCGGTGCTTTTGTTGAAATTATGCCAGGTAAGGACGGCTTATTACATATATCCGAAATTGATCATCGCAGGATAGAAACAATGGACGGTATATTTGAAATAGGTGATGAAGTACGTGTTAAATTACTTGATGTTGATAAGCAAGGTAAATTGAAGCTTTCGCGCAAAGCTTTGTTGCCACGGCCTGAAAGCACAAAGAATTAGTAGGTAGTGATTCGTAAATAGCTATTAGTGAGATAGGGAAGAAAGATTGGTATTCACCATTCTCAATTCATTACTCACTACTGATTGCTCCCCATTCACCACTCAAAAAAGCACTGCTGAAAAACAATAATGCCCTCGTTACGAGGGCATTATTGTTTTGAATGATTTTTTTTTAAATTATTTAAAACAAAAAGCACTTTTTTTAACTTCGTTAAGGTTAAAAGTTACTGATAAACCTTTTAATCCGGTCCCTATTGAACATGTCTTCTACCAATGATCCTTTAGATTTTATCAATAACTCACATGGGATACCTGCCGGCGCGCAGGCTGATTTGGTGCAGCGATTGCTATACGAAATTATCCGGGTTAAAGAATTGATAAAATATTACGAGTCAACTCCTAACGGAGCCGGGCAACTTGGCGCATCTATATTGAATGAACTTGTCTCTGAAGCTTATACATCACTGGTTAACTACGATCCGGTATTAATGCAGAAATATTACGATTTGCTGCAGAATTGTGATTGATTGGAGGAGTCGGAACAGTC
>CAZZUU010000498.1:0-2286 GCA_964657275.1 uncultured Mucilaginibacter sp. | reverse complement strand
ATTGTCTCGTCCTAAGAATAGTTGACTAAAACCAAGTCAACACATGGAAAAAGAAACACTTAAATCAAAGAATGGGTTCCCCCCACAGCGGTTCAGTCTGGTCTTCAAAAAGAAGGTAGTTGCAGAATTTGAAAGAGGCTTTTTAAACAAAGATCAGTTACAGGCAAAGTATGGTTTGCGCGGAAATTCTACGGTATTGAAATGGTGCCGTAAGTATGGTAAATTGCACTACGCTCAAAAAGGAGAATTAGGGCGGCCAATGAAAGATCCACAAAAACAGCGCATAAGGGACCTGGAAAAACAACTGGCTGATGCTAAGCTACAAATAGAGGCTTATCAAAAGCTTATTGAAATTTCTGAAGCTGAAGAAAAAATCAGCATCCTAAAAAAAGACGTCGCCAAACAATCAGTGAGCTTGCCAAAACCTACCCAAGAAAAGTAAGTATGTTTTGTGCGTTGTTTGGCGTTAGTAAACAAGCTTACTATAAGAAGATCAAGGTAGATCGAAAAAAGGCCCAGGTATGTGAAGATGCCAAAAAGTCGGTGCTGGAATTACGCAGGCAACTGCCGGGATCAGGAACCCGAAAGCTTCATTACCTATTGAAAAACAAGGGAATAAGTATAGGCAGGGATCAACTGTTTTGCTGGCTAAGAGCACAAGGGTTATTAATTTATAAAAAAAGGCGTTATACCATTACAACAAATTCAAAACACTGGATGCGTAAGTACCCCAATATTATTAAAGATATCACTATCAGCAGACCCGAACAGGTATGGGTTGCAGACATAACTTACTTAGATACAGCAGAAGACGGAAATGTATACCTGCACTTGGTTACAGATGCCTATTCCAAGCAGATCATGGGCTATGAACTGTGTAATAATATGGAAGCTGCCTCAACACTCAAAGCATTGGAAATGGCTGTAAAAAGCCGCAGATACAAGGATTTGCCCCTGGTCCATCATTCTGACAGAGGATTACAATATTGTAGCAAGCTTTATATTGACTGCCTGGTAAAAAACAACATTATCGTCAGCATGACAGAGAATGGAAGCCCTTACGACAATGCTGTTGCTGAAAGAGTTAATGGAATACTCAAAGATGAATTTGGATTGGCAGAATTACTCGACAATTATCGTGAAGCTTTGATACAGGTCAACGAAAGCATATACGCCTACAATGTTTTAAGGCCACATTTGAGTTGTTGTATGCTAACCCCTGATCAAATGCATCAACAAGACACTATTAAAATTAAAACCTATAAAAAAACTCAAACATCTTTCGTGGATGTTTGAGTTTTTAACAAATTTGTATCATCAATAATAGTCAACCTATTTTAGGACGTTACAGGACCAGGTTGTTTATTGGCTGATTTACTCAGGTTTAGTAAACTTTACTATTGGTATTAAGTACGGGAATCAATACTTTACTAACTTATAGCCGTATCAAAACGGAGTAATCTTCCATCCATCCTTATGCAAAAGCAATAGCCAGGGTCAAATCATCAAATGTCTTTCAAACCGAATTATATATTATTTGTCTTTTTCGCATTTTAGCCGTTAAATTACAGTGTGGTAATGAGCGAATTAAAGAAAGAGCTATATAAACAATGCCTTATATACGTCGAAAACCGCATGGAAGCGGCTCAACTGGCTATTAACGAGGCGCAAAAAGCATCGAACGACGATACCAAAAGCAGCGCGGGCGATAAATATGAGACAGGGCGGGAAATGATGCAGCAGGAAACCAACCGGAATATGGCGCAATTAAACGAGGCCAATAAGTTAAAAATAGCTTTGACACAACTAAGTGTAACTGCCAGTTCCGCCGCTGCCGAAACAGGTAGTTTGATAATTACAGATAATGGTAATTTTTATATTGCCATAAGCGCAGGAACTTTAACGTTTAATAACGAAATTTATTTTGCGGTTTCGCCAGCCTCCCCTATTGGATTAAAGCTTAAAGGGCAAAAAACGGGCGATAATTTTACTTTAAATGGCAAACATTACCTGGTTAAAATGGTTATTTAACAGTTATTTTAAAATAACTATTATGTATTTATAATTTGTAACAGTTAACATCAAATATCTATTACTATATTTGATGTTAACAAAAAGAGGTAAGCAAAGTAGACTTACCCATTATAAACTAAATTTGAATGAACATATTTGTAGGAAGTCTTCCGTTTTCATTACAGGAAGCCGATTTAAGAGAGCTTTTCGAAGCTTATGGTGAAGTAAGCACCGTTAAATTAATTAGTGACAGAGAAACCGGCAGAAGCAAAG
>CAZZUU010000497.1:0-2308 GCA_964657275.1 uncultured Mucilaginibacter sp. | reverse complement strand
ACCACAACATCCGAAAATGCCATCGCGAAGGCACCAACCATCGGGTTAAGGAAACCCAAAGCAGCAATTGGAATGGCTATGATGTTATAAGCGAATGCCCAAAACAGGTTTTGCTTAATGGTGAGCATGGTGTGTTTACTAATCTGTAAAAACTTAACCACAGAATGCAGATCCGTATTCAATAAGATCACCCTTGCAGATTGTATGGCAACCTGGCTGGCATCATTCATAGATACGCCAACATCAGCCTGGGTTAGGGCAGGGGCATCGTTAATGCCATCGCCTATCATAATAGTTTTACCTTTTTGTTTGTAGATGTCAATTACCGCCAGCTTTTCATCCGGCAACTTTTCGGAGTGAACCTCGGTTATCCCTATAAGCTTAGCAACTTCCTGGCACCGGTATTTTTTATCGCCGCTTAGTAACACCGGTATAATATTCATTTTTTTTAGCTGCGCTATCAGCGATGCCGCTTCCGGTTTAATTTCATCCTCAATGGCTATCTGGGCCAGCAGCTTTTGATTTTTATAAAGCGACAGGTTAAAATCATTTTCGTTCACAGATTTCCCGGATCCTAAAAAGTAATTATTGCCTTCCACGTCCTCGGCACGCATCCCAAGGCCTTTCTCCTCACTGGCAGATTTTAGTATAAGTTTTGTTTGAGGAAACGCCTTCAACCCATTAACCAACGACTTTGCAATCGGGTGGTTTGATCTTTCTTCAATAGCAGTAACTATCCCCCTTATTTGCTCCAGGCTAATATCCTGCTCGGCTTTGATGTCATTAATGCTAAATTTTCCGGTGGTAAGCGTACCTGTCTTGTCAAATACCACATATTTAGTATGGGCAACGGCTTCGATGGTATCTCCGCCTTTTATCAATATGCCGTTCTTGGCTGCACGGCCCAGACCCACCATAACGGCTGTCGGAGTGGCCAACCCCATAGCGCAGGGGCACGAGATCACCAATACTGCAATGGCATTCATTAAAGCATGTTGAATACCTGAATGGCCAATAAAGTAGGTAAGCACAAATGTTATCGCTGCTATTAAGATCACGGCAGGGACAAATATTGCCGCAACCTTATCGCCAAGCTTTTGCACCGGCGGTTTTGCTGCCTGCGCTTTCTTCATCAATTCGATAATCTGCGCCAGCACGGTATTTGAGCCAACTTTGGTAGCAATCATGTTTATATTCCCACGTTGAACTACAGTACCTCCAATCACTTTGTCGTATTTTTCTTTTTCGACCGGCATGCTTTCGCCGGTGAGCATGGCTTCATTAACGGACGCATTGCCTGATAACACATCCCCGTCAACGGGTATTTTATCACCCTCATTCACTATCAAAGTATCACCGGGACGCACATCCTTCGCACTGATCACTTCAATTTCGCCATCTATTATGCGATTGGCATTTACCTGTTGAATTTTTACCAGATCCTTTACCGCCGAAGTAGTTTGCGTTACGGACCGTTTCTCAAATACATTTCCTAAGAGGACGAGGGTTATAATAGTGGCACAGGTTTCATAAAACTGGTAACGCTCGCCCAAACCTTCAATCGTGCCAATCAGGCTGTAAATAAATGCTGCAGATGAGCCTACAAATATCAGCACGTCCATATTTGGCACGCCCCCTTTAACAGAACTCCACGCGCTTTTACCAAAATGCAGGCACCCGACTACAAATACAGGCAAGCATAAAAGTAACTGCACGATTGGCTGATGTAAAAAATGCCAGGGCAGAACCATGTTAAGCAGCAGTGGAGCAGTAAAAATAGCGCAGAATAAAAACTTATTTTCGACCTTCTCATAAAATGAAGGCTGATGCAGTGCCGGGTCGTCAACCACCTTAAATCCTAAACCTTCAATGTCTTTTATAATACCGGGGAGTTGCGCGTCGCTGGCATTTGAGAACTTAACTTCTTCGCCGGCAAAATCAACCAGGATATTTTGCAAACCCTTTTTCTCCAATAATTTATGGATAGACAGTGCACAATTATTACAATGCATCCCGGTTACGTTAAGTTCTATCAATTGCTCTGCCATATTACAAAAATACCTATCTGTTACCGATACCGGGTAAGTGGATTGTAAATTTAGTTGATTGGTTGTCCAACGGACTCCTTTGGAGGAATGAGTTGGATTAAGTTAGATTGGATGAGTTACACAACCTTCCAACTAATCGAAAAAAGACTTTGCAAATAGCCCGGAGATTTCTATTTTTGCAAACTCCTCCGAAGGAATCCTTTGGACAAAACGGTAGATGTAGCTCAGTTGGTTAGAGCATCGGTTTGTGGTACCGAGGG
>CAZZUU010000496.1:0-2309 GCA_964657275.1 uncultured Mucilaginibacter sp. | reverse complement strand
CATTTAATGAACGGTTAAAGTCGTGGTTATATGTGGTAGAGGCTAAAATGGTTTACTAAGGTGCAACTAACTTATTAACGTGTTTCTTTAATAATTTATTTAAAACTCCTAACTATTTGTAGTTTTGGGCGCCGCCATTACCGGCCCTATTGTAAACCAAAATATCATTACCTAAATATATTTCGCAGCATGCAGTTCATCGTAAAAAAAACAAACAAAAAATTAGTTGTTTTTGCCTTTTTATGTGCTTTGGCAGGATTAAACCCTGTTTTTGGCCAGGATAACCAGGAATGGAAAAACTATAAAATATTCCAGGTAAATGCCGAGCAACCGCATGCTTCGTTTATGAGTTATAAAACTAAGGAAGAAGCTTTAAAGCAGACCTATCTTCCCACGTCAGGTTATCAATTATTAAGCGGCAACTGGCTTTTTAAATGGAGTCGGAACCCTTCTGAAAGACCGGCAGACTTTTTCAAAAAAGATTTTGATACGCACGACTGGAAGACGATGCCGGTGCCGGCCGATTGGCAACTGCATGGTTATGATGAAGGTTACTACACCAATATCAGCTATCCCTTTTCTGCTACGTTTCCCGGTGTGCCGGAAGTTTTTAATCCTGTCGGATCTTATAAAAGGACATTCAACCTTAACCCGAAATTTTCAGGACAGCGTATTTTCCTGCATTTTAAAGGCGTTAACTCTGCATTTTATGTTTGGGTAAATGGTAAAAAGATAGGCTATAGCGAGGACAGCAAAACCCCGGCAGAGTTTGATATAACCAACGATGTGAAGCCTGGCCAAAACGATATTGCCGTTGAAGTTTACCGCTGGAATGCTGGCAGCTGGCTGGAAGACCAGGACATGTGGCGTTTTAGCGGCATAGAGCGCGACGTGTTTTTATATGCGCTTCCGCAGACCTCCGTTTGGGACTATAAAATTAATGCCGGCTTAACCGACGACTATAAAGATGGCGTGTTTAACCTTCGATTAAAGTTGAGGAATTTCGTAGCGAAGCACCCGGCCGGAAAGGTAAAAATTGAATTGGTTGATCAAAATAGTAAAGCACTGGTATTTTCGGATACTGAGCCCTATGCAGCAGGAAAAGATACCATACCGGCGTTCAATTTTTCGCGCACGGTTAAAAACCCGCTGAAATGGAGCGCAGAAAAGCCGAATCTTTATAACCTGTTCATACAACTGCTGGATGCAAGCGGCAAAGTGCAGCAGGTTGTATTGCAGCATGTAGGTTTCAGGCGGCTTGAAATAAAAAACAGCCAGCTATTGGTAAACGGTAAGCGCATTTACATAAAAGGCGTTACACGGCATGAGCATGACCCGATTACCGGCCATGTGGTAACACTTGAGGGCATGTTGAAGGATGTAAGGCTGATGAAAGAATACAACATCAATGCCGTTAGGTGCAGCCATTATCCTGACGACCCGCGCTTTTATGATTTATGCGATCAGTATGGTTTATATGTTGTTGACGAAGTAGATATTGAGTCTCACGGGCTTGGGAAATACATCGGCAAGCCATATTACTATAATATGAGAAACCCGGCAGCGGATTCACCTTCGTGGTACCCTGCGCACCTCGACCGTACGCGACGGATGTTTGAGCGGGATAAGAACCATCCGTCCATCATTTCATGGTCGCTAGGTAATGAGGCTGGTATAGGCCCTAACTTTCATAAAACCTATCAATGGCTAAAAGACCACGACCAAACGCGAACCGTGCAGTATGAACAGGAATGGACAGGTCCTTTCACAGACATTGTATGCCCGATGTACCATACCCTGAGCGATCTTATCGATTATTCAAAAAGTGATGATAAACGCCCATTAATTATGGTTGAATACGCCCATGCCATGAACAACAGCGTAGGTAACTTGCAGGATTATTGGGACGTGATAGAAAATCACCCAAAATTACAGGGCGGATTTATTTGGGAATGGGTAGACCAGGGTATGCTCAAAACCGCGCCTGATGGTAAAAAGTTTTACGGTTTCGGCGGCGACCTCTCTCCTGTAGGTACGCCAAGCGATGGCGTTTTTTCCATCAAAGGCCTCGTTTTTCCCGACCGTACGCCAAAGCCATCCTTATTTGAAGTGAAGAAGGTTTATCAAAATATAAAGTTCAAAAGTGCTGATGCTGCAAAAGGCCTGTTTTGTATAAAAAACGCTTACTTTTTTACCAACCTATCAGACTTTAATATCACCTGGACAATTAAGGGTAACGGAAATTTGGTTAGCAAAGGCGATGTGAGTTTGCCACACGGTTTAGCTCCGGGCGATAGCGCAAATGTCAC
>CAZZUU010000495.1:0-2367 GCA_964657275.1 uncultured Mucilaginibacter sp. | reverse complement strand
CTTTCTACCCCCTATTTGTACATTCTATTTATTTTATTGCTGCCATTTGAAACGCCTAACTTCTTGCTCTTTCCCCTTGCATTTATTATTGGCTTAACAATCGATGCGTTTTATGATACGCCCGGCTTACATGCAGCTGCATGTGTGCTGCTGGCATTTGTCAGAATTTTATTTATAAGCATCACCGTTCAAAAAGAAGGTTTCGACAATGAGCCTGAGCCTACATTGAGTATTATGGGTTTCAGGTGGTTTTTCACCTATACTGCTGTATTAACCTTGTTTCATCACTTTTTTCTTTTCAACCTCGAAGTACTAAATTTTTCTGATTTAGAATATACACTAAGCCGCGTATTATTGAGTTCAATATTTACTGTATTTTTAATACTAATTTCAGGGTTGTTATTTTTCAGAAGGAAAGAGCGTAAATGAACAGTTTTTTTGAGCGGCGGTACGTCATAGCGGGGATTTTTATTACTATTATCATTATTCTGCTGGCGCGGTTATTCTATATCCAGATCATTGATGACCGCTACGCTATTTATGCCAGTAATAACGTTCGCCGGCAAATAATCCAATATCCGGCCCGCGGCCCTATCCTTGATAGAAACGGTAAAATACTGGTTCAAAACGAGCCCTTTTACGATATTATGGTGATACCCAAACAGGTAAAACCATTTGATACAATAGAGTTTTGCAAATTATTAAGCATCGACAGGGCCGAGTTTGACAAACGCTGGGCGAAAGCCATGAAGTACTCCCCTAACCTGTCGTCCATTTTCGAAAAACAAATTTCGGCAGAAACTTATGCTTCGTTGCAGGAACGTTTATCGGAATTTCCGGGGTTCTTTTCGTCCACCCGTTATTTACGCGCCTATCCTGATTCTGTGGCTGCACAGTTTTTAGGGTTTATCGGCGAAGCAACGGATCGCGATATTAAGAGGTCGAACGGTTATTATCGCCCGGGTGACTACATCGGCATTACAGGCGTTGAACGGTCATACGAGGCCGTATTGCGGGGCCAGCGCGGCGTACAAAACCTGATGGTTGATTCGCGCAATAAACCTAAAGGGCATTATGCCAACGGCCTGTATGATACTGCTGCCGTTGCAGGACAACGGTTAACCTCATCGCTCGACATCAACATCCAAAAACTCGGTGAAAAGCTGATGCAAAATAAGGTGGGGAGTATTGTTGCTATTGAACCGTCGACGGGTGAAATCCTGTGCTTTGTAAGCAGCCCCACTTATGATCCTAACCTGATGGTTGGCCGCGAACGTGGAAACAACGCCGCAAAAATGTATAACGATCCATACAGTCCACTTTTGATACGGCCGATACAGGCCTATTATCCGCCCGGGTCATCATTTAAGCCGCTGGATGCCCTGATTGCTTTACAGGAAGGTATAATTACGCCGCAAACTACTTTCTTTTGCCCGCATTATTATATGGCCGGTAATCACCGGGTAAATTGTGAGCATTACGATGGTATAACCGATCTCCGTAAGGGGATTGCCATGTCATGCAATACCTATTTTTGCAATGTTTTTGATAAACTGATCAATAACAATGGCGCTAAAAATACCCGCCAAACATTTATCAACTGGCGCGATGAAGTAAATAAATTTGGCTTTGGTGTTAAATTGGATGTGGATATGCCGAACGAGAAAAAAGGGAACGTGCCTACCCCATTGCATTACGATAAAATTTTTGGAGAAAACCACTGGCGCGCAAGCACCATCATATCGTTGGCTATCGGGCAGGGCGAGCTATTATCCACCCCCTTACAAATGGCTAATATCGAATGTACCATTGCCAATCGGGGGTATTATTATAAACCCCACCTCATAAAAGCTATCGGCGACAAGCAAATAACAAAAGCGGAATACACCCAAAAAAATTACGTGGGTATAGACACGGAATATTTTACACCGGTAATTGATGGTATGCAGCGCGTAGTGGAAAGCGGAACGGCGGCGGCATCACGGATACCCGGGATTGTGATGTGTGGGAAAACAGGAACGGCCCAAAACCCGCACGGTAAAAACCACTCCATTTTTGTAGCATTTGCCCCGCGCGACAATCCCAAAATCGCCATCGCGGTGATTGTTGAAAATGCCGGTTACGGCGCATCATACGCGGCGCCGATAGCCAGTTATATTGTTGAAAAATATTTGAGGGGTACCGTTACTAAACCGCAGGGAGAAATGGATTATATCATGAACGAAAACCTGCTCCCTGATCTGCAAAATTATAAGGCGCATGGCAAAGGAAAACCAACTGCCGCCGACAGCCTCAAAAAATTAAAACCCGACACCTCCCACAAGCCAAAGGAGTTAAAAACCGTTTCGCACAGGGATAAAAAGGTTA
>CAZZUU010000494.1:0-2382 GCA_964657275.1 uncultured Mucilaginibacter sp. | reverse complement strand
TATGATCATCCCGTTACAGGCTTTGCCCGAAAGGACCTACGATCTACCGTATACTGGAACCCGCAGTTAATAACGAGTAAAGATGGTGAAGCCTCATTTGATTATTACAATGCCGACGGCGCTGGAATTTATCGCGTAGTAATAGAAGGAATAGATGCTAGTGGAAACCTGGGCCGGCAGGTTTACCATTACAAGGTAGAGTGATTTAAAACGCAGGTGACTTATTTTCCCTACTGAAATTGCCAAATTGTGTGGTCCGCCACAATCATCTTTAAATTGTCTTATAATTTTGATAGTTTGGTACTTTCAAGTTCCAACAACGATAAAGGCAATTTTTGGGACAAAACCATAATGATAAGGTTGATAAAATAAGCTGATAAAAGTACGATGCACACATTTGTTATCCCGGCTTTTGGTGAGTCGATATTTCTGGAGCAATGCATTCAAAGCCTGATCAATCAAACTGTTAAAAGCGCCGTTATTATCACCACATCAACCCCGTCAACTTATTTATCCCAAGTTGCTGAAAAATATAGCTTAGATTACTACATAAATAATGAAAAAGGAATAGCAAGTGACTGGAACTTCGGGCTTTCAAAAGTAAAAACATCTCTTGCGACTATAGCTCACCAGGACGATATCTATGAGCCATCTTACACAGAATGTATAATTAAGGCGTTCGACAACAAGAAGAACCCTCCAGTGCTTTTAGTGTTTACAGATTATTACGATCTGGTTAACGATAAAAGAGTTGGCACTTCTTTAAACAGCATTATTAAAAAAGTGATGCTTTGGCCATTTATAATAAAAAACAGCATTAATAGTATATTTTTGAAAAAGCTTTCGCTGTCATTTGGCGATCCTATTTGCTGTCCATCGGTTACATTAAATTTAGAATCAATCAGCGATTTCCGTTTTTCGCCGGTATACAGCTGCGTTTTGGACTGGTATGCGTGGTATCAATTAGCAGCGCAAAAAGGCGCGTTCGGTTTCGTTAACAGAAAATTATTAATCCATAGAATTCATCTGGAATCAGAAACTACTAACCAGCTATCAAAAGGCATAAGAGGGCAAGAAGAATTAGCTATGTTTAAAATGATTTGGGGAAACCGTATGGGGAATATTTGGTCGCATCTTTATGCAACAGGCCACTTGCATAACAACGCACCACTAAAGCGCTCATAATGTCAGAAATAAATAAAGCTCAAAAACCGCATTTTTATATGATTACTTTACTCTCTGCCCTGGTATTGGTTTATTGCCTTTCAACCGCCTTCTCTATTGTATTGCTGGGAGATAGAAACCTTATTTCCGGCAACTTATTTCAATTGAAAAATGTTGCGTTATTGATCATAAACTGGAAATTCGTATTATCAATGTCGCTCGCTATACTATCCCGGATATCATTTATTTTAATTAACAATACCTTACTAAAGATACCTTACCTTGCCGGTAGTTCTACAACAATTGCTGTGTTTATTACGCTAACCTCTGTTATATTTATTTTGCTGGCTAATCATTTCTTTTTAAAAGAAACGCTGAACATTAAACAGGCTTTTGGGGCGTTTATAGTTTTAACCGGTATTTTTATAATGCTCAGTAAATAATTGAATTAGTGATTATTAAGTTTACTTACGGCCAGCTTTAAGTTTCCGGCTGCAAGCGCATGTTCGGGGTTAATTTTAAGTGCCTTTTTTAAAGCTACCACGGCATCGCCCCATTTATTCAATTTGTTGTAAGCCGCACCGATATTACAATAAGCATCGGCATCCTGCGGGTTCATTTTTAAAGCCTCGTTGCATGCAGCTATACATTTCTGATACAGTCCATTATTGTAACACCTAAGGCTTAGCCATAAATAATTGGCTTCGGTAGTCGGGACGTTACCCTCTTCATCCTTAATTATTTCGTGATGATCATGAGCGGCCTGCAAATAAACCATGGCAGTATGATCTGACGATACAATAGCCAATTTGCTTTGAGCTGTTTTTGTAACTAAATCCCAAAAACCCATTTCATCATAAATATCCATCAACATGTCTAACGTTTTCTCTGAATATGGATTTAGCGCAAGTGCCTTTTCAGCTATTGGCCTGGCCCTTTCGGGTTTTCCATTTCTCACCAGCGACTGGGCATAATAATAGTACGAATCGAAAAATTTAGGGTCAAGGTCGATAGCAAACAAAAAATTTCTTTCGGCTTCAACATGCTTGTTTAAATGATCAGCCAAAACACCAATATTAATGTATAACAAATTGTAGGTGGGGTCTAATTGTTTTGCCATTTTAAAATAATGATCAGCTAAAAAGTAATTTCGTTTATCCATTAAAGTTAACCCATAATTCATTAGTCCCCTACCGTTGCCTGGACTTTGAAGAGTTA
>CAZZUU010000493.1:0-2395 GCA_964657275.1 uncultured Mucilaginibacter sp. | reverse complement strand
CAAGTATAATTCTGTATTTGCCGAAGAACCAGTCAGCAAGCATTGCTCCGAGAAATGGCGTAAAGTAAAGCAGGCTGCTGAAGGCATGGGTGTAGGCATTTGATTTGGCCTCGGCAACTGGATCAAGTGCCTTCAGACCTTGTGGGTTTAGAAATTGATGCACGAGAAAAATGGCTAATATACTTCGCATGCCAAAAAAACTGAACCGCTCGGCCAATTCACTGCTTACAATATAAGGTACCCCCCTGGGAATAGCGACTTTAGTGTTTTTCATATCAGTTGATAAATGGTTAAAACCAAAGGATTTTTTAATCCCAGATCTGTGGCCGCTCCACATTTAATGTCCTCAAGTAAGACAAGAACTGGCCGGAATGTACGGCCTCATGATAAGCCACCCTCAACAGGTAATCGCCCAGATTTTTTGTCTGACCAAGTTCCGTGCGGGTAATAATTATTTCGGATAAATCGCCCGTGGAAAACGACTGCAAATAACTTAGGAATTGCAATCGGAACGGTTCGGCGAATTCAATTTCTTCTGTAATGGATACTAAAGGTTTGTTTTCCCAGGGTGACGTGAAAGCTAATCCGGCTGACCCTCGGTTTTCTATGATCCTGTGGAAATCGTGTTCGCTTTCCAGAACATGGCGAACCATTTGGATACTGTTAATCGCCGTGGCGTCCGGCTGCCAATAGAACAACGGTTCGGGCATCGCTTTCCACAGAATGATGCTGCGCCTCCTGATTTCTTCAAAGTTTAACGTAATGAGTTCTGTCGGCGTCATATTATAAAATTTTGCTGATACGTTAATCGCATCCCGGATTAAATTAAAAAAAAATTAAACGACTCTTTTTTGGACTGTAAGTGGCTTTCCTGTTGTCTCTATCATTCAATAAAAGGCAGATTTTCAAAAGCAGACGGTGACACCAGTACATCGAAATGGGTAACTTCATCTTCAAACTCCAACAAAAAGTCGTTGTCTTCAGGATAATATTTCGCTTTTAGGACATCTTTACCTGCAAACAACTCAATTGATTCGATATCCTTCCAAAAAGTTAGGGTGTAAAAGTGGGTAACATTATCCTTATCCCGTTTTAATACGAATACCCCGCGATTGCCGGGGGTTATTTTGTAATCCGAGAGCCCCTTATTTAACAGGAACTGATGATAATCTTCCGATTTTTCTTTGGGCACCATTCCGTGCCATATTCTTGCTATCATATTGTTTTTGAGATTTAATAACATCATCGTATAACCAGGCGAATCCTTATATATCTTGAAATGAATTAATCGCGTGAACAATTAGACAAGTCGCCTAATGTTGTACCGGCTTTGTGTTAAGAGATTACCTTTTAATACTTGGCAAATATATGAATATTTCGATAAAACAAGTTTTTCGAAATATTTTATTTATTTTTACAACGAAAGCGGAATAAATAAATTATACAGTTTAATGAGTGGGATATGGTTCGAGTATAGAACGCAGCGACATGAAAGACACTTGCATTGCGCATTTATACAAGTTTTACTCAGACCCGTATTTTAATTTTGACATCATTAAATTAAATAGCTATGAAAGCCGGCTTAATTCTTTTCTTCTGTATGCTACCCTTTTTTTTTGCAAAAGGGCAATCTGCTCCATTGACTGCTCAGCAAGCTGCTATAACTAATACAAAGTTTGACCCTGAAAAAATTACCAGTCAATTGTTAGAGGCTATTCCTGCAAATAAGCGCCTTAAAGCTGATAATTATACCGAAGGCGGGCATTGGCTCCTGTTATGGAATGTTGTTTGCTCCGCTGTTATAGCCTGGATATTTTTGTTCGGAGGGCTCTCGGCTTACATCCAAAGGCTATCAGTCAAAGTGAAGAACAGGAACCTGAGATACCTAATCTATATCGTGCTTTATATATCACTCCTCTATGTACTATCTTTTCCCCTGGATATATACCAAAATTATTTTCGCGAGCACCAGTACG
The DNA here is from genome assembly GCA_964657275.1 of uncultured Mucilaginibacter sp. Taxonomy (GTDB): domain Bacteria; phylum Bacteroidota; class Bacteroidia; order Sphingobacteriales; family Sphingobacteriaceae; genus Mucilaginibacter. Next base: position 419 of record CAZZUU010000493.1, on the reverse strand, counting down.
GCTTTTCCAATCAAAACTTTTTCGAATGGTTTACAGACGATATATTAACTTTTTTGGTAGAACTTTGCTTAGGTGGGGTATTTTTCTTATTGATATATGCCATGTTCAGGAAAGTAAAGCAAAGCTGGTGGATTTGGGGTTCGGGTGCCACTGTCATTTTTCTAATTTTAAGTATTATCATTTATCCGATTTTTGTCGCCCCGCTTTTCAATAACTTTAAGCCCATAAAAAGTAGTCCGCTACGAGATCGCGTGTTATCATTGGCCAGGGCAAACCAAATTGACGTCAATGACATCTATGTTTACAATGAGTCGCAACAGACAAAGGACTTTAATGCGAGCGTCACCGGTTTTGCAGGGACCGCCCGGATATCTTTGAATGATAACATGCTTAATAAGGCAACCGATGATGAAATTGTG
>CAZZUU010000492.1:0-2408 GCA_964657275.1 uncultured Mucilaginibacter sp. | reverse complement strand
CTCATGCCGCTCTACAATCGCCTTTAACTTAAATTCGGGGTTTGTGGCTAAAAACGGCGCATGGAATATCCTTCCCGACATTCCGTAGGCCAATATTCCGGTAACAATAGGTTTCGACATTTAATTTAAATTATTGCTTCATGCTATCGTGTATAGCGTTAATAGCATCCAGGTGGTTTTGCAGCACGGGCAACGTTTTTACCGCAAATGTTTTCAGGTCGGGGTCTTCCAGTTTTTTTGATTCATCACCAAAAAACTTAACATCCTTTGTATGGTCGTCCATCATCATTTTTATATACGCATTATCAAACCCGATGCCCGATTTTTGCGATAATTGCCTCAGCATTTCTTTCGCATCCGCATCCGGCGTTGCCGGTAAAGTAATTTTTTTATCGTTAGCTATTGCCGTTAATTTATCGTTGGCTTTGCTATGGTCTTTCACCATCATGGCGCCAAAATTCTTTACCTTTTTATTTTTGCCTTTGGTAACGGCCAGTTTACCCAGCATAACTTCTTCTAAATTTCCATTGGCCGCTTCAACGGCAAATGCCGAATCTTCCTTGTCAACTATCAAATTTAGTTTCACTGATGTGTCTTGCACGGCAGTAACTTCGTCGGTATCGGTGTCTACATCTGCCTTACTGTTGCTTTTTACAGCGCTGTTGCAGGCTTGCAAGCAGCAGATTGCCAGTAATATAATGAGTGCTGCATTTATATTTTTCATTTTTAACCGGGGTATTATTGCCATAATAACATAACGTGCGCCATTAGGTTTTTATGGTGCTTAATTGAAGCCTTAATATATGTTAAATTATTGTGTTCAATTAAGTTTTATTATTTTTGGCGACACAAAATAAACAAAATGAATTTTCCTGCTGCATTAAAATACACAAAAGACCACGAGTGGATAAAAATTGATGGTAACGAGGCTTATATCGGTATAACCGAATTTGCGCAAGGCGAGTTAGGCGATATTGTTTACATCGATATACCATCGGTGGGAAAAGAAGTGGCTAAAGAAGAAGTTTTCGGTACGGTTGAGGCCGTTAAAACGGTTTCGGACCTGTTTATGCCGGTTAACGGTACCGTGAGCGAAACCAACCCTTTGCTCGACAGCCAGCCCGAACTGGTGAACAGCGACCCTTACGGTGATGGCTGGATGGTTAAAATAACCCTGCAAAATGCAAGTGATGTTGACGGTGTATTATCGGCCGATGAATACAAATCAATAATCGGCGTTTAAGTGGGCCCTGTTATAAAATATTACTGGCCTGCAATTTTGTGGGCCTTATTTATTTTTACGCTTTGTACCATCCATTTGGGCACCATTACACAGTCGCCTATATTTTTCCCGGGCTTTGATAAGCTGGTGCATTGCGGTTTCTTTTTTGTGCTGGTAATTTTTTATTGCAACGGCATTATAAGGCAACATAATTACCATGTTTTGCCGTTTAAATACATAGTGGTGATATTTATGATAGCCGTAGCATACGGCGGTAGTATTGAATTATTGCAATGGAAGGTTTTTACCTGGCGCGATGGCGACTGGAATGACCTGTTTGCCGATACTGTTGGCGCGGGTATGGGGATATTTAGTGTATTGGTAACAGCAGCGGGTATAAATTATGGTAAAAAATAAACTTATTATTTTAGCGATCATATTACTGGTGGTCAGCTTTTCATCCTGCGGGATATTTGGCGGCGGTTGCGGCTGCCCTACTTTTGGGAAATAAGCATCCACCTAACCCTCCCCCGCAGGGGAGGGCTTTTTAATAACGTCATTGCGAGGTACGAAGCAATCTCTAAACTATGCAGGGCGGCTTTGCAAGTCACACATTGCTTCGTTCCCCACTATGACGAACGGGTAAAATTACACTAATCTTATTTGGATTTAATTTAATAAGCTACATTAGTATTATTACATGAAAATCTTTATTCTCACCTGCTTCTTTATCTTTTTTGCTATTTGCATCTATGCGCAAAGCACTAAGGTACTGTCCGGCGATACTACGTTTTGGTATAATCTGCAACGGAAAAAATGTGAAAAGTTAAAACTTACACAACTGATTTCATCAACGGATAAATTCCATTTTCGATTTTGGTCTGATCAACAAGCTGTAGATATTTGGAGCCTGGATGGAATAATGTATAGCGGCCTCATTACCAATTTTACCAACTCGTATGCTTATGACGAAAAGATAAATCAACAAAAACCCTCAAAAACGTATTCAAGCCAAGTATTTTTAGACACAGCAATTGCAAAAAAAGTATTCGATCTCATAAAACATATTGCCGAAATACCAAGTGATAAATTTATAAAAAACTGGTCACAAGGCTTCGACGGAGACGAATACATACTTGAAACTTCCACATCCTCAACTTATAGTTTTAAAACATATTGGACGCCA
>CAZZUU010000491.1:0-2441 GCA_964657275.1 uncultured Mucilaginibacter sp. | reverse complement strand
GCTACAATTAAAATATCGGCCTGGAGCGTGATGCTTTTTATATCAGGCGTGCGGCTGTGACAAACGGTAACTGTACAGTTACCCGGGTAGGTATTACGTGCCATTAATATACTAATAGGCGAACCAACAATATTACTGCGGCCCACTACAACACAATGTTTCCCAACGGTTTCAATGCCGTATTCCTTTAACATCATAGTAATGCCGTAAGGTGTTGCCGGGATAAATGAAGGCAGGTTACGCTGCATACGCCCCAGGTTTACCGGGTGGAAGCCATCCACATCCTTACGGTAATCAATTTTTTCTGTTACTTTTTCAGGATCAATATGTTTTGGTAAAGGCAACTGAACAATTATGCCATCAATATCGGCATCAGCGTTAAGTTCTTCTACCTTTTTGAGTAATTCCTCCTCGGTAACATCGCTTTCGTACCGTACAAGGGTCGATTTAAATCCTACCTGTTCGCAATTTTTTATTTTGCTGGCCACATAGGTTTCGCTGCCCCCATCATGGCCAACCAATACGGCAACCAAATGCGGCTTGCGGCCGGTTTCGGCCAGGATGTTTGCTGCCGATTCGGCTATTTCGCCCTTAAGTTTTTCTGATACGTATTTTCCGTCGAGTAATTGCATTTTTTAAAAGATTCAAGAGTTAAGAATCAAGAATCAAGATTCGCAAAATCAAGCCGAGGTTTAGTCTTGACTCTTGCTTCCTGGTTCTATATTTAATCCAGTTTCAAAACCGCCATAAACGCCGACTGCGGTATTTCTACATTTCCAACCTGGCGCATACGTTTTTTGCCCTTTTTCTGTTTTTCGAGCAATTTACGCTTACGCGATATATCGCCGCCGTAACACTTTGCCGTAACATCCTTGCGCAAGGCTTTCACCGTTTCGCGTGCTATGATTTTTGCACCTATGGATGCCTGTATGATGATTTCGAATTGCTGGCGCGGAATCAGTTCCTTTAGCTTTTCGCAGATCTTTTTACCAAAATCATAGGAGTTACCCCTAAAGATCAAAGACGATAACGCATCAACAGGCTCCGCATTTAACCGGATATCCAAACGTACCAAATCCGACCTCCGGTAACCTATCTGGTGGTAATCGAACGAAGCATAGCCTTTGGATATCGTTTTTAATTTGTCGTAAAAATCAAAAACTATTTCGCCCATGGGCAATTCAAAAACGAGTTCTACGCGGTCAGCGGTAAGGTACGACTGATTTTTTATGAAGCCCCTTTTTTGAATACAAAGAGACATTATCGGGCCGACATATTCAGATTTAGATATTATGGTAGCCTTTATATATGGCTCCTCAACAAAATCAATCCTGCTGGGGTCGGGGAGATCCGATGGGTTATTTACCGTTATGGGCTCGCCTTTGGTAGTATGTGCAATGTATGATACGTTTGGAACGGTGGTGATAACCGTCATATCAAACTCGCGCTCCAGCCTTTCCTGGATAATCTCCATGTGCAGCATTCCCAAAAAGCCGCAACGGAAACCAAACCCCAGCGCAGCAGATGATTCCGGCTCAAAAACCAGGGAAGCGTCATTCAGCTGTAATTTGGCCATTGATTCACGCAGCTCTTCATAATCCTCTGTGTCAACAGGGTAAATACCCGCAAAAACCATGGGTTTTACTTCTTCAAAACCTTGTATCCCGGCTTCACACGGCCTGTCGACGTGGGTTATGGTATCACCCACCTTTACTTCTCGCGCTTCTTTTATTCCCGATATAATATAGCCTACATCCCCCGTTTTAATTACATCCCGGGGCGATTGCTTTAGCTTTAACGTACCCACTTCGTCGGCGCTGTATTGTTTTTCGGTAGCGAAAAACTTTACCTTGTCACCTTTGCGGATCTCGCCGTTTACTACTTTAAAATAGGCGACGATGCCCCTGAAAGAGTTGAAGACCGAATCAAATATCAAAGCCTGCAATGGTGCCTTTGGATCGCCAACCGGTGCGGGAACTCTCTCAACGATGGCCTTTAAAATATCATGTACGCCCATCCCGGTTTTGCCGGAAGCGGCTAAAATTTCCTCACGCTTACAGCCTATAAGCTCAACAATTTGGTCTTTAACTTCTTCGGGCATAGCGCCCGGAAGGTCCATTTTATTAAGTACAGGAATGATCTCCAGGTCATTCTCCAGCGCCAGGTATAAATTAGATATAGTTTGCGCCTGTATGCCCTGCGCCGCGTCAACAATCAATAATGCGCCTTCACAGGCAGCTATGGAACGCGAAACTTCGTAAGAGAAGTCAACGTGTCCGGGTGTATCAATCAGGTTAAGGATATATTTCTGGCCATCAAGCTCATAATCCATTTGTATGGCATGGCTTTTTATGGTAATACCACGTTCGCGCTCAAGGTCCATATCGTCAAGCAACTGGGCCTGCGATTCACGCTGGGTAATGGTGTTGGTATATTCTAAT
>CAZZUU010000490.1:0-2444 GCA_964657275.1 uncultured Mucilaginibacter sp. | reverse complement strand
ATTCTCCGTGTATGTAGCGGGCTTCATTATTAGTTTTCATCTCGCCCATTATGGTAACGCCGGGCTTAAGCAACTTTTCATTAAATGCCGTAGTTAAACCCATAAAACCTTTTATTACTTTATCATGGTTCTGCGTTAGCATACTCGGCACTACGTCCCATTTTGCCGAGAAATCAAATAATGTAAAGAAATCCTTTGTCCGCTCTACTTGCCGGGTTGATGTTACGTCAATATTGCTAAACTGGTGCGACATGGGGTTCATATCGAGCGTAAAGTTTTGAAATGCAAAGGTTTGATTATAATCCAATTTGGTTTGTGCGTCCGGGTCGGCAGCGTCGCCGTCAAACATGGGTTCGCATATATCGGTATTAGCTGCCGCCAAAGCAATATCAAATGTATCCGTACCCGAACACATAGCAAACAGGAAACCTCCCCCTCCACAAAAATCGCGGATACGCTGGGCAACCGCCAGCTTCATTTGCGACACCTTTTTAAAACCCAGTTTTTGCGCCGTAGCCTCCTGTATCTTCACATCATCATTATACCATTGCGCATACCTGAATGCTCCGTAAAACTTGCTGTATTGGCCCGTAAAGTCCTCGTGGTGCAGGTGCAGCCAATCATACTTGGGCAAGTCTCCTTTTATTACTTCTTCATCATAAACCACATCATACGGTATCTCTGCGTACTTCAACACTAATGTTACCGCATCATCCCACGGAAGCTTATTTTTCGGTGAGTAAACAGCCATTTTAGGCGCTTTCTCCAATTTTACCACATCCATATTAACAGACGGGTCACTTACTTCAGTAATAATTTCGGCAACTTTCGCATCGGCTAAAACCTCGTAGCTCACGCCACGTATTTTACATTCATCCTCTACATTTTTATCATACTTCATCATAAAGCTGCCGCCGCGATAGTTGAGCAACCAGTCGACCTCTTCGCCTTTTTTCAAAGTCCAAAAGGCGATACCGTATGATTTTAGGTGATCTTTTTGCTCGTCGTCCATTGGGATTAGTATAGAAGCGGCCCGTGTGAAGAGCGGCGAAAGGAGAAAGGCGAAAGGTAAAAGGTATTTTAAGCGACGCTTCATATTCAAATGTAACGAATAAATATTGAAGGTATTATTTGAAGAAATCTAATTACTTTGGCTTTATGAAACCTTACCACATATTAGTTTTATTTATCGCCTTTCTGTTAATTTCTTGCAAGTCAAATCCGGAATCGGATAATAAGAACGTCCTTAATCAGCTGATAAAAAAATATCCTGATTTATACGGACATGGTTTAATTGAAAGATATAAACTTGTCAGGAGCTTTTATAATAATGTAGATTCTATTAAGATGGAATTGTTGGAAACAGAACACAGTGAGCAACAAATAGCAATTCTATCGCGGGTGAATGGCCAAATATATGCAATCCCATTTCCCGATAATGATCATCGGGTCTATTGGGGATTTTACGACGAACATCTTACCTCACATACTTTTGATAACACTTTTAACGGGGAGTTGCAAAAAGCCTATAGCAAATTGTCAATAACAGATAAATGGAGCAAGGTTAAAGTTTTCAATGACTTACTGGTTTCGCTCATACAAGCTAAACCTGTATTTCCTGCGGACTCAATTGCGATAAAAAGTTATTTGAAAGCATCATTTTTCGCAGATAGCTGTATTGTCTTTTCAAAAAATAATTTCAAGTCATTATTTTATTACAATGAACTTTCTATAGATGACTTTAGTACATTTCACGATTTTCGCCATAACCGTTATTTCCAGATAGGGAATATGAATAATCATGAAAAAAATTTACAAATCAGCATTTTTCGTCAGCCTTGTATAGTTAAGCCACTTTATCTTTAAATTATATTATGGGTTTTAATCTCCTTCAAAACCTTTCGCCTTTCAGCTTTTACCTTTGACCTCTCTTTCTCCTTTCGCCTCCTTTTATTACATTTGCCAACTATTTTAAAAAACACAAATGAGCAAAGCGATTATCAAAACTGAAAAGGGCGACATGACCGTAGAATTTTACGATAAGGATGCCCCTAATACGGTAGCAAATTTTCAAAAATTGGCTAAATCAGGATTTTACAACAACGTAATTTTCCACCGGGTAATACCTAATTTTATGATACAGGGCGGCGACCCAACAGGTACCGGAGGAGGTGGCCCGGGTTATAAAATTGATTGCGAATTAACAGGAGGCAACCAGTACCATGATCGCGGCGTACTTTCAATGGCGCATGCAGGTCGCAATACCGGTGGTTCTCAATTTTTTATCTGCCATAGCCGTGCCAATACAGCGCACCTTGACAGGAACCATACCGTTTTTGGTAAAGTGGTTGAAAATGTTGATGTAGTTGACGCTATTCGCCAAGGCGATAAAATTTTAGGAATTGAGGTAATTGAAGAATAAGTTTTGTGGTGAGTTGTGAATA
>CAZZUU010000489.1:0-2455 GCA_964657275.1 uncultured Mucilaginibacter sp. | reverse complement strand
AATGTAGTGCCCAGTATAAAAAATCCTGAACAACTACCAGGATCGTCCAGTACAAAAAAATATTAGTTATAGTGAACAACCGGAATTGAGCGGCATAATTGAGAATAAAAAACGTACTGCCATTAACTGCCAGGTTTAGCATAAAGGCAAGGGCTGTTAAATAAACATTGGTAAGGGTATCGCGTTTTTCATAATAATGCCGGTTCTCGCGGTAGCTGAACCACATCTCTAATATGGTGAGCAACACAAGAAGGCCGATTAATACAATTACTGCTTCTTCCCTATGATCAAAATGGAACATATGCAACTAATTAGCGCCTAAGCCATACAAAGTTCATCCTTTTTGAGGAATTATCTACCACAAATTGTCGCTTAGACCTAAACAATCACCCCTTTATAATGACGCATAATAACTTAGTGCGTCTTTTAGTTCCTCATTTGTGCAGATGTGATCCAAACTGCATTTACCGATACCGCCCAAAAGCGTACAATTGATTTTGCCGTTTTGATTTTTCTTGTCTTTCAGCATTATCGCACAAAGATCATCATACTTTGCTTTGGCAAGATCATATTTAGGATAAAGTTTGCCAATTACCGCTACAATTTCAGCTAGCTCACTATGGGTAAGGCCTGCCTTCTTGTTTGCCAGGTACGACTCGCATATCATGCCGATAGCTATTGCCTCGCCATGCGTTAGCGGCCGCTTGTCATGAAGCAGCGAATTGGTCTCAACAGCATGACCAACGGTATGTCCGAAGTTTAGGCATTTCCGTAACCCTCTTTCTGTAGGGTCTTCTAAAACCACCTTGTTTTTTATCTCAACTGAGCGGTAAATCAATTCAGCCGAAGGTAAGCTGAGATCGCTGTTTTTTAAGGCATTCCAATAATCAACGTCTGCTATCAGGCCGTGTTTTAACATCTCTGCCAAACCCGAAAGTATTTGCCTCGCAGGAAGTGTTTTTAAAAAATCATAAGCTATAAAAACCGCTTTCGGCTGTGTGAATGTGCCGATGATGTTTTTTATGCTGTTGATATCAATACCTGTTTTGCCGCCCACTGAAGCATCAACTTGTGAGAGCAGGGTAGTGGGTACATGAACAAAATCTATCCCGCGTTTAAAGGTGGAAGCTACAAAACCGCCCATGTCACTAATTACGCCACCTCCCAGGTTTACCAGCAAACTTTGGCGGTCTGCTGCAAAATCGATGAGCATTTTCCAGATGCCTATACAGAAATCAATGTCTTTACTCTCTTCACCCGCGTTTATTTCTATCAGGTCGTAATTATCGTCATCGTTTAACAGATCGGTCAGCGCAGGCAGGCAGTGAACGGAAGTATGCTCATCGGTCAAAATAAAAAACCTGGAGTATTTGCCCTGCCTTATAAATTTAACCAGTTCGTTTATGCTATTGTCAAAATGTATCGGATAATTATCGCTTTGAATAGTGTTCATAAATTAAATAATCGTGATGGTTTTGCCCCTGAATTCAACCTTGTCGCCTTTTTTAACTTTAAGTCGTTTGCGAAGATCAACCTCGCCGTTGTATTTAACTTCACCTTCAGTTACAACTATTTGTGCCTCGCCGCCGGTTTGCACCAGGTTAAGTGCTTTTAGCAGTTGGATCATCGGGATATAATCGCCTGTTAGCTTGAATTCGATCATTGGGTCGGCAAAAATAAACTATTCGCCGAATAATGAGATATGTTGGTGCGCATTTTATAATTTTGTGATAACTGACATGGCTAAAACAAATCTATCTTTCGAAAACACGGAGATCGCTTTCCGGCATTCCTCAAATCTCGATCTTAAACGCGCCTATTGGTTATTCAGGGTAATTAACATTAACTTTTTGGTGAAGATAGGGCCACCTATCACCAACTTTGCTGTAAATATAGGCTTACCCATAAAGGGCCTGATAAAGGCCACCATATTTAAACATTTTTGCGGAGGGGAAACGATACGGGAGTGCGAAAACACTATCAGGACGCTGAATAAAGGCGGTGTGGGTACCATACTGGATTATTCTATTGAAGGCGAAGATGATGAACAGGTTTTTGACAGCACTCGGGATGAGATTTTACGTACCATCAAGCGGGCGGTTAAGGATAAATCGATACCGCTTACCGTTTTTAAGGTAACCGGTGTAGGACGATTTTCGTTACTGGAGAAATTGGACGCCGGTTCATCCCTGACCGATTCTGAATTGCACGAATGGGAAAAAGTACAAGGTAGGGTAGCGGCTATTTGCGGGAAGGCGTTTGAATCCGGCATACCAGTAATGATTGATGCAGAAGAAAGCTGGATACAAAAAACTATAGACCAACTGGCACTCGATATGATGCAGCGTTTTAATAAAGAAAAAGCGATTGTATATAATACTTACCAGCTATACCGCAATGATAAACTAGAGTCGCTGATGCGCGGTCATAAAACTGCAATTAAAGGCGGCTTCAT
>CAZZUU010000488.1:0-2470 GCA_964657275.1 uncultured Mucilaginibacter sp. | reverse complement strand
ATAATTCGGCCAACAGGGCCTGGGCCAGCGCAAACAAAGTGTTTAAAAAAACAGATACCCTGACTGCCTATTTAACCCGGAATAGCTGGGACAAACATCCGGGAGACACAATCGCTATACCTGATACCCTAAAGCGTTTAAAAATGCCTGTATATGTGCTGACGTCAAAAAAAACTTTTTCTGCTGCTGAAGATTTCCTGATCTATTTAAACGGCAGCAAAAACATTACCCGTGTAGGGCAAAATACGGCGGGGAGTTCCGGTCAGCCGCTGTTCTTCGAAATACCAAAAGGGTTTATTGTGCGGATATGCTCAAAGCGTGATGCCCTCCCGGATGGAACGGATTTTATAGGCATAGGCGTAAAGCCGGATGTTTATGTGGCGCCCATTTTTAGTTTGACAGCTAAAAAAAAGGACGCCGAGCTTGAAAAAGCATTGGCATTAATTGCCGCAAAGAAAAATAACAGCGGTAAATAACCAGTTAACAAATAGTGCCGCCGGATGACTACAAGTTTAATGCATTCGCGAACAGTATGTATAGCAGGAAGATTAACCGGCCATGGAAAGAAGTGCTTGCAGAAGTATAAAATACTGTATATATGAATAAATATATTTATATATACAAGTAAATAAAGATATTTAAGGTCTGCTGAATAATAGCTTTCATTATGAAATATATGGAGTTATGACGAAATTAGAGGAATCAAATGCAAGGAAAAATGCAAAGAGGTTCAAAAAAGCGTGCATCGACCCCAAGTTTTGTGAGCCCGTCGCAATTAGTGTTATCAGGTTTTGAGACGCCATTTTCACAAAAGTTAAGCCGCACAAATCGTTGGGTAGTTCTTGCCGAAAGGATTCCATGGGATGAAATCTGTAATGTTTATACAAAACAGGCTGGGATAAATCATACAGGCAGGCCACCGATAAGTCCAAGGATTGTAATAGGTTCGCTCATCATCAAGCACATGTGTAACCTGGATGACCGAGAAACGGTTGCCCAGATAGCCGAGAACATGTATATGCAGTATTTTCTTGGTTATTCGAGCTTTGATCCGGAACCGCCGTTTGATGCTTCCTTGTTTGTAGAGTTCCGTTCGCGAATGGGGCTGGAGCAGATCAACGCCATTAATGAAAGGATTCATGCTTTGTATCAAGGCCTGACAGATAAAGCTCCTGCTAAGCCAATAGACAAGGACAATGCAGCCCGAAATCAGCCTGCAGACAGCAATCCTGGTGTACCACCAACAGAGAAAGAACAACCGGCTGAAGTTATAGGCCATAAAGGCCGTGTACTGTTTGACGCTACGGCATGTCCGCAGGACATCGCCTATCCCACCGATCTGGGACTGCTATCTGATGCAAGGGAAAAGACGGAAGAACTCATTGATGTAATTTATGATAAGGCCTTGCATCATAAGAAGCCCCGCACTTACAGAAAAACGGCAAGAAAAGAGTTCTTAAAGATTGCCCAAAACAAGAACAAATCACGGGCAGCCATCAGGAAGGGTGTAGGTAAACAACTTCGTTACCTTGCCAGGAATCTAAGAAGTATCGATAAGATGCTTGACCGATACCAAGCGTTTCCGCTCAATGCCGATCAGCAGAAATATCTTTTAGTGATCCATACGCTGTATCAGCAGCAGAAAAAGATGTTTGATGCTAAGGAGCATTCGGTGGCAGACCGCATTGTAAGTATTCATCAACCGCATGTAAGGCCTATTGTGCGTGGTAAAACCACCGCTAAAGTAGAGTTTGGTGCTAAGATCCATGTTTCATTGGTGGATGGCTATGCATTTTTGGATGAACTGAGTTGGGATGCTTTTAACGAAGGCAGCCATATGATAAACTATGTTGAACAATACCGGCGGCGTTTCGGCTATTACCCGCAGGAAGTTTTGGCAGACCAGATTTACTGTAGCAGAGAAAACAGAAAGCTACTAAAAGAAAAAGGAATAAAGCTTTTGGCCAAACCCTTAGGAAGACCGCCGGCAGTGAAAAAGCAACACGTAAGACCGGGAGAAAGGAATCCAATCGAAGGGAAATTCGGACAAGGCAAGACAGCTTATGGGTTAGATAACATCAAAGCCCGTCTGAAAGTTACCAGTGAATCATGGATTGCCTGCATCTTCCTGGTGCTTAATCTGGTCAAACTGGCCGGGGTAGCACCCTTATGTCTCCTTACGAAAGGTAAAGGCGAGATAGCTTTGTTAGTATCCTTGCACGTATCAGAATTGAAACAATGGCTGAATAATTCACTTTCGCTATCGTTTCAGCCTGAAAAATTTATAATAAATCCTGCTTTTTGAGTTTTTCAGCAGACCCTAATTATGTAAAGATAATTATTGCCTATAAACTGATGGTTAACCGTATTTCATTTCATCGATATAATTTACGTTGGTGCTTGCGGCAGTACTGATACATTTTGGGCAGTATTGAATATTGTATATTTGCCAGGTGCAGTTAAGTAACAC
>CAZZUU010000487.1:0-2479 GCA_964657275.1 uncultured Mucilaginibacter sp. | reverse complement strand
TTCGTTCACTGGTTCATTAGTTCATTGGTGCAGAGTTCGTTAGTGTTATTTGAGAGTCTGATTGACGTTACAGCTTTTTTTATTTATGAGTTATTATAATCTTGAAGACTTGGAGTTATATCAATTAACAGAAAGTTTTAGCAATTTTTGTTATTTTAGTAGGGGTTCAATAATAGAAACAAAAGACTGGCTCAAAAAATCGCGAGCGAGAAACCTGTTAAATGAAGATCAATTTATTTTATTGTTTGAGAAACTGCAAGTCATCCATCTCAAACTAAATGCCTATCTTAAGTTTATTGGGAAATCGAGTGGTAGTTCTAAACCAAGCCAATAATAATACTGTGTTTACGGGGAAACAAAGCGGCTGTAACAAAGCAGACTAATGAACTAATGAACTAGTGAACCAGTGAACGAATGAACTGATGGAGAAATTCGACTACAGAAACGCGTTAAAGAACATACCTCACAAACCCGGTGTTTATCAATTTTGGGATGATGAGAAGGAGTTGATATACATTGGTAAAGCCAAAGATTTGCGTAACCGTGTTACCAGTTACTTTAATAAGGATACCAATGTAAACGCCAAAACGCGGGTGTTGGTTTCCAAGATCCGGAACATTACCTTTACTATTGTTGATACCGAGATAGATGCGTGGCTGCTTGAAAATGCCATGATTAAGAAGCATCAACCGCGGTATAACGTGATGCTGAAGGATGATAAAACCTATCCCTGGATCATCATTAAAAACGAGAACTACCCGCGCATTTTCTGGACAAGGCGCATTATTCGCGACGGCTCAAAATACCTGGGGCCTTATGCATCCGTAAGTATGATGCATAATATACTGGGGCTTATTAAAGAAACCTTCCCGCTGCGCACCTGCAACCTCGCGCTAACGCGTGAGAATATTGATAAAGGTAAGTTTAAAGTGTGCCTTGAATACCAGTTGGGCAATTGTAAGGGCCCCTGCCAGAATTACCAGACCGAGGATGATTATAACCATAGCATAACTGAGATAACTGATATTTTAAACGGTAAGATAGGCGTTGTGCTCCGCAACCTCAAGGCGGATATGGAGAAGGCAGTAGGCGATTTGAATTATGAGTACGCGCATCGCCTGAAACGAAAATTCGAGCTGCTGGAAAATTACCAGAGTAAATCAACCGTGGTTAATTCGTCCATTACCGACGTTGATGTGTTCAGCATTGCATCCGAAGAGAAATATGCGTTTGTTAACTATTTGAAAGTGATGAACGGTACCATCACCCAAACGCAAACCATCGAACTAAAAAAACGCCTGGATGAAAGTGACGAGGAATTGTTAACGCTCGCGATATCTGAGTTTAGGGGCCGGTATGAGAGCCACTCAAAAGAGATCATCGTACCCTTTGATATTGATATCGACGATACCTCCATAAAGTTTACCGTGCCAAAGCTTGGCGAAAAAAGAAAGCTGCTTGATCTTTCGCAAAAAAATGTAATGTTCTTCAAAAAAGAAAGAATAGACCAATACGAAAAGCTGAATCCGGATATACGAACAGACCGTTTGCTTACCCAAATGATGAAGGACCTGCGGATGAACCAGCTGCCCCGGCATATCGAGTGTTTTGATAACTCTAATTTCCAGGGCAAGTACCCGGTTTCGGCGATTGTGGTTTTCAGGGATGGGAAGCCATCGAAAAAAGATTACCGGCACTTTAATGTAAAAACTGTGGTGGGGCCGGATGACTTTGCTACGATGGAGGAGGCTGTTTTAAGACGATACCGCCGTATGCTCGACGAAGGCGGCGAACTGCCGCAATTGATTGTGATCGACGGGGGTAAGGGACAATTATCTTCGGCACTAAAGAGTTTAAGGCTATTGGGTATCGATAAACAGGTGACGGTAATTGGTATTGCCAAGCGCCTGGAGGAACTTTATTATCCTAACGATCAGTACCCAATGTATTTAGATAAAAAATCCGAAACGTTAAAGGTAATACAGCAGTTACGGGACGAGGCGCACCGCTTTGGGATAACCTTTCACCGCAAAAAACGCGACAAGGGTACATTGGTAACGGAACTCGAATTAGTTGAAGGCATCGGCAAAACCTCTGCTGAAAAGCTGCTTAAATATTTTAAATCGGTAAAAAAGGTGCGGGCAGCTACCGTTGACGAGTTGCAGGAGGTTGTTAATGGTAAACAAGCAAAGGCAATTGTAGAATATTTTGGAGGCGGGGAGGTTGCGAGTTGAAATTGTTGGATTATTCTATTCGTCAATCACAAAAAGGATGTCATGCTGAGGTTCTCGAAGCATAGCGCGCGAAGGCCAATGCACCATGCTAACCAATTCGGCGAGGCCTTTGCGCTCACTCTTCGAGGGCCTCAGAGTGACACCACTACTTACTAATAAAAAGTAACAAAAAAGCCCTGATGAACTAACATCACGGCTTTCAAAATATTTTTGGACTTCAGTCTTTCGGTCTTTTCAGACTTTCG
>CAZZUU010000486.1:0-2483 GCA_964657275.1 uncultured Mucilaginibacter sp. | reverse complement strand
GTTTTTTCATTAGTATTTTATGATTTCACCGATTTAAAAGTCATTTGCTGCGCGTTATTAGTCATTAAGTCATTTTTGCTAATCTCTAACTCTACCACACTAAGCCCCATTAATCAACTTCGCCATTCCAAATGCGGCGGCGGCGGCAAGAGCGCCAATAACCAGGACCTTTAGTGCACCTGTTAACGCAGGCTGACCGGTTACCTTACTCTTAAAATATCCGAACACAAAAAGGCAAACCAAAGTAATTGCACAGGAATAGTACAGCGCAATTTGGGAGTTAGACTCAAAAAAATACGGCGAAAGCGGGATAATGCCTCCAACTATATAAGAAATGCCGATAGTGAAAGCGCTTTTGGTGGCACGGTCTGCCTTTGGCTTTTCGAGACCAAGCTCGTAGCGCATCATAAAATCAACCCATTTGTCTTTATCCTTCGCCATTTCATCGGCAATCTGGTCCTGCAGCGTTGCAGATAAACCGAAGTCGGCAAATACCTCTTTAACTTCTGCTTTTTCCTGTTCGGGTACCCGTTCAATCTCCTCATACTCCCGTCTTAATTCAGAATTATAGTGATCTGCCTCGGTCCTGCCGGCCAAAAAACCACCGAGTCCCATGGCAATGGAACCTGCAACAATTTCGGCAATACCGGCGGTAACCACTATGGTGGACGAATTTACCGCGCCGCTCAAACCGGCAGCCAGCGCAAACGGCACCGTTAACCCGTCGGACATGCCGATAACGATATCGCGGATGGTGTCCGAGCTTTTTAAATGATGTTCGTGGTGCATTTTTAAAGGTAGCTGCTTATCGCGGATTCCTATTCATATAAAGACAATTTATTATTAGTCTTAATATCTTCTATCTGATCAGTTCAACCCAGCCGGTAATTTTTGGGGTATTGTTTTTGAGATCGATCACGTAGTAATAAGTACCGCCCGGCAGGAGCGCCCCGTTAAAGGTTCCATCCCAGGGTTTAGGATAGCCGGTGCTTTGATAAACTTGCTGCCCGTACCTGTTGTATATAAGAACGCTGCTTTCAGGGTAGGTGATGAGCGCGTCGATATCCCATTTATCATTTATACCGTCGTTATTGGGTGAAAAAGCATTTGGAATGGTGATTTTTTTGTAAACCTTGACAAAAACACTGCTGGTTGAGCTGCCGCAACCCTGCGATATTACATGTAAAGTATATGTAATGTTATCAGTAGGACTGGCTATGGGTGTAGGCGATGTTGGATCGCTTAAGGCAGTTGAAGGAGTCCAGTAAATGCCCACTATCTCATCTCCTTTTACTGTCCCGTTTAATTTTCTGGATTGCCCCTCAAACAAAACCTGATCATTACCGGCGTTTGCTACCGGAAGTTGATATACCGCCACTGTTATCGTTTTGGTGTCGCCGTTACAGGTGCTTGGCCCGCTAACCATAACAGAGTAGGTTGTAGTTTGCGAAGGCGTTGCAATCGGGTTGGCAATGTCAGTGTTACTGAGCCCCGTCGATGGAGACCATTTATATATTGTCCCGCCCGATGCTGATAATGCGACGGATTCACCCGCACAAATTGGTGGCGGGTTTGCTCCTACAACGGCTATGTCTTTTGGTGTTACGTTAACCATAACCTGGGTAGGCGGCCCTGTGCATCCTTCCGGAGATATTGCTGCAACAGAATATGCACCTGCATTTGCAGGTGTAATGTTGTTAATAACAAGAGGGTTTTGCGTAGTCGATACCAAATTGGGCCCCGACCAAACGTAACTTGCCCCACCGGAGGCGGTTAACGTAAGCGGGGAGCCCTCGCAAATTGTTTGCGGCGCTATAGAAGGTACAACAGGTAAAGGCACGACATTTACGGTTAAAGGACCCGAATAAACACGGCAGGTAGGGGCACTTGATCCATTTGTTACACCTACACGATATTGATATGTACCGGTAACCGCATTGGTGAATGGCACACCAATTGAACTGGCCGTTGCATTTGGAATATCAATCCATCCCCCGCCGTTGCTATTTGACTGCCATTGATAAGTAGGATTGCTATTGCCTATAACCTGTGCTTTTAAAGTATAATTGGCTGAAGAGCCAGTACAAAGCGGTTGATTTGTAGAACCGGTAATTGATGCGAAGCCCGCTTGAATTACAGGACCGCAAGCCTGGAAAGTAATATCATCCAAAATAAGGTCATTACCGTTTCCGCCCGGAGCAAGGTTTGTCATTTTAACCACCACATCGGTTATATTGGCGGGCGTTGTAAAGAAGGCCCCATATTGTACCCATTGGGGAGTTGACGTCGCCGGAATTACTCCTGTTGGACTGGTAGCTAAAACTTGTCCGGAGGGGGTTTCAATAGAAAAAAATATATTTGGCTGATGTATACCAGGGCTATTATCAGAGGCCATTATTAAATTCAGGATATATGCTGAAAAAAAATAGGTGGTATTAGGACATAAAGCACCATTAGAGGTAGCCTCTGTAAAAAAATGCTGG
>CAZZUU010000485.1:0-2484 GCA_964657275.1 uncultured Mucilaginibacter sp. | reverse complement strand
TGGCGGTTAAACTAAGCATCATCTGGTCGGATGAATTTAACACGGATGGTGCTCCTGATGCCTCTAAGTGGGGCTATGATATTGGCGCGGGCGGCTGGGGTAACAATGAGCTGGAATATTACACCAATAATCCCGAAAACGCTATCGTTCAAGGGGGGGTATTGAAAATAACGGCTGTAAAAGAGAATTATAACGGCAGCGCTTACACATCAGCCCGCTTGCTCACTAAAGGCAAATTTAATTTCACCTACGGAAGGGTTGACGTAAGAGCAATGCTTCCTGCAGGTTTTGGTACCTGGCCGGCTATCTGGATGCTTGGAAGTGATGTAGATACGGCGCCATGGCCCGCCTGCGGCGAGATTGATATAATGGAACAACGGGGCAGCGAATTGAATAAAATATACGGTACGCTGCATTATCCGGGCCATTCAGGCGCCAACGGAAACGGAGCCACTATCACTATCGCCAATTCCAGCACACAGTTCCATATTTACTCATTAGTGTGGTCTGCTGCATCTGTAAAAATCTATGTCGATAACCAGCTATATCAAACTGTGGCAAACTCAAGCAGTTTACCTTTTAACAGTAATTTCTTTGTTATTCTGAATATGGCCATGGGAGGCAATTTCGGCGGTACGGTAGACCCGAACTTCACCAGTGCCACGATGCAGATAGATTACGTCAGGGTGTATCAATAACCACATTAACATGCATTCAATACCATCTTAATTAAACTGACGGATGGTATTGACTTTTTCTTAACCAGCCGTTAACGCCGGCATCCATTATTATCCCTTTATGAAACCCAGGATATATAGATATTTATATATAATTTTAATACTCGGCAGTGTTTTTCCCCTTATAAATTGCTCTCCGTTAAAGGAAGCTGATGATATACCGGCGAAAGCAAAGGTTGTATTTTTTGATGATTTCACTTCAAACCAGCTTGACCGCTCAAAATGGAACGTTGAGGTAACCGGTTTAAATGTAAATAACGAGTTGCAAGCCTATGTAGATTCGGCAGCTACTGTATTCATTGCACATGGCGATGCCGCAGAAGGCGCTGAAAATGGGGCATTGGTGTTACAGCCGCGTTCGGCACCCGGTTTTAAAACAAAGGATGGCAAAAATTTTGAGTTTATTTCGGGACGAATTAACACTAAAAATAAATTCGATTTTATGTACGGAACAGCGGAGGCCAGAATTAAAATGACCGCAGGTTCAGGTTTGTGGCCGGCCTGGTGGCTGCTAGGAAATGGCGCGTGGCCCGAAACCGGCGAAATTGATATTATGGAGTATATCGGCGAAAAAGATTGGACCAGCGCCGCCGTTCACGGTCCTGGATATAGCGGAGAAACACCATTTGTTAACAGGAAATATTTTGATGCAACTAATGATGTTACACATTGGCACACCTATGCCGTTGACTGGACGCCCGACAGCCTGCTGTTTAAATACGACAACATCGTTATGTTTCGCGTTGACAGGCAAATGGTTGAGCACTATGGTAAATGGTCGTTCAACAATAAAAAGTTTTTAATTTTAGATTATGCGCTGGGCGGTGCTTATCCCATCAAATTAAATGGTGTAACAGCACCTTATTATGGCATGCCTTCTGCGACCGTCGATCTTATCAAAAATAACCAAAGCAAAATGCTGGTTGACTGGATAAAAGTGACACAAAGAAATTTGAAGTGATAAAAGATACGTAAGCAGGCAAATTACCAGATGCGTTCCCGGCGAGAGTTGCATCAGAAAGATCTTTTAATATCATAACTTTATTAAAGTTTTGATATTGAAACAAATTCCGGTAATGCTTAAGAGGATTTATAGCCGTTTCATACTGTTTTCTTTTGTCTTTTGTATCGCCAACAGCGTTATTGCGCAGCAAAAAGAAACTGTTATCGCTTTTACAAGCGACACCCAGGCTCCGCTCGCTATTGAACATTTGATCCGTAGGCTCGACCACAATCAAAAGGCAACTGAAATGATATTTAAGGATATCCTGGTACAGAAGCCTTCTGCGTTATTTATACTTGGTGATGTAGTATCGTTAGGATATAACGATGCAAAATGGAGTAGGGTAGACGCCTACCTTAAATGGTATGCCGACAGTCATATCCCGGTTTATGCAGCTTTGGGAAACCATGAGTTGATGATAAACGCAGCCAAAGGACAGCGGAATTTTCAGGCCCGTTTCCCAATGCATAATTTTACGGGGTATAGTGAGGTGATCGATTCTGTTGCTGTGGTGTTGCTGAATTCCAATTTTGGCAAGATGACGAAACCCGAATTGGCCACGCAAAACAATTGGTATACCCATGAGCTGCAATCAATGGACAATAACCCTGCAATTAAATTTGTAATTGTAGGTTGTCATCATTCTCCGTACACAAACAGCAAAGTAGTTAAACCATCGGCAGATGTGCGGCAGAATTTTGTTCCGGCGTTTATCAGTTCCAAAAAGTGTGTGCTATTCCTTTC
>CAZZUU010000484.1:0-2488 GCA_964657275.1 uncultured Mucilaginibacter sp. | reverse complement strand
CGATTTGCTTTGGTCATGTGGAACCCTTACGATAAACGGCGATAGTTATATATTCAGAAAGAAACTTCATAAAGAATATTTTCTCGCTGATCCCTGCTATTTTTCGGGCAGTCATTTACCTGCAGACCCCGTTTGGCAATTTCAAAATAACCCATTGACTATATCGGGCTTCACGTTTAAAAAAAATGAAATTGATAGCACTCAACGGGGAGCCTACATCAACTATACTGATACAATTAAAGCAATGAGCGGGTTGAGCCAGCGCGATAGCGAATTAAAGTCGGGTATCCGTGCCTATCATTTTAACCCGCAAAACCCAAACCAATTGATTGTGATTTATTATAATGACGCGGTTGATTTGGTAGATAACCCCAGGGCAACTAAAGTTGAGTTAATAAAAGCCAAAACATATTTTATACATTCCAAATTATTGATTGAAACGTCAAAAGATCCTGACATGCAAGCCCTATCGCCGGTTTGCGAAAAAGGAATAAAATCAATTGAAAAGAGATTAAAATATTAAAAAAAATAACTTGACCTTTTTTAAGACAATCTCCAACTCCATTGTTACGGAACAACTCACATTTGTTATAGAAATAACCAATAAACTTTCGCATTTCTAATCTTTTGGCCCTATCGGCAATTGTAATCAATGATTTATTATTTTAATAAGTATCTTATAATCAACATATTGTAATATATCTATAAATTAATTTTCTGTTTTTTTAAATAAACATTTGTGAATTAAAATATTCGTTATACTTTTACACTACTAAAACGATAGACATTATAGTATTTTAAAAACAAATGAAGACTTTAACTACTAATTTTTACTTCTTTTCCGGGCCATGCTACAATATTAAAATAGCAAGCTGTTGTATGTGCTGTTGCTGATACCCAATCAATTTTGCTACAAAACACATCTCATTTAATTAAAATTTTCACGACTAAAACTTACAAATGAAACTACTTTACGTATTCAGAACAGTACTCCTATTGAGTTTACTTTCCATAACCATTGCCTCAAAGGCACAACAAAACGAAGACCTGCTCAACCTCCTGATCAAAAAAGGGGTGCTTTCCCAGCAGGAAGCCGATTCTATCCGGGCGGACCAGGCAATCAAAGCACAGGCAAAAAAAGACAAAGATAAAGAAAACCAGCATGGTATAACCATTGGCAGCAGGGCTTTACAGATTAGCGGTTTGATACAAACCGAATACGAAGGATTTCAACAAACTACTGTAAATAACACCTTTCTGCTTCATCGTGCCCGTTTAGATGTAAAAGGTGATATTAACGACAACTGGAACTATGAGGTATACACCGAATTTGCCGGAACCACCAAATTGTTGGATGCCTACACCACTTATAAAATAGCAGATTATTTGAAATTTACCGCCGGTCAGTTTAAAATCCCTTTTTCTATAGAAAGTTTAATCTCAGACAGTCAGCTGGAATTTATTGACCGTACGCAGGTTGTAAATGCGCTTACCGGCCGGTCGACAGACGTTATCGGTAACCAGGTAGGCCGTGACATTGGTATCCAAATAAATGGCAGCATTGCAAAATTGGATGACCATTACCTGTTTGATTATACTTTCGGTGTTTTTAATGGCGCAGGTTACGATGTGACTACCGACAATAATAACCATAAAGATATCGATGGCCGTCTGAGTATCCACCCGGTTAAAAACCTTGCCGTATCAGCCGATTTCTACAACGGCATTGGCAATTATGGAACGCCCGCCAAAAATCAAACACGCAACCGTGAAGGAATTGATGCACGATATGTTTTAGGCGCATTGGGGTTGCAAGTTGAGTACGACAAGGGAACGGATGGGGCTATCAAAAGAGATGGCTGGTACGCACAGGCTTCGTATTTTGTAGTACCCAAAAAATTACAATTGGCGGCAAGATATGATACCTATGACCCAAACAAGATCATAAAAACCGATCGGACTGAAATCTACTCTGGTGCAGTAAACTACTTCTTTAACGATTGGGCAAAACTATCAGTCGATTACCTTGATCGTCACGAAGAAACTGCAACACAAATTAAAAATAACATACTTGAGGTTCAGCTACAGCTAACCTTCTAAATCATATACCAATGAGAAAAATATTTAGATCACGTGCAGTTATAGCGGGAATTGCAGTAATAAGCATTTTAATTGGATCATCTTCCTTTGTTGACCATACGACAAAAAAGGCACCGGTTGACGACCTGGAAGGCACCATAAGCATATCAGGTGCATTTGCGCTCTACCCGATCACCGTAAAATGGGCGCAGGAATTTAAAAAACTACATCCAAAGGTGGTTTTCAATATCTCAGCAGGCGGTGCGGGCAAAGGAATAACCGATGCTTTATCTGGTTTAGTTGATATTGGTTTAGCTTCGCGCGATATTGATCCGTCGGAGGTTAAAAAGGGAGCATATACTATTTACGTAACGAAAGATGCGGTTGTTCCTACATTTAATACAAGTAA
>CAZZUU010000483.1:0-2492 GCA_964657275.1 uncultured Mucilaginibacter sp. | reverse complement strand
TCATTGGTTGGCGGTATCAAAGAAACCCAGGAAATGCTAGATTATTGCGGCGAACACAATATTACTTCGGATGTAGAGGTAATTAATATAAACCAGATAAACCAAGCCTACGAACGCACTATATCCGGCGACGTGCATTACCGCTTTGTGATAGATATGGCAACATTGTAGTTTTACTATCAACAATTTCTACAAGCCTCAGATCGGAAGATTTGGGGCTTTTTTGTGGGTTTTAGCTTAATATTACTTATGCCCCAGCAAATTACCCAATAACACGCACCCCAGCAATCCTATAACCAAAGCCCAGTACTTAATTTCAATCCAAAATAATGTGTGTTTACTTTTTGGAACATTGCTGAGACCATCTCATAACACGGCAGGCCCACCATCAAAAAACCAAAGAAAAAAAGCTGAAAGTAGTAATGTTATCGGTAAAACATAGCGGTCATTTATATCCAATGCATCGAATACCAGGAACAACACAAAGCCCGTTATCAAAGGGATTATCAAAACGAGCACGTCTTTCCCTTTGCGCGGTATAAAATGACCTAACATGGTTAAAGATATTAAAAAATTGAATACTCGCCCGTTTCACCACACAAGGCATGAGCATAGCCAATCGGTTAAGGGCCGGAAAACAAATTATGCTATTCCGTAATTATTTTATCGCACCATTCTGTCAGTCCGACGAATATCTGGGGATTGCCGAATTTGGCGTTTTTATTTTCCAGGTCGGCGGCCACAATGCCCCGGGCCTTGCTGCAAGCGCCGCAGGCATATATCTGTATTTTATTAGTCAGCACTTTTTGAAATATTTCCTTAAGGGGAGGCCATCCTACGGGCGTTATCGCATTCAGGGTACTGTCACGCATCAGGCTTACCGCCTCGCCCAGCAAAAATATTTGTACTTCGTGGCCGGCTTCGGCAAGTGCGTTCCCATGAAGGAACGGGAAGGACGCCCGCGTGGGATCATCCGACCCCCAGGCACTTTTCATAAAGATCTTCAATTTTTTCTCTCCCCGGCTGGAAGCGCTGCCAACAAAAGGCAACGCGAGAAAGTTGCTTAAGAATTGTTTGCGAATCATATTTTTTGTATTTACCCTCTAAGCTACAAAATACGTGGCATAAAGGCGGCAAAATGAATCAAGCTTAAACTTTCAAGCATAAGCGAAAACGCCATTTTTAAGAATTGATATTGCATTTTCAGCAAGCTTCTCTGTCAGACCAATCGAAGGGCTTGTTAAAACTAAATTATTCTTAATGTTAGCAGGTAATCATTTCCATCAAATTCGACAATATCCCACTCAACGGATTTGGTACCGGATGTTTTGTGGCCAGGTACTAGCCCGATGTTGAAGTTTACAATAAGAGCGCTCAAATAACGATGATGGCCGTCAATTATCACATATCTTGATCTAATCAAATTTTATACCATATAACATCTTTTTACACAATCTATCAATAATAGGAATACACAATTTTGATTGGGTAGCTATGAATGGAATTTTGTTGTTCTCAATAAATTCCTCTATGTATTTGGCAGTAATTTTTTCCAAAACGTTTCATTTAAATAATTGATTTCCTCACTTTTGATACTCCGCCAACTCATACCAAGGTTTTACCGGCCGGTCGGCAAGGAAGCCAAATTTTTCGCGGTAAGCTTTACGTTCGGCGGTAAAGTTCCACCAGCGTTTGGTATCGTCGCGGGTTTCAATATAGTGGACCAGCAATCGGTACGAGTCTTCCACGCAGGGATCGGCCCAGGCGCCGCAATGGCGCTCAAAGGCATCAAAAAGCTCCACTGCCGGTTTCCCTTTAAGCTGTTCCAGTGAATAATAACCCTGGTCAATGAGTTCTTCTGCAAAGTTTATTCCTAATGAAGGGATACTTTGAAATTCTGCCAAAGCCTGTAATTCTATTGCGCGCTGCGGCGAAGCGTTCAGCAAGCGGGCTACCTCATCGGGTGCGTAATCCTGCAGCATTTTTTGGCTCACCTTTTTGGCTTTCAGGCTTTGCTTTTCTATTTCAGTCAACCGGTAGTTAATGGTGTTTTTCATAGTACTTCCTGGTAATTGATAATAAACCGCGCTACCTGTTCTTGTTCCGCAATGGCAAGAATATTGCCGTCATATATCCAGTAACCTTCGCTGTCAAACAGGATGCGGCCCATATAATCCGGGCGTTCGTCATAAGCGGTGTATAGCTCATAGGCAGTTACGGTGCTGCTATTTTCGGTATCGGGCACCACCCGCACCACCTCGTCAGGACCGTTTTTTCGCTTTATCCATGCCTTCGCCTCGGCGAATAAATAAGTATTGTTCGTCATGATAAAACAAAAATGAAAATAATTTTGTGATTTTTAATATAATTTACTAAAAAAATTAGTAAATTATATATTGATCGTTTCCTTATCGCTTAAAGCAAAAAGACATCGCTGGAAGGCTACAACTTAGACGAGGTGTTATCCAAAATACGGCGCATATCGCCAAAAC
>CAZZUU010000482.1:0-2564 GCA_964657275.1 uncultured Mucilaginibacter sp. | reverse complement strand
GTGTATGTCATCAGATTTCGCCCCAAAAGACAGTTCTAATCGTAAAGGTCGAGGCGTTGGTTTCGACAAACGGTTCATTAAAAAGGTCGTTATGGCTGTTGAGAAAGGCCAGCCGCGGAGTGAGGCCGTAAAAGAGCATGGGATGGCCCGAAGTACCTTGAGTGATTGGATGCGTGAGCATGGTTCCCAGGCTTATCACGCAAGTAAGCAAAAACCCCTTAGCTTACTGCAGAGAAGGTCCATTGTGCGGGCGATTGAAGAGGGGAGAATGACTGTTGCGGAGGCCAAACTTGCGAACAATTTAAAGTGGACACCTACAATCATTAAGTGGCTAAGAGATTCCAAACGGGAAAATGATGAACTTGTAGCTTCATGTAAGTCTGATATGGCAAATAAAGAGGAAAACCAGCAGCCAGATCCCGATGGTAGCAAAAAAGAACTGAGGGAAGCTTTAAAAAAGCTGGCGGAAGTTGAACTTAAAGTCAAGGCGTTAAATACCCTGATTGATATTGCAGAAGAAAATTTTAAAATTTCCATCAGAAAAAAACCTGGTGCCAAGCAGTCATAAGTATGACACAGGACTATCCGGACATCAGTAAGGAAGTGCTGTGCAGATTGTTTGGCAAGACAAGACATGCATATTATGATCATCAATGGCGGCAGCAGGATCACAGCCTCAGGGATGAGATTATTTTACAGTTAGTGCGTAAAATACGGTTGGAATTGCCCAGGCTGGGGACGCGTAAACTGTTATTATTGTTGAAGCCTGAGCTTGTTTCTCATCAGATCGATGTGGGTCGGGATTATTTATTTGATCTGCTTAATGAGCATAAGCTTTTAATTAGGAGACGAAAAAGAAGAGTTTTTACAACAGATTCCAGGCACTGGATGCGTAAGTATTCCAACCTTGTCACGCAGGTTGTGATAACGCGGCCCGAACAAGTTTGGGTAAGTGACATCACTTATATCAGGATGCAAAATCAATGGGGCTATTTGAGCCTCGTTACTGATGCCTATTCACGCAAGATTATGGGTTTTGGCTTTCGTAACGACTTATCGGCCCTGGGCTGCTTACAGGCTCTGCAAATGGCTTTTGATAATCGCAGTCATGGACGACACACACTAATCCATCATTCCGACAGAGGATGCCAATATTGCTGTAAAGAGTATGTTGATTTACTTGGATCACGCAACATTGCAATCAGCATGACCGAAAGAGGCGATCCCTATGAAAATGCTTTAGCCGAACGCATGAATGGTATTATCAAAGAAGAATTTAATCTTTATAGTAGCAACGATAGTTTTGAAGCCACCTACGCGCGCATTGCCGCAAGTATAACAGCTTATAATGAAATCCGGCCACATAGTAGCTGCGACTATTTAACGCCTTATCAAGCTCATCAAAAAGAAGGGGAATTAAAAAAACGATGGAAAAAATATCCAAGAAACCCTTCAATAAAAGAAGAACAGCTCGTTTAGAAGAGGTGGGGCGGCTCTCATCAAAGAGCAAGCCCCACCTCTTCTTTATAGCACATTAAACAAAGCATTATCTTCAATCAACACCTTTGTATAGCTTTTTCAGTATTTATTCTTTCACCTGTATAGTTTTTGCCGGACGAGTCAACCTGTATCAAAACCGAACAGGCCATGTATCAAAAACGAACTAATTCGTATGTTTAGGGCTTGTATTATACTGTAAATGTTTACTTTGTGATCCGGCACGTGATTTAGGAACTATGGGCTGGAAAGGCGTTTTACAACGTTCATTATTTGAAATGCAACATTCAAAAGATGGTGTGTGACTTTAGCGGTACCGCGACAATTGTTTTATATTTTCACGGCGAACATCATCAAAAAAAGACAATAAATGATAAAATTAGAACACATATCGAAATGGATTTCTGTGGGTGGGGTACGCACATTTCTTTTGAAAGATATCAATCTGGAAATTAAAGAAGGCGAGTTTGTTTCTGTAATGGGTCCGTCCGGATCAGGTAAGTCGACATTGCTGAACATCCTGGGAATGCTAGATGAACAATCAGAAGGTGAGTATTATTTCCTGGATGAAGCTGTGCATAAAATGAAGGAGAAACACCGTTCTCAATTATACAAGCAACATATCGGTTTTGTGTTCCAGGCGTATCACCTGATCGACGAACTAACGGTTTATGAAAATATTGAGACGCCGTTGATCTATCAGAATATTAAGTCTTCGGAGCGTCAGGCGATCGTGGCGGATGCGCTGGATCGGTTCAATATTGTGGGTAAGAAAGCACTGTTTCCAACACAGCTTTCCGGTGGCCAGCAGCAGCTTGTAGGCATTGCCAGGGCGCTGGTTGCGAAGCCGAAGCTATTGCTGGCAGATGAGCCGACTGGAAATCTCAATTCAAAACAGGGAGAAGAAATCATGGAATTATTTCGTGAGTTAAACTCGAAGGATGGCGTAACGATCATCCAGGTTACGCATTCTGAAAAGAATGCCGAGTATGGCTCGCGGATCATTAACCTCCTCGACGGCAGGATTGAATCTGAATCATAACATTTTTAAAAGGATTTCATGCAAA
>CAZZUU010000481.1:0-2573 GCA_964657275.1 uncultured Mucilaginibacter sp. | reverse complement strand
TTTGTTGGTACAAAATTTAAAAATCGAAACTTACGTTATTTTTCTTTCTGTAAATTTTCCCAATACCAACTGGCGGCCAGCTTAAGTCCGGCAGATACTGAATATTGGGGATTATAATTAAATAACTTTTGTCCCTTCTTTATTGATGCCAAAGAATGCGGGATGTCGCCCAAACGGTTAGGTGCGTGGTTAATAGCTATATTCTTGATTTTTGAATCAAAAAAGGTAAGGTTATCTTTTAAATAGGCAACTAATTGAAGAAGGCTTGTTTCTTCTCCAAATGCAACGTTAAATACTTCGGACAAGGTTTGGTTAGTTTTATAGTCAAGGTTGATATCTGTGTAATATGCCTGTGCCTTTTTTCTTATGGTTTCGGAAGGAGTAAAAGCAGCTACTTGATTTGCATGTAGCACATTATCGATATATGTAAAATCGCGACTGTAACTTCCGTCCCCGTTAATTGAAGGGCTTTGATGCTGAATGAGTTGAGCAACGAACTTAGGTATAACTGCCGCGTAAGCACCGTTAGGATCTTGCCGCCTGCCGAATACGTTGAAATATCTTAATCCAACAGTTTCAATCCCATAGGCATCTGAAAAATTCTTGGCAAATAATTCATCAACATATTTAGTTATTGCATATGGAGATAATGCATTACCAATTAGGTGTTCAACTTTTGGCAAATCGGGCCTATCCCCATAAGTAGATGAACTGGCGGCATAAATAAATCTTTTTACTTTTGCCTCAGCTGCTGCATGTAATATTTTAACAAATCCGCCAATATTTACATCTGTTGTAGTCATCGGATCTTTAAGTGAACGGGGTACCGAACCTAATGCAGCCTGATGAAACACATAGTCAACCCCCTGAACCGCTTTTACACAATCGTCATAATTTCGTATATCCCCATTAATTAAAACAAAATCCGGGTTATCCAAAAAAGGCTCAATGTTATGATGGAATCCGGTTGCGAAATTATCAAGACAAGTCACTTCAAATTGCTGCCCCAAAAATGATTCGCATAAATTTGACCCTATAAAACCAGCGCCGCCTGTGACTAAAACTTTCATTATTTTTAAGTTATAAATGTCCATCTACCCCGTTAACCGGTAGCACTCCCTTAACATCGTAAATTACGTGATTTTGTTTTACTAGTTTGTTCAATTCCAACCCTCTGAAAGAATCATGTGCCACGGCCATAATTATTGCATCAAAATCGCCGATGTTTTCTGTTACATTAACACAATTCCAACCATATTCTTTTTTTACGGCATTTGCATCGGCCCAAGGATCGTAAACAATACTATTACAATAGAAACTTTTTAAGGTATTTAAAATATCTACAACACGAGTATTACGTATATCCGGACAATTTTCTTTAAAAGTTATACCAAGTACTAAAATATTTGAGTTTTTAACAGCAATATTTTTTTTTATCATGAGTTTAACTACCTCGTTGGCAACGTATTCTCCCATTCCATCATTTAATCGCCGCCCTGCCAAGATGATTTCAGGGTGATAACCTAATTCTTGTGCCTTTTGAGCCAGATAATAGGGGTCAACGCCTATACAATGCCCACCTACTAATCCTGGTTTAAATTTTAAAAAGTTCCACTTAGTTCCGGCCGCCTCCAATACTTCCTGTGTATTCAACCCCATACGATTAAATATTTTACTTAATTCATTTACAAAAGCAATATTTATATCGCGCTGGGAGTTTTCAATCACTTTTGCTGCTTCAGCAACTTTAATGCTTGCGGCCTTATAAGTTCCCGCTGTTATAATTGAACCATAAAACTTATCAACAAATTCTGCGACAAGCGGAGTAGAGCCAGATGTTACTTTTAATATCTTTGTTACCGTATGCTGTTTGTCGCCCGGATTGATCCTTTCAGGTGAATATCCTGCGAAGAAACCGGTATTATAACTTAAACCGGATATTCGCTCTAAAACGGGTACGCATTCCTCTTCCGTGACGCCAGGGTAAACGGTTGATTCATATATAACTGTATTACCTTCGTTCAATATTTTTCCAACTGTTTCGCTTGCTCTATATAAGGGAGTTAAATCGGGACGATTAAATTTATCTATGGGCGTTGGAACAGTAACGATAAATACATTACAAAGCGTCAAATCCGCAACTTGATCGCTGCAATATAGTCCTGTTACCTTTTGCTCCGATTTTTTGTTAATTATATCTTTTAATTCGGATTGACCAACCTCCAGCGTATGGTCATTCCCGTTCATCAATTCATCAATCCGGCTTTTGTTAATATCAAATCCAACAACGGGATATTTTTTTGCAAAAGCCATAGCTAGCGGCAGGCCTACATAACCCAATCCAATTACGCCAATTTTGATTTTCTTAAAATCGGCAAAGTAATCGGGAGCAGAAATATCATCGAGGTTCGAAATCATAAATAAGTGTTTAGGACTAATTTAAAATGATTAGTTTTAAATATGAATCTAATAACTGAAGGAAATAAAAACTTACGATAATTATTTTCTCTTCTTTCTAAACGAAAATCTGTTCTTTGGCTTATCAGTTTCATAGTACCCGCCTCCATACCCGT
>CAZZUU010000480.1:0-2577 GCA_964657275.1 uncultured Mucilaginibacter sp. | reverse complement strand
GACCTTGCAACATTGCATTATCTTCGGGATGTTGTTCTGTATGTAATTTAATTTGAAATTTACACCTTCAATGGTGCTACCATCCGGCTCATTAAGGAAACCATTGCCCCAACCTTTTTGGTCGTAAATCACTTTTCCCTTGATGCCCCAACGGTCCGAAAAGTAATATTCGGCCGAAAAGCCTAAGTTAAAGCCGCTTACCAGGTCGGTATTGTTGTAAGTGCCTGATTCTTGGACATAAGCATTGTTATAACCAACGTTGACCCCAAATTCTACATTGTTTTTTATTTGGGCAGACGCGGCCGAACAAATGCACACAGCAATTAATAGTGTAATAAAGATCTTTGTCATGATATTGATTTTAGGTAAAGAAATGATATATGCGCTTATTTAGGTATAAGGGGTATAAGGGGTATTAGGAATTATCCCGCAAAATAATAAGAATTTTTAATACACAGTGTTGAAATGAATAATACCGCTTAAAAGGCAATCTCGAT
The DNA here is from genome assembly GCA_964657275.1 of uncultured Mucilaginibacter sp. GTDB lineage: Bacteria > Bacteroidota > Bacteroidia > Sphingobacteriales > Sphingobacteriaceae > Mucilaginibacter. The sequence continues at coordinate 2,080 of CAZZUU010000480.1, read as the reverse complement.
GTAATCGGCAATAAGACTAAATACGCAATAAAAAATACCCTGTTTTTGTAGTAGTTTAACGCTACCCCCTTTAATCATAACGGATTTAATGTTACCATTAAACCCATGTAACACCAGTTTAAGCGTATCATATTTTGACTTAAATGAGCCTTCAACCGCAGTCAAGTTGATCGTCTTCCGTAAAGGATCAAAACTAATCTCCCGCTTATAGTAAAAACCTTTTTGATAATCATAGGTTAGCCCGTCATCTTCGTAATAAACAAATGAATTTGCCTGCTTACCATTCCAGATATGAATCTCCAAAATGCCGTCACCTTTTTCGGCAGTACTTTGAATAACGCTTTGCATAGGTATAATAGCGCTTGCCTTTATAAAAACCGGCAGATCTGTTAACGGCGCATCGGCGATGATAGTCCTTCCACCGTTAAATTTCTCGCCTGAGCTTAAACGGTACCATTCACCTTCCGGAAGGTAAACTTCCTCCGTAAATTTGGTGCTTTCAACCGGGGCCACCAAAATACTGTCACCAAATAAAAACTGGTTTTGGAATTTGACATCATATACATGCTCGTCGTTGGTGTAGTTGATCGCCAGGGTACGGCTTACCGGCATCCCCGTTTGTGACGACTGGTAAAAAGTTGAATACAAGTACGGCAATAAACGGTAGCGTTGTTCAATATCCTTTTTGATGATCGCTTCATTTTCCTTGCCCCAGCACCAGGGTTCGCGGTATATGGTGCCTTCCATGGCATGGTTGCGGAACATGGGCGTGTAAACGCCCAGCGAGTTCCATCTAACCATGAGCTCAGGCGTCGGGTTCCCGGCGAAGCCACCGATATCAACCCCGGTAAATGCCATGCCGGTAATGCCAAGGCTGTTCACAAGCCGTTGCCCAAGCAGCATGTGCGCGTCGGTAGCAGAATTATCGCCCGTCCAGATGGCTGAATAACGCTGCACGCCCGAATAGGCTGCACGTGTGAGCACAAACGGGCGTTTATTACCTAACAGTTTTTTTGTACCCTCGTAAGTGGCGCGGGCCATTTGCATGCCGTAAGCGTTTCTCACTTCAGGCATGTACTTTTCGCCGAATTTAACCAGCCAGGGAATGTTTTGGCCCCAGGCGGCCGGCTCGTTCATATCGTTCCAAAAACCATCCACACCCGGTTCGGTTAATGCGTTGAATGACACTCCCCACCATTCGCGAACATCGTCCTTGAAAAAATCGGGGAAATGACAGCGGCCCGGCCATACTTCCGCTGTATATTTTTCGCCGTCGGGATAGGTGGCGAAATAATTTTTAGCTACGCCTTCGTCATATTGTTTGTAGCCCTCTTCAACTTTAATCCCAGGGTCAACAATAGTAACCAGGTGGAAATCCATAGCCTTCAATTCATCTATCATCGATTTTGGCTGCGGGAACGCCTTTTTATTCCAGGTGAATATTTTATAGGCATCCATATAATCGATGTCGCAATAGATCACATCGGCTGGTATCTTATCTTTCCTGAAGTTTTCGGCCACGCTCAATACTTCTTCGGCGCTCATATAGCTCCAGCGGCATTGCTGATAGCCCAGGCTCCAAAGCGGTGGCATTTCTATACGGCCGGTAAGCCAGGTATAATCTTCAATAATTTTTGCCACGCCTTGCGTGCCAAAGAAATAGTAATTCATATCGCCGGCATCTGCGCCAAACCAGATCATGGCATCATCGGTTGTCGCGCCGAAGTCGAAATAACTTTTATGGGTGTTGTCAAAAAAAAGCCCGTAGGTAAGTCCGCTGTGTAAACCGATAAAAAACGGAAAGGTGGCATATAAGGGATCGGCATCAACGCCATGCAGGGCGGCATCGGTGTTCCAGTTTACATAGGCGCTGCCCCTGCGGTTTAGGTTGCCCGTTTTTTCGCCCAGGCCAATAAACTTTTCATCTTTAAACAGCTTACGGTAATTAATTACCCGCGTACCTTGCCAGTTCACACCAAAACGCTTGTCATCTTCGCTTAGTACCTTCCCATCGGCAGTATAAAAGCTAAAACGCAATGGCGATTTGCTGATACGCAGTTGTAACGAAGCTGTTTTTAAA
>CAZZUU010000479.1:0-2609 GCA_964657275.1 uncultured Mucilaginibacter sp. | reverse complement strand
ACAATAGTTACGTCGCTTGTACCAGAAACTTTATCTCCAACCTTGGATGTAAAGGCACCATGACGGTTGTAATGCCCGTTAACTAAAAAGTCGGTTGTGTTTGTGGTAAATCCTGCTATCGTAAATGCAGATGAACCGGTATCTTTAGAGGTTATATCGGTACCGTCAAAGCTTCCGTTGAATGATAGATCGAAAACGATATTGTCGTGCTGACCGCTGGGATTGCAATTAAGTGTATGCGTGTATTTTAAAAAATACGCATACGCTGCACCGGCAACTGTGCTGCTTTTAGTTGTACTGTCAGTAACGGTAGTTCCGCAACCCTGGCCATCGATATCGGCACCTCCGCCTGGATTTGAAGTTGCATTAACGGTTTTTCCCGGGCTTGTAACCGAAGAAAGCGACTGCGCGTTGGTAGCCATTGCATCAAAATTGGCAGATAACCCAGATGAATTGAAAGAAAGCGCGTTAGAAGTAACGTCAGCAATTTGATCGGTGGAAACAACCGTTGTACTGCTGTTGTCTGTTTTTTTACAAGATACTGCAGCTAATAAAAGCAGCACTGCGATAGATGTTTGAATCTTTTTCATGATTTTTCAGGTAATAAATAAATAATTTGTAATGGTTTATTAATACAATGATAGACTTTTTCAGTTAGTCCTTTTACGAAATGGTAATAAAAAAGTTACAATTGGTTTTACAATTATCACAACGTTAGGTTTTGAATAATATTTTACTGAAGCAAAAAAATGCGCTAAAATTTAGCACATTTTTTATCGTAAAAGTAGATCTCTATCTTATTGTTTAACAGGTTAATCCCCTCTTTTTAATCCGAATTTTTCAATTTTGCTATATAAATGGCTGCGTTGGATGTCGATATCATCAGCCGTTTTAGAAACGTTCCAGTTGTTTTTTTCGAGTTTAAACTTTATGTATTCACGCTCGGCGTAATCTTTATATTCCTGGAAATTTGTAAACTGATCGAAATTAGTTTGCGGTGCGGCGGTGCCCTCGCTTGCGGTGGCGGGTGAAGATGGATTAGCGAATGCTTTTACATCTCCATCAGTAATAATTTTATCGCTTAATATAATCAGGCGTTCAACCATGTTGCGGAGCTCGCGGATGTTTCCGGTCCAGGGTAAAGCCTTTAGGGCATCGAGTGCGGCATCGGATATCTTTTTTACCGGCATGCCGTAGTCACTGCATATCTCGTCTAAAAAGCTTTGCGTGAGCAGGCCGATATCGTCCTTTCGGTCGGTTAATGGCGGCACGTGTATTAATATTACACTAAGCCGATGGTAAAGGTCCATACGGAAGTTGCCTAATTCAATTTCCTTTAAAAGATCTTTATTGGTAGCGGCAACAACGCGTACATCAACCTCAATTTCCTTTTCGCCGCCTACGCGGGATATTTTATTTTCTTGCAGTGCGCGTAAAACTTTAGCTTGGGTTGAAGCGCTCATGTCACCAATTTCATCCAAAAAAAGCGTTCCTCCGTTGGCTGCTTCAAATTTGCCAATGCGTTGTTTTATAGCGGAGGTAAATGAGCCTTTTTCGTGACCGAATAATTCACTTTCAATTAGCTCAGAAGGTATGGCGGCACAATTTACCTCTATTAAAGGCGCATTTGAACGGTTGGATTTTTCATGCAGCCAGCGGGCAACCAATTCCTTTCCGGCGCCATTGGCACCGGTGATCAGTACACGCGCATCGGTAGGGGCAACCCTGTCAATTGTTTCTTTTATTTTTAATATAGCCTGCGACTCACCAAGAATAGAACGAACCTTTGATACCCTGCGCTTTAAAACCTTGGCTTCTGTAACGAGGCTTCCCCTATCGAGGGCATTACGAACGGTAATCAGCAGGCGGTTAAGATCAGGCGGTTTTGATATAAAATCAAATGCACCTTTTTTGCTGGCTTCAACGGCGGTTTCAATAGTGCCGTGGCCTGAGATCATAATAAACGGAAGATCGGGTTTATAGGCAAGCCCCTCGGTTAGCACCTCCATGCCGTCCATCCGGTTCATTTTTATATCGCAAAGCACCAGGTCGTAGTCGCTGCTTTGAATCAAGGCCAGCCCATCAATTCCGTTGTCAACGTCTTCAACTACATAATCCTCGTACTCCAATATTTCGCGTAAAGTACTGCGTATAGCCCGTTCGTCATCAATGATTAAAATTTTCGCCATGTTAAGTTTATTCCAGTAGTTTGAGGGCGCTAATATATATAATTGTATAGTAAAACAAACACTTTTTTAATTGTGTTTAGTTGTAGGGGTTGTAGTTTTTGAAAGGTTAAAAAATTGTAAGGTTGTAATGTTTAGTGCGGTTCAATTAAAACTTTTAAAAACCCATGAAACTTCTATAACAAAAACAAACCCCCTCCGTTTTACGGGAAGGGGTGTATCAGCAGCAAATCTGTAAGCCGGGTTTTGTTTTACACCGGTTGCCCGGGATAAATTCTATCATTAATCTCGCATTGCCATCGCTGGCAAGCTCAAACAACCTACCCATCCTGGCGACCCCGATGAATCAGGATACGGAAACGAGCAGCTTCGCTTCCAGGACCTATTTGGTTTTTCAACTCCTGAGGTTTACCGCAATCCCGG
>CAZZUU010000478.1:0-2639 GCA_964657275.1 uncultured Mucilaginibacter sp. | reverse complement strand
TACCATGTATGCGGTATTCGGAACCGCCTTTTATTTTATCCGGTATGCACAATTTAAAGAAAGGAAGGAAACAGAGACCTTGTTACAAGGCAGGCAGTCCGAGTTATCATTTTTACGTTCACAGATCAACCCGCATTTTTTGTTCAATAATTTAAACAACATTTATTCACTGGTTTATGATAAAAATGAGCGGGCGCTAAATGCCATCGCAAGCCTTTCCGAATTGTTAAGGTACATGTTGTATGATACCGGTGACGTAGTTGCATTGGCGAAGGAGATAAGCTATATTAAAAAATATATCGCTTTGCAGCAGCTACGTTTTGAACAGCCCTCTGAAATTGAAATGGACGTAAGTGGAAATCTGGATGAATTTAATATCCCGCCTTTAATATTAATTCCATTTGTGGAAAATGCATTCAAACATGGTGATGTAATTGCTCACGAATGGCTCAATATTCATTTGTCGGCTGATCAGCATTTTATTCATTTTTTTTGTTCTAATAAAAAAACCACAAAACATACGGACCCCGAAGGCGGTATTGGCATTGAAAACGTAAAACGAAGGCTGGCACTATTGTACCCGGAAAAACATCAACTGGAAATTAAAGATGACAATGAACTGTTTACGGTAAAGCTGGAATTATATCATGGAAAATAAACCGCTTATTCGCTGTATCGTGCTGGATGATGAATTCCTGGCTATCAAACTCCTGGGAGGGTACGTAGCGCAAACTGCGGGTCTGCAATTAGTGCTTAAAACCATTAATGCCGTCAAGGCAGTCGCGGCTATACAAAACGGCCTTGCCGATCTAATTTTCCTGGATGTGCAGATGCCGGAAATTACCGGAATTGAAGTGATGAGCATCATCAGGAACACGGAAACTAAAGTGATCCTTACCACCGCTTACCAGCAATATGCGCTGGATGGATATGAACATGATATTATTGACTATTTACTAAAGCCTATTACCTTCGAACGGTTCCTGATAGCCGTTAATAAAGCTAAGACACGCTTAAGTGCCATACCCGAGGCAAAACCGGCAGCCGATTATATTTTTATAAAAACAGAATACCGTTTGCAAAAAACGCCTCTTTCCTCCATCCGGTATCTCGAAGCACTGGGAGATTACATTGCATTTCATACCACAGCGGGAAAAATTTTGTCATTGGAGCGGATGAAAAATATGGATGAAGTATTGCCTCAAAACAACTTTCTGCGGATCCATAAATCCTATATTATTAATGTTAACCATATTGATTATTTGGAAAGGGGAAGAATAGTAATCAATAAGGAATATCTTCCTGTTGGTGAAACCTATAAAGAATTGGTGAGATTAAAATTGGGCATTAAAGGATAATGTTACTTGTTATACCTGGTCATGGTAAGCTCGGTGCCTATGGTGGTGAAGCTTTTTATTATTTCGATAGAGCGATCTATTAAAGCGGGGAGCGCAGGTATTTCATTCTTATCAAAGCCATCTAATACATAATCAACCTGCCGGCCTTTGGGAAAATTATCGCTAACGCCGAAACGCAGGCGTGCATAATCACTATGGCCCAGGGTGGCTTCAATGTGCTTTAATCCGTTGTGCCCCGCGGCGCGGCCTTTAGGTTTTAAACGCAGCGTACCAAAGGGAAGGGCAATATCATCAACCACTATCAAAACATTTTCAACCGGGATCTTTAATTCGTTCATCCAATGGTTAACGGCTTTGCCGCTCAGGTTCATATAAGTGGTAGGTTTTACCAAATATAGCGTCCGGGCCTTATGCGATATTTCGGTATAGTAAGCCAGGCGCATGTTGTAGAACTTGGCGCTTTCCTGCTTCGCCAACTCATCCAATATCATAAACCCGACGTTATGCCTTGTATCAGCATATTCGGGACCAATGTTTCCTAAACCAACTATAAGATATTTCATGCCCCCTAGCCCCCTAAAGGGGGAATTTTTGATTTGCTATTTATTATAAATTCAAAGTAAACAAAAAACAGCGATAAGGTGAACTCATCGCTGTTAATTTTCAACCTCTTCGTTCCCCCTTCAGGGGGTTAGGGGGCTTATTTTTTGCCGGAAGCAGCTTCCTGCTCAGCCTGGCGTAATGCACGAGAAGTAGTTACCGAAACGATGGTATCTTCTTTCGAATTTGTTATGACTAATTTGTCGACTTTCAGATCAGAAACCTTTACAGATTTACCAACTTCCAATTCGCTGATGCTTACATCGATTGAATCTAAATGATCCTTCGGTAAAGCTTTGATGCGCAATTTTCTCAATTTCAAAACCAGTTTACCACCTGTTTTAACACCGGGAGAAGTTCCGGTTAGTTTAACAGGAACTTCCATCGTGATCGGCTTTTTCTCGTCTAACAACAAAAAGTCAACGTGGATGATTTGTTCAGTTAACGGGTGAAACTGAATGTCCTTAATAATAGCCTGTGATTTTACACCAGCAACGGTGAGGTCGATGAAATGAACAACCGGTGTATAAACTACGGCTTTCAAATCACTTGCGGACACTGAAAAGTGGGTTTGGGTTGGCCCACCGTAAAGAACTGCCGGTACCAGGCTCTGGTAACGCAACTCCTTAGCGTCTCTTTTCCCTACGTTCTCTCTTGGAGAACCGCTAATAGCAATTGATT
>CAZZUU010000477.1:0-2653 GCA_964657275.1 uncultured Mucilaginibacter sp. | reverse complement strand
TGGTTATCATTAGCATATTTTATTAGCTTTAATATAAACGAAGGTACGGCCACTATAGCAGTTGGCTTTAACCGCTGTATGGTTTCCCATTGCAATGAGGGCACACCGGGCCCTAACCGTATAATTCCCGCACCAAGCTTTCGCAACCCTGAATAATAGGCAATCCCCGCCATAAACTGGCGATCGAGCGTAAGCATCAATTGATAAGTGTCGGCCGCGCTGCCTTCTGCACACTTAAAGGAATTATACTCGTTTACGGTTAAACGCTGCAGGTCGTTTTCGGTGAGGGCGATGGTGACAGGGCTACCCAATGTACCGGAGGTGGAGGTATATTCAATGATCTTGCCTTTATCCACACATAAAAAATCATTATTGCGCTGTTGCAGGTCCTCTTTGCTAGTTGTTGGCAGTGCCGGCAAATTAGCAAGCGTTTTTATGGATGTGATATCGATTTGATTTTTAGCAAACAGCTCCCTGTAAAACGGAGAATGAATATTGATATATTGCAACAGCTCACGAAGCTTTTGCTCTTGCAACCCGATTATATTATCTTTTGATGCGATGTCCTGTAAACTCATGCTTTTGCGGTCTGATTGCAATGGACAAAGAAAACAAAATTTTACTTAAGCGCATACAAGCGGTGTTTTTTCAATCAACCGCTCACCAAATCAACTTAGTCAACCAACCTATACTGCTTAAAAAAATCCCATATCACCGCACAGGCATTTAAATTTTTCGTGGTTTTACCTACGATAAACTTTGGCAGGTATTGCCACCCGCCAGGCCAGGTATGTCCGCCGTTTACAATGGTATAGCCCACCACCTTGAAACCAGTTGCTGCATTTGTGTACTCCTGTTTGATGATACTTGTACCATCATCGGCATTATCGGGGATGGTGGTAATTACCGGCTTTGGATCACACTTGTCAAGATCAGCCCATAGCTGTAAAACTTTGTCTTGCGAGTAAACTTGCCTGCCAAATATTTTACCTCCCTTTTCAGAAAAAACTGGGTCTTTGGTGCCGTGCATGTAAATTACCGGCATCGGTTTTATAGGTGCGTATCCCTGGTCTTCATTCATGGTTCCTGCTACTACCGCGATCGCCGCAATCCTATTGCTTAGTTCACAGGCCAGCCGCGAAGTCATAAAACCGCCATTTGATATACCGGTAACATATACGCGTTGCGGGTCGGCATGGTATGTTTTTATCGCGTAGATAATGATCTGGTCAATGAATTTCACATCATCAATACCCTTATTATCCCGGCCGTCGTGAAAAATATGTTTTGATGCAGGGCATATAACAATAAATTTATCTTTATCCGCAATCGGCCTGAAATCCGCTAAATGAAATTGACCTTTAGGGCTGGCAAAACCGCCGTGAAGCGAAATAATTAAGGGCATTTTGTAATTAGCGTCGGTTATTGCCGGAACGTAAGACACAAACGCCCGTTTAGTGCCGTCAACCAGCATTCGTTCACGTCTTTGTTGTGGTTGGGCCAAAGCTGTAATTCCCGTAAAAATCATTAGTAAAGAAGAGAAAAATTTTATAAAATTTGCCATGTGATCATACTAACGGATTTCTGCCACGAAACGTTTTTTTTAATTCGAAATAGATTTTCGCAATCGATGCCGAAACACTATTGTGTGATTTTTGTATATAATACATCTTACTGAAAACAATGAAGAATAAAAGGCGATTGAAGACATCAGATACTCAGATAGAACAAATTCAGTTAAAGGGCGATAAAAGATTTCCAAATAGTAATTTACCCGTTTTGTTTTACAAAGGAGTTCTTGATATCCCGTTTCTGTTTCCCTCGGCTTATGTGAAAAGACTTTTTAAAAGCAACAACTGGTCAAATCCCTGGGAGGGCGATATATTTATCTATCATCATTACCATAGCATAACCCACGAGGTTTTGGGCATATTTAAAGGACGCACCACCTTATTAATAGGCGGCGAAAAGGGAACTAAAATAACCGTGCAAAAAGGTGATGTGCTAGTAATACCGGCCGGGGTAGCACACAGAAACATCGGTAAACAAGGGCATTTGTTATGTGTTGGCGCTTATCCAAACGGCATTGAATGCGACATGAACTACGGTAAAACAGGCGAAAGGCCGCAAACAGATAAAAATATATTGGCGGTTACAATTCCCGAAACAGACCCCGTATGCGGAAAAACAGGCGGCTTAACAGAAATTTGGAAACTTTAATATATACTTAAACAACAACCCCTGCAATGAGCAGGGTTTGTTGCTATCTAAAAGGTATCTATTTACTCATGTAAAACCAAAATGGCTTTTACCGAACGGTTCATCACCTGGTTTACGGTGCTTTTGTTAAACAGCCTGTAAACAATATTATGATGATGTTTTACCAAACAAAGTATATCCGTTTCATTCATTTCAATAAAGTCGATTATACCGTTTAGTGTACTGCTTTCTTTCACATAATTAAATTCCAACTCGGCATGTTTTATGAGCTCCTGCAACCTGCTTTCGCCGGTTTCAAGATGTTTCACTTCCGATTTTTCGCCAACGTACAATACCTGCATTTTTTGCGACCCGAATGCCAGCACCATTTCATTAAGGGCGTTTACATCATCGGCTGATAGCCTGGTTTCATAATCTGTTGCAAGGGTAAGGG
>CAZZUU010000476.1:0-2688 GCA_964657275.1 uncultured Mucilaginibacter sp. | reverse complement strand
GTTTATATACCTGGAGACGGAAAGGCATTGGTTAAGCTAACAGGTGCACATAATAAGTATTTGATCGCCGCGAGTCAAAACCGCAGTGCAATGAAGGTTTTTGAATTGAACCGGGATGTGCACACAGTTAAAATACAACCTTTTGACAGCTATGCCACTATAAAATATAAGAATGGCAAGACAACCAAACAGGAGTTTTATTATGGTGATTCTTTTCTTTCCCAGTCAGGAAGATTTATTAATATTGATGATTCAATGTCATCAGTTACTATAACTGATAACTCAGGACATGTTAGAGACATATCCCTTAAATAATATTAAAATGATCTATAGAATTTCCCTGGTATTAATTATTTTGATATCGGGATGTACATTTAAATCAAAGCCAGTAATCAACGAAGCAGAGATATTGCATTCGAACGAAGAGCAGCTGACGAAGGTGATCATATACGACGTATTCACCCCGCCGGTGGCCAGCCGTATCTACGGCTATACCGGCCTGGCGAGCTACGAAGCGATGCGCTATGCAGACCCTAAATACCCCTCATTTGCCGCTCAGCTCAAAGGCTTTGGCAAAATGCCCGCACCGCAGCAAGGGAAAACCTATAACTATACCCTTGCAGCTACAAAAGCATTCTTCACCGTGGCCCATAAAGTGACTTTTTCCATCGATACCCTTAAAAAGTACGAGGACAAAGTATACGGCATGTTCAAAGAAACGCTGGACGATTCCACCTATAACCGTTCCATAGCCTTTGGCGAACAGGTAGGTAAGATTATCCTCAAAAGGGCCTCGGTTGATAACTATCCCCAAACCAGGGGCAAACCCAAATACCTGGGCAGCAGTGATGCAGGTAAATGGCGGCCAACACCCCCCGATTACTTTGACGGGGTAGAATACTGCTGGGGAACCATGGAACCCTTTGCTATCAACTCATCCAGCCAGTTCCCTCTGCCCAAACCGGCAGCCTACAGCGAAGACCCGAACAGCGATTTCGTAAAGCAGGCGCAGCAGGTATACCAGTTGAACAAGCACCTGACGGCAGAACAAACGTTCATCGCGAGGTTTTGGGATGATAACCCCTTTGTGGTACAACATAACGGGCATATGATGTTTGCCGATAAAAAGATCACCCCGGGCGGGCACTGGATCGGGATCACCTCTATCGCCTGTAAACAAACCAAGGCTGGTGCGGTAAAGACAGCCCAGGCCTATGCCCTGACCTCGATAGCCCTGTTCGACTCGTTTATCTGTAGCTGGGAAGCTAAGTATGAATACAGCACGATAAGACCGGTATCAGTGATCAATGCAACGATAGACCATAACTGGCTGCCGCTGCTGCAAACCCCGCCGTTCCCGGAATACCCGGCAGGGCATGCGGACATCAGTGGTGCCTCGGCAGAAGTGCTGACCAGACTGTTTGGCGATAACTTTAAGTTCCATGACACGACAGAGATGCGGTACATCGGCCTGAAAAGAGACTTCGACTCGTTCCTGAAGGCAGCAGACGAAACGGCGATGAGCCGTAACTATGGCGGGATACATTTCCTGCCCGGGGTGAAGATGGGCGCCATGCAGGGACATGAAGTAGGCAAATTCATCATCCAAAAACTAAAATTGACCAATTAATTATGCTGCGGATAGACAATAAAATACATTATACACTGCGCTTTGCTTCGGCTATGTGCTTTATTGGGCATGGGGCATTTGGTATCATCACTAAACAAATATGGTGCAATTATTTCGCCGTGTTCGGGATAGACCAGGCTACAGCTTATCACCTGATGCCAATACTGGGCTCGGTTGATATTTTGATGGGATTATCCTTATTGATATATCCAACCCGTGCTATTCTACTCTGGCTGGTGATTTGGGGTACGATAACCGCCCTGCTGCGCCCGCTATCAGGCGAGGCATTTGCTGAAACTATTGAACGTGCCGGGAATTACGGCGCACCATTAACCTTGCTGATCCTATGCGGCATCAGCAATAAAAGCTTCAGGGGATGGTTCGCAAAGATCAGGCCGGATAAATTGACCAACGAGAAGATATTGAAAACAGCAACTACCTGCTTAAGAATAGTTGTGTTTCTTCTGTTAGCGGGTCACGGCTGGTTAAACATGATAGAAAAGAAGGGGCTGATGGGCCAATATACCTCGTTAAGCTTTTCAAACCCGGCACAAGTGGCGCATATTGCCGGTATATTCGAGATTGCTGCTGCCTTGCTCATTTTAGTAAAGCCGCTGCGCCCGGTACTGATCGCGCTGCTGGTATGGAAAATAGGCACAGAGCTTTTCTACCCGCATTGGGAAATATTTGAATGGATAGAACGCGGCGGCAGCTACGGCTCTATACTGGCATTGTGGTTTATACTTCCACACGTTTCATCACGCACACAAAAAACGTCACTTGCGACATAAATAAATTTAGTACTATGAAATATTAGTTGATTTATATATACATCTGGGATTTAGTCAAAAGCCGGGCGTGAGATACCCGGCTTTTTTGACCTCACCCCAACCCCTCTCCAAGGGCGAGGGACTTTTTACTGATTTAAAAAGGTGCCATATTTTGAATATAAATTCCCCTTCTCATCAAAACTTTATAGTTTTATCAAATGAATACACCCGAGCAAAATTTCGCAGCGCTGGGCTTGAATTTGCCCCCTGCGCCTACGCCTCTTGGCA
>CAZZUU010000475.1:0-2697 GCA_964657275.1 uncultured Mucilaginibacter sp. | reverse complement strand
TGATGGATTTTATTTTCAAATCATCAAATCTATACATCTTCAAATTATTCATCTGCACATCTGCATATCCACACATCCGCACATTCCCCTTTGTATTTTTACTACCTTAGTGCAATGATCTTCGATTTCCGGTTAAAGGTGTTTTACACAGTGGCCCAGCGGTTAAGCTTTACTAAAGCCGCTGCCGATCTGTTTATTACCCAGCCCGCCGTTACCAAACATATTAAGGAACTGGAACAACAATTGAATGTGCAATTGTTTATGCGTAACGGTAACAGCATTACGTTAACCGTCGCCGGGAAAATATTACTGCAGTACGCCGAAAAGATATTTCAAACCTATACCGACCTGGAAACCGAACTGGCGCAGCTAAATAATATGGAAGCGGGCACGGTACATATCGGCGCAAGCACTACGGTTGCACAAACAATTTTACCAAAGTTGCTGGCCTTATTTAAAAGAACGTACCCGGATGTTACCTTCAATTTTGTACAAGGCAACACCGACTTGATCACGCAACTTGTGCTGGCCGAAAAAATAGATATAGCTATTGTAGAGGGAGCCGCCCATCATCCGCAGATCGCTTACTCACCATTTGCTAAAGACGAAATTGTTTTGGTTACCCGTGCTAACAACCAACTGGCAAAAAAGGCCGAGATATCTCCAAAACAATTATTAAATATTCCATTGATATTGCGCGAAGCGGGATCAGGCACGCTGGATATTATATACAATGCCCTTGCAGATGCGGGCATAAATCCCAAAGATCTGAAAGTGGAGATCAGACTGGAAAGCAGTATCGCGATAAAGCAATACCTGCTGTATTCTGAAACCGCCACTTTCCTCTCCATTCAATCCGTTATCAGCGAATTAAAATATAATGAGCTAACCATTATAGATATTAAGGGCCTTGAAATCTTCCGGACATTCCAGTTTATTCAACTGCACGGTAAAAACTCAAAACTCATCGACCTTTTCAAACGTTTTTGCCTCTCCAATTATAACTTAAAGTAATCGCTCATTACTATTTGTCATTGTAATTAAGTTATCGCAGTTACGATCTTTACGTAATAATTCAGGCCTCACCCCAACCCCTCTCCAAGGGAGAGGGGCTAAACAAGAAAAGGATTTAGGTAAGGCATGAACTCACATTGATACTAAAAAATAATGGCACTGATAACTACTGATATTTGCATTATAGGGGCTGGCCCGGTTGGGTTGTTTGCGGTTTTTGAGGCCGGCTTGTTAAAAATGCGCTGCCACCTGGTAGACGTACTTCCGCAGGTGGGCGGACAGCTTTCTGAGATCTACCCGCAAAAACCGATCTATGATATTCCCGGTTTCCCAACCGTTAACGCCCAGCAACTGGTTGATGGCTTGATGGAACAGATAGAACCGTTTAAACCCACTTTCTCATTAGGTGAAAGAGTAAACGAGTTACAGCAATTGGAGGATGGATCATTTATCACCCAAACCGGCGACGGTACCGAAGTGCATAGCAAAGTAGTGGTAATAGCCGGGGGCCTGGGCTGTTTTGAACCACGCAAGCCGGCAATTGACCGGCTGGAAGAATTTGAAGGCAGGGGCGTGGCCTACATGGTGAAAAACCCGGAAGCATACCGGGGCCGTAAGGTGGTACTGGCCGGGGGCGGGGACTCTGCGCTCGACTGGGCCATATTTTTAGCCGATGTGGCTGAAGAAGTTACGCTGATCCATCGCGGCGATACTTTTCGCGGTGCGCCGGATTCAGCCGAAAAGGTATTTGAACTCGCTACGCAGGGACGTATTAACCTTATCCTGCAGGCGCATATCACTTCAATAAACGGTAACGGCCACTTGCAGGAAGTGCAGGTACTTGACCGGAACAATGAAACTACGATAATTGAGGCCGACCATTTGATACCATTATTTGGTTTGACCCCAAAACTGGGTCCCATTGCCGATTGGGGATTAAACGTTGATAAATCGGCTATTATGGTAGATACTTTTGATTACAGCACCAATGTGCCGGGGGTTTATGCTATTGGCGATATTAATATTTATCCCGGTAAGCTAAAGCTGATACTTTGTGGTTTCCACGAGGCCGCGCTGATGGCCCAAAGCGCGTTTAAAGTGGTTTATCCCGATCAAAAGCTGAGTTTTAAGTATACAACGGTTTACGGAGTGACAGCGTTTTAGTGAGTGGTGAATAGTGAGTCAAAAGGGCATAATCAAAATAAAACATGATAACATTAACGATAGAAGACAGAAACGGTCACCGGGAACCGGTGGAAATACCCGAAGGTATCAATTTGAGCCTGATGGAGATTTTGAAAGCTTCTGACCATAATATATTAGCTACCTGCGGCGGAATGGCGCTTTGTGCCACCTGCCATGTGCAGGTTTTAGAAGGGCCCGAGCAATATTTTCATCCCACGGATACGGAACTTGATTTGTTGGATACGTTGCCGGATGCTGCCTTTGATAGCCGCCTGGCCTGCCAGTTGAGAATCAGCGAAGATATGGACGGAATGATATTCAGGATAAGGGGCGAAGAATAGGTTGCTCGTCGTCGCAGGGATCAGAAATCACAAAATCAACCTATTTGAAAAAGTGCTGACACAATTTTGCCAGTATGATGGGGGGTGCACATTCTTTCCCCGCAGGGTCTCTCGCAGCCAACCCCGCGGCGAATGCCGTTGCAAAGGCAAATCTAAG
>CAZZUU010000474.1:0-2711 GCA_964657275.1 uncultured Mucilaginibacter sp. | reverse complement strand
ACATTTCGCCTTTTTGAAGCACGACATCAATGCTGCGAAAGATTCATCTAATCATTTTGATGCAGGAGGGGGCAGCTATACCCTGGTTGGCAACAAGTATACCGAGCACCTGGACTATTACGCCGACAAAAACTGGGAAAACAAAGCGTTCAATTTTACCATCACCGTAAAAGGCGATACACTGATTCAGCAGGGCCTTGAAAAAGTTGAAAAAGAAAACATTGACAGGATAATTATCGAAAAATATCTCCGGCTTAAGTGAACAACTATTGTCGCTATTCGCAGGTAAGATTTATTTAAATTTTACGTCGGCTGGTCGGAAAAATTTGCTATATAGCCCATTGGGACAATAACAGGACATAAAAAAGCCTTCCCCGGCATCGACGGAGAAGGCTGTGAGATAGAGCGACATTATATTAAGTGGTGATTTGTCCGGTTGTCAGGTCTACATAATAAATCTTGCTCAGGAATTCAATTTTAGCGCGGTGATTTCCAAGGAAAGTGATGGTGCCGGTGTATGACCAACTGCCTGAAACATTGCTGCCGGCTGATACAAATGCTGCTGTGCCGCTTGTGATGTCGTTATTGTCGTCCTGGTTAATTTCAAGCGATGTTAAAACGTAGCTGTTGTGTAACGAAATGGAGTTTTTTGAAAGCGTGGTATACTTTATATCAACAAGAGATTTCAATTTGCCATCCAAAGAAATGCGCGAGTTATTTGGATTTAAACCGCCAACCAGGTAATCCTGGATAATAGTGTAATGAAAGTCATATCCTGGCGCTGTACCTTTGGTAATTAATGAGTCGAGCACGGTATAGCTGGTTGCTTGTCCGTTTGTACAATTAAAAAAGTAGCGTATGCTGCCCTCAGTGTTCGATTTGATGGTATCGCCGCTATTGCTGTCATAATTTATACCGGTATCGGTAAGGAAGCCGCAGGAGGAGCCAACGCTGTTTAACTGATGGCTTGATTTGCTGTAAACAATACTGCCTGATGCGGCAATGCCGTCCTTAATACTGGCGCCGCCGAATGACCCGGCCAGCGATTGTGCAAGATTCATGGCGATTTGACTGCCGATAACCCCCTGGTTTTGGTTTGCAGCCACAGGTGTGGTTTCTGTTTTTTTGCAGGACGTGTAAGTGAATACTGTAGCCGCTAACAGAACACAAATTAGTTTTTCTGAAAATTTCATATTTAGCTTTATTATAGGTTTATGAACAAATGATTTATATTATTTAGTAAAATCATCTGTTTCCTATAGTCAAGCCATGTACCAGTTAATTTTATATATTTAAATAACTGTAATACAATTAGTTATTTAAAACATGCCAAATTAGGTGGGGAATTTTGTTCCCACCTATTGATGATGTTTTATGGGTAATAGAAACAAATTAAGTTAAAGTGGCAGGGCCAGCGCCTGGTAAATCTCTGCAGCAAGCAATCCGCTGCCTCCGCCATAGTGCTGCACAATAATGATCCCGGCATTTTGAGCGGTAAAAGCTGCCCGCAACTGATCTTCACTGGCCTTTGGTATCCCGCTCCCTAACAACACAAGTTTAAAAGATTGTTGTCTGAATGCCGATAATGCCTCATCATCCGTAACAGCGCCTGTTGCATGCCAGTCAGGATTATTATTTATTAATCTGACAATGGTTTGCAGGATCCCTTCGTGCCTGCAGATAACTAAAATAGCTGTTTTGTTCATGTTCTTTTTGAGTTAAATACAAGCTCAAAGGCAAAGGTAAAATACTTCACCTTCACTTTGGTTATCCCAGCATCGGTACCTCCATTAATAAAAACTCAGCATCGGTTTCGGCTGTAATAGAGAAATTATCGATATCCCATACACCAAAGCCGTCGCGGGTGTTCAGCAACTGATCGCCGATTTTTACCGCGCCGGATAAAATGAATGTATAAACGCCGTTTCCTTTGGCCTTCAGTTTATATTCAGTGCTAATCCCTTTGTCAAACTTACCTAAATGGAACCAGGCATTCTGGTGTATCCAAACACCTTCGTCATCCGGAAACGGCGAAAGTATCTGCTGCAACTTATTATGCCTGTCTTCCAGGTTCAGGGTAATCTGATCATACCGCGGTTCAACATTTTTCTTATCCGGATAAACCCAAATCTGCAAAAATTTAACCCGGTGCGCCCTGTCCTTGTTGTATTCGCTGTGGTAAATGCCGGTGCCCGCGCTCATTGCCTGGATATCGCCATTTTTTATAACGGCAACATTGTTCATGCTGTCTTTATGCTCAAGGTCGCCCTCCAGTGGGATGGAGATTATTTCCATATTATCATGGGGGTGTGTGCCGAAGCCCATGCCCGCATCAACGGTATCATCGTTCAGCACCCTTAAAGCGCCGAAATTCATTCTCTGCGGGTTGTAATAGCTCGAAAAGCTAAATGAATGATAACTGTTAAGCCAGCCGTGGCTTGCATGTCCGCGGGTTTCGGCTTTATGTAATACTGTATGTGCCATTGTGTTTGTTTTTGATTTGTATAACAAAGGTAAGGCAGTACATTGCGGAAAAAGATGATGTAGGTTAAGAAATGAGGTTTATTGCAGATGATCAATAGTCCATGCCACGACAGCATTTGGCGGATCTGCCCCGATAGCTATCGGGAGGAAACAGGGCGGACACCGGCGGGTATAAAACAACAAAGCCCTTCATCGTTAGATGAAAGGCTTGCTGATAAGATTTGGCA
>CAZZUU010000473.1:0-2723 GCA_964657275.1 uncultured Mucilaginibacter sp. | reverse complement strand
ATTTGGCTGATCAATTTAAGAAATACATTCCGCATTCGACATTCCGCATTGTTAATCACCGCATGCAGGCAGTTCAATAATAAAAGTTGATCCCTTTCCTTCTTCGCTATGTGCGGCAATGGTGCCTTTGTGCTTTTCAACAATTTGTTTTACGATACTAAGGCCCAAACCGGTAGATTTTTCACCTTTAAGGCCCGGGCGTCCGGCTTTTGAAAAACGGTCGAAAATGTAGGGAATCATCTCTTTTGGGATACCCATACCCCGGTCTTTTATTTCGATGACCATGTTGGTATCACGCTTATTCAACAAAATTTCAACTTTGCTTTTTTCCGGTGAAAATTTCAGCGCGTTAACTATAAGATTGTCCAATACCCGGTGAAATTTTTCGTGATTAATGTAAGCGTAGGCAGGACTTATCGTGCTAACTAAATCTATATTATTTTTTACCCCTTTTTGTACTTTCCAGCTACGGATAGTATCCTTAAGCAGCTTATTAAGTTCGGTTTTTTGAGTTGCAAATTCGGCAGTATGTTCGGTACGGGCTGCCTGTAGCAAATCTTCAATAATGGTGCGTGCTTTAACACACGAAGCTTTTATCATGTTCAGATTATCCTGCGTATCCTCGTCAATTTCGTCCATTTCCATTATCATCGCTAATGATTCTACTGCGGATATGGGGTTGCGCAGATCATGTGCTACCATGCCCAGCATCTGGCTCTTAAACTCGCTTGCACTCTCTATCTCTGTATTTTTTTCGCTGATCTCTATCAATTGCATAAAATAGCCGGCCTTATAAGAAAAAAAATATCGCGAGATGAGGTAAAAGCCGGACAGTACCAGCATTGATAATAGCTGGTTGTAAATCATTTCGGTAGGGGACGTACGGCTGCTTATTAAAAGCGAAGAGAACAGCATTTCGCCAGCCATGATCAGTATAATCGTTTCATAATTTTCAAAAACGCATAATACGCTTATTACTATAATCGCTATCAGATAGAGCGTTATAGAATTTCGCGGGTTGGCGGTAGCAATGAAACTGGAGTAGATGCCGCAGGTAATTATGTAAAGGGCGAATAAAAAAACAAACAGCGTCATTATGGCAGTTGCTTTTTTGATTTTATTAAATTTTTCGATCAATGGATTGCTAAACAAATAAAATAGCAGCGTTACACCTATAAATATCCAGTTGGCAATATTAAACTCCGGGAAGTTTTCGGCGCGGGTAAGGCTTACCGGGAAAACAAAATAAAGAAGCCTGATAAAAACGTTTAATAGCAGAAAGATAACGCTCGCAATGCGCACTGATACGAGGTTTTGACCCGTATAATAGTCGCGGTAGGGGATTTTATATTTACCAGGTAAGTTTTTAAAAAAAGGGTTATCCAATGTATTTAAATTGTATAGGGTAAAGCAAAAATATAACTTTTAAATTAAATCGCTAACCTGCAAACATTTAACCGGTTTGCCTATGACAAATTTGCGTGCAACTTTGCTTACAGATGACACTTTAACATTTGAAACGTTAATGGCAGGTGATTTGCTCGTTATATTTCGCAGAAACTACGGAATTTCAGATCAATCAGTTTTAAAAGTCCAGAATTTTATAAAAAATAATACACCTGCAATATATTTCTGAAAATCCCGGTTCAGATCAAAAATTATCAAATCATGAATTTCAACAATTTTACCATAAAAGCCCAGGAGGCTGTACAAAAAGCGTCCGAAATTGCAGTCGGCAACCAGCAACAGGCAATTGAAACCGCTCACTTGCTAAAGGGATTGATGCTGGTCGACGAAAATGTTATTACATACCTCCTCAAAAAGCTAAATGTAAACGTTAATCGCTTAAATGAGACGTTGGATGAGCAAATAGGTTTATTTCCAAAAGTTAGCGGTAGTGATGTTTATTTGTCATCAGGCTCAAATTCCGCGCTGCAAAAGGCACAATCGTATCTGAAAGAATTTAAGGATGAGTTTGTATCCGTGGAGCATATTTTGCTCGGTATTTTATCAGTCAATGATAAAGTGAGTGCGGCGCTAAAGGATTACGGTGTAAACGAAAAGGACCTGAAAAAGGCTATCATTAGCTTACGCGGAGATACTAAAGTAACTGACCAAAACGCAGAGGCTACTTATAATGCGCTAAATAAATACGCCCGTAACCTAAATGAATATGCGGAATCAGGCAAGCTTGACCCGGTTATTGGCCGTGATGAAGAGATTCGCCGCGTTATCCAGATATTATCCCGTCGTACCAAAAACAATCCAATTCTGGTTGGCGAGCCCGGCGTGGGTAAAACTGCTATTGCAGAAGGCATAGCCTTCAGGATTATTAAAGGTGATGTGCCTGAAAGCTTGAAGACCAAAACTGTTTACTCGTTGGATATGGGCGCGTTGATAGCCGGCGCTAAATACAAAGGCGAATTTGAAGAGCGGTTAAAAGCCGTTATTAAAGAAGTTACGCAAGCGGATGGCGAGATCATCCTTTTTATTGATGAGATACATACCCTCGTAGGTGCGGGCGGTGGCGAAGGAGCAATGGATGCTGCCAATATATTAAAACCTGCGCTTGCACGCGGCGAGTTACGCGCAATTGGTGCAACCACACTCAACGAGTACCAAAAATATATGGAAAAGGATAAGGCGTTAGAGCGCCGTTTCCAGATGGTGCTTGTTGACGAACCCGATACTGCCGATGCTATTTCGATTCTGCGCGGATTAAA
>CAZZUU010000472.1:0-2725 GCA_964657275.1 uncultured Mucilaginibacter sp. | reverse complement strand
GGCTGACACTTCTAAAATGAAAAAAATGTAATTTCATTTTTTGTCAAAACAAAAACGCTCGCGGTATTTTCCGGGAGCGTTTTTGTTTTTAGTGCTTTTTGCAGATTTTATTAAGGCCAATTAAAACCGATGCGTAATTTTACCGGCAATTATGCGTCTGCCTTTATTAGCCATCAATCACGTTACCGTACGGTTTCTTAACAATACCCTGTTTACCAATTTAAACTTTAAAGTAGTACAAGGGCAAAATTGGGCCCTCATTGGCGAAAGCGGGTCGGGCAAAAGCGCTTTGCTGCAAACCATTGCCGGCAGGTTTAACATAACAGGTGGCAATATCGACTGGCATTTCTTCGACGATTTTTTAAAACAGCCCGAAAATGCCGAAAGAAATATCACCCATCACAAATTAATTGCGCTGGTTGAGGGTAAGCACCACTTCAAAAACCTTTCCAACACTTCCGAATTTTACTACCAGCAACGCTATAACTCATCCGACTCCGAAGATGCATTAACGGTAGAAGAATATCTCACCTCGGTAACGGTTGTACCCGGTAATAACATTTACTGGACGTTTGAGAAAGTCATTACGCTGTTAAAGCTAACAGAGCTGCAAAACAAACAGCTCATCAAGCTTTCAAACGGCGAAACCAAACGGCTGATGCTTGCCGCCGCGCTAATAAAAAACCCGGTTTTACTGCTGCTCGACAACCCCTTAACGGGATTGGACGTGCAAACCCGCAAAGATTTCGACCTGGTACTGGATGAGATCACCAGTTCCGGCATTACAGTCATCATGGCTACTTCGCTGCATGAAATACCCGCTGCGATTACAGACGTTGCTGTTTTAAAGGAGGGAAAGATCATTCGCACAATAGCAAAACCAGATTTTGACCCCATTGAATTTACAGAACACGCCAAAGATAAGATCGACAATACTGAGCTGAAGGAGTTATTGAATCCGGGCAAAGCAAAAAGCGTGTTCAGCTATATTGTAAAAATGAGCAATGTTCATATCCAGTATGGCGATAAGGTTATCCTCGATAAAATAAACTGGAAAATTACCCCCGGTGAACGTTGGGCGTTGCTGGGTCCAAACGGGGCGGGTAAATCAACCCTGCTCAGCCTGATCAACGGCGACAACCCGCAGGCCTACGCTAATGATATTGTTTTATTCGACAAAAAACGTGGTACCGGCGAAAGTATTTGGGACATCAAAAGCAAAATAGGCTTTGTATCGCCCGAGTTACACCAGTATTTCCCTACGGATAACAGTTGCCTCCAGGTGATAGAATCGGGTTATTATGATACGCTGGGCCTGTTCAGGCCATCAAATAGAGCCAGGGCCGAAATGGCATTGCGCTGGATGAAGGCGTTGGAGATTGATAAATATGCCCGCGTTTTATTAAAGAACATTCCCGCCAGCGCACAGCGTTTATGCCTGCTGGCCCGTGCCCTGATCAAAACACCTCCCCTCCTCATCTTCGACGAACCCTGCCAGGGCCTGGATGACCACCAGCAGCTGCATTTTAAAACGCTGGTGGATACCATTTGCAGCCTGAGCAATGTTACGCTGATATACGTAACGCATTACCAGCATGAAATACCGGATAGCGTAACGAGGGTTTTGAGGTTGGATAAGGGGAAAATAGCTGAAGGCGAAAAGCCTGATCTATAAAAAAAATGCTGAAATGTCATCCTAATACAACCTTTCGCCTTTTACCTTTCAGCTTTCACCTTTCTGCTCCATCTTCGTATATTTGTACATGAACACAGCCGATCTGTTGCAGCGCGCTTTACGGTTTGATTTTTTAACGCAGGAAGAAGGGGTTTATCTTTATCAAAATGCCTCCACGCCCGATTTAATGTACACAGCCAACGAGCTGCGTAAAATACAGGTGCCGCACGGCAAAGTAACCTGGCAGATCGACCGTAATGTAAACACCACCAATGTTTGCATAGCCAACTGTAAGTTCTGTAACTTTTTTCGTCGCCCCGGGCACGAGGATAGCTATATTACTGACATTGAAACCTACAAACAAAAAATAGAGGAAACTTTTCGTTACGGCGGAGATCAGTTGTTATTACAGGGCGGCCACCACCCGGACTTAGGTTTAAAATTTTATGCAGATACCTTCAGGCAACTAAAAGAGTTATATCCTACTTTAAAACTGCATTCATTAGGTCCTCCGGAAATTGCGCATGTTGCCAAATTGGAAGGCATGAGCCATATTGACGTGTTAAGAGAGCTAAAAGCCTCCGGACTTGATTCCTTGCCCGGCGCCCGCGCCGAAATATTGAACGACCGTGTTCGCCGGTTGATCAGCAAAGGGAAATGCGGCGGTAAGGAATGGCTGGATGTAATGCGCGCCGCGCATCAGCTTAACCTGCCCAGCTCGGCCACTATGATGTTCGGGCATATCGAAACTATTGAAGAACGCTTTGAGCATTTGGTATGGATCCGCGAGGTACAGGCTGAAAAGCCTGAAGGCGCCTACGGATTTGTTGCCTTTATACCCTGGCCTTTCCAGGATGACGGCACACTGCTGCGTAAAGTACGCGGCATTACCAACAACGTTACCGGCGATGAATATATCCGCATGATCGCGCTAAGCCGTATTATGCTGCCGAATATCAAAAACATACAAGCTTCCTGGTTAACCGTTGGTAAACAGGTAGCGCAAATTTGCCTGCATGCCGGGGCAAATGATTTTGGTTCCATCATGAT
>CAZZUU010000471.1:0-2746 GCA_964657275.1 uncultured Mucilaginibacter sp. | reverse complement strand
GCACATTTTCAAAATGATTGCCCGAGCGCAATATAAAAGCCGCTTTCTCTTGATTCGCCGGCAGGTTTTTGGCCTGCACCATAATCCAACCGGATGGCAAGTCCTTTTTCTATATCAAAAAAGTATCGCAAGCCGCCGCCATAGTTGGGCTTTAATTGCGCAAAGCCAAAGTTTGTATGAAATACTTCACCGGTGCCAACAAAACCAACCAAGCCAAAACGATTGTTGATACGATAGCGAAGCTCGGTCTGTCCGGCGATATAATTTCTGTCGCGGTAGCGGCCGCCTTAATATCCCCGCATCATCTCATCACTGCCCAGTTGCGGCAACAAATAAAATGGTGACCTTCCTCCTGTTAAGCTTTGTTCCTGTACGTCAAGTCCTAAAACCAGCTTTTTAGTCAACAAAAAAAACTGCGAATACTCTATATTAAAAAATCCCCCTTCATAACTATTATTAAGAAGAATACCGTGCATCATATTGTAATAAGCATTAATTATAATCCCTTTTGTGGTGTAGGTATTGTTATTGCGGCTATCGTAAGTGAAGCTAGGGCCCACATACAGATTTACACCGCCGTGCCTGTCTTCAACGTTCGGAGCACTGCTTATTATAAAATCTTCGTTTTGGTTATATTTATAAAAATAGTTCAAAAAGCCCCCTACAAATCCCAGGTACATATGGTTTCCTAAATACCCTTCGCCTGCAACTGTTATTTTCGATCGTTTTTCATGGATATGTTCCACATCGGCAAGGCGGGTATTATTGCCAATCCCATAAAAATCAAAAGGGTAGTTATAATAGGCGATGGTGGCAGAATAGTGAAATTTGTTTTTCGGCATCCAATAGCTAACATTTAGGCTCAATTTGGTTTGCCCTTTAGTGGTAACCGTTGCATAACCAAAAAGATTTGAAACATGGGTACTGCGATCAAGCGTATCTGAATAAAAAGAAAGGAGCGCTGCTCCGCCAAACTCAACGCCGGTTTCCGGTGCCGAGCTTAATGCAGGTAAAACCACGAAGCTACCTTTGCGGCTTGTATCAGTATTAAAGTACATTTTGCGGATAAATTTCGGCAGCAGGTTAGTTTGGGCAAACACAAACTGACTGCAAACCAGCAAGCACACGGTACAAAGTTTCTTCATGTTTAGAATGGTGCTAAGATAAATTATAAGTATTTGTTTTAGCATTTACATTTTAAATACGCTGTTCGGTCAAAATATCTACTTTTGCAGCAAATTTTATATCTACCAGTTATGAGCACTACAAGAGGCCCGATATCTCAGTTTATTGAAAAGAATTACCTGCATTTTAACGCGGCAGCATTGATGGATGCCGCAAAAGGCTACGAAACGCACCTGGCCGAAGGTGGTAAAATGATGGTTACCCTCGCCGGCGCCATGAGCACAGCCGAACTTGGCATTTCGCTTGCCGAAATGATAAGGCAGGATAAAATCGCCATCATATCATGCACCGGCGCTAACCTGGAAGAAGATATCATGAACCTGGTAGCACACTCACACTATAAACGTGTACCCAACTATCGCGATCTTAGTCCGCAGGACGAGTGGGACCTGCTCGAAAATCATTATAACCGGGTAACGGACACCTGCATACCCGAGGAAGAAGCTTTCAGGCGCTTGCAAAAGCATATTTATAAAATATGGAAGGATGCCGACGATAACGGCGACCGCTTTTTTCCACATGAATTTATGTATAAAATATTATTAAGCGGCGAATTGGAGCAGTATTACGAAATTGATCCTAAAAATTCGTGGATGTTGGCTGCGGCCGAAAAGAACCTGCCGATTGTAGTACCCGGCTGGGAAGACAGCACCATGGGTAACATATTCGCTTCTTATGTGATAAAAGGGCAGATTAAACCCACCACCATGAAAAGCGGCATTGAATATATGGCCTGGCTGGCAGATTGGTATATAAAAAATTCATCCGGCAAGGGGATAGGCTTTTTCCAAATCGGCGGTGGTATTGCAGGAGACTTCCCTATATGCGTAGTGCCGATGCTTTACCAGGATATGGAGATGCCTGAAATACCTTTCTGGAGTTATTTCTGCCAGATCTCGGATTCAACTACGTCGTACGGCTCCTACTCGGGCGCAGTACCTAACGAAAAGATAACCTGGGGTAAACTTGATATTAACACGCCCAAATTTATTGTAGAATCTGATGCTACTATTGTTGCGCCACTGATTTTTGCGTGGATATTGAAACAATAATAACTGCACCAGTCACGTTAAGTTGATCAAAAAAAGCACTGTTACACTTTAGTGTGATACTGGCTTTTTAAATCGTCGGTAAAAAAGCTTGAACTTTTTCGTGAAAAAGTTGCAAAACATCTGTTTTATGTGAAAACGGAAATATAATTGAGCAATTTTTGTAACTTTTCTATAAAAAATTGAATTTTATTTGAAATTTCTATACCTTTTTTTGAAAAACATACGTTATAAAGTGAAATTAAAATAAAAAGCATAGAAAAGCATTGAAATTTTTTATCAAAAACCGCTCTTTTTATTTTTTTTGATTTTTTTTAAAAAATTTAACATATTCTTAACAAATAGTTTGTATTTTTGACAATCAGATAGGAACAAAGTACTTTTTTACAAAAATATTACAAAATAAAAATAGGAAATGTAAAATGATAGTGTTACATTTACACCATCAAAGAATAATAAAGTAGTCTTCTCATAATTTAGGTTTATAATTGGTTAGTAAAGGCCCCTGCCCA
>CAZZUU010000470.1:0-2774 GCA_964657275.1 uncultured Mucilaginibacter sp. | reverse complement strand
TATACCACATCCAGTGGCTTCGCTTGCGCCCGTTCCTGATCTCCGCCAGCGCGGTTTCGTAATCACGCTGCTGTGCTTCTGTAAATTTTTTTAGTCCCGCGTCTCCTGCCATATCTTTAATATACAAATTATTTGGCTAGTAGTTGTTATGAAAGGAAATAATGTTTTTATCGGGATACAATGAGATAGATAAATTTGCTGGAACGTGTTTTGCGCGATAGCGGCTTAACAGCCAATGGGGGAGGGGTCTTACTACGTTTGCTAAAACATTTTTAAAACAAAAAGTCATGCTGTCCGCTGACCAGCGGATCAGCACCCCTCTCGCAAAGTAAACGAGTGATGGTTATCTAACAGGCAAGTCGCATACCTTGCAGGCATGAATATCCAGTGATGTGCCGATCTGCATCGGCATGACTTCTGATTTATAACTTTCAATCCCTGTTTCGCCAATAAGCCCGCTTGCATTTAAAGGCAATTTAATCTAAATTTGTTTAGTCGAACTATTAGAAATAGCTTAATTACACCGAAGGTAATGACACAAGTAGTATTAAATATAAATGACCAGGAAAAATGGAACGCTCTGAAATCCATTTTAGATGTGATGAAAATAGACTATACCGCCAAAGATGCCTTGGAAAAGATAAGTGAGCAGGAGTTGGAGTTATTGCAACGTGCCGAAAACGATAAAGAAAACGGCAGGTTAACCGCCTATACCAGCCACCGCGATATTTTGGGCAGGTAACCCCACTCTAATCGATAAAGCTTAATATCTTCATTAAATCGACGGTGTGGGTGCTTCGCATTTAAGTGCAGGTATTTGAATAGTTGTGCGGTAATCTTCTAAATGAGACTTAGATTAGTTCTGTAAAACGTTTTCTTTCGACGCAGACCAAAGTATGTTTAAGCACTCTTGCATTTCCAATGCTAAATTTTCAACTTTATTAACCAAAGCTTGTATTTCAGCGTTATCGTGATAACTATAATAGGCTTTTAAAATCACCTTTATCTTTTCAGGATGCCAAAAGTTCTTAACAACGCTAATTACGTTGTGTCGATCATCGTCTAAATCTGTTTCACTCAATTTTAACTTACTTACAATTTCAACGAGTACCTCGCTGGCCTCAACATTATAAATTTCACATAATCTTTGAGGAACTTTCTGGTCATCGCTACTATGCACTAAGTAGTCATAATTGTCGAAAAACTCTTGGCGAGTTTTGATCATTGTTTCCAAACTATCACTTATCGATTCAATAAAAGAATGCATACAACTTGATTTAATCAAAATATATAATTAATATCAACCATCCTATTCCTTATGATCTATATTTTTACTGTCTATTACACTATTATCTATATAACGTTCTAAATAGTGTCCTGCAATGTGTCGCAATTCTTTAATAAAAAAATAGCTTTCATCAGACTTGTCTTGAAATTCACGCATGATTGGATGGCTTGCCATTTCAAGCGCATTCTCGAAATTGGTAATCAGTTTCTTCCTTTGATTGGCTGTATTATGTGATTTCAGACCGCGATAAGTTTCTAAGCCAACCTCGTAAAGCCAAGGATAATCATCTTTAAAAAAGCTAACCATCATTAAAAAGCCTAATTGTGGGTCATGCTCTGCTCTTCCAACGTGCATTAATTCCTCAAACATCATAGGATGAAACTTGCGCCTACGTCTTCTAAAGCCCGGTTCAATTCTGTTTTCAATACGCGATGGCAAAGCATCAAACATTACTTTAATCTCTTCAAATAACTTGCTTACGGAATTGGTTTCTTCAGATTCGTTATCTGCGTTCTGTTTTTCTTGATTTGCTGTTATTTCTTGAACTCTTGCTGTAAACTTCTCTACCTGGCTCTTAACCACTTCTTGATCTGGATCGAGGCCAGCTACTTTCTTCATTAATGACAATATGAGATTTGTAACCGAATCTACATCCCCATCATTGTTTTGAAATTGCGCGAATGGGCCTGTAACAGCAGACTGAAGCGTGATACCAAGTGCTATTCCAATAACCTTTTTATCTAATTTGCCTTTAGCTACTCCTGCTTCATATAATATCCAAGGGCGATCAACACTATGCTTAGTAAGTAAACAAACCACATCCGATGCCTCGTCTAGTTTGTCCATAATTGTTGGATACCATTCTTCACCATAAGGAATGCCGGTAGTACCCTTCTTGTCAGACGAGCAGAATGATTTCAACGCTCCTGAACTCGCGCTTCTAAGTAATTTACTGAATTCCTCTGCTAATTCTGCATCTCTTGTATCATGACTTATGAAAACAAGAGGATTGTCAACTTTTAAAATTCGCTCGGTGCTTGCCGTTGCTTCCTTAACTGTTGGGGTAAGTTTCTTTCGGGTAGGTGTCGTCATTATTAAGGTTATAGGAACGTAAAGCTATTTAAAATAGATCAAAGGTCAAAATATTATACCCGCCTATCTAAGCGTCCACGTTTGACATATAAAGTTTTAAGCACCCACCCTCACATCAATCCATTTAATTTCCAACCACCCACCCCCATACTACCTAAATTCAATAACTTCGCACCTCACAAACCCATCAATGATATCTTTCTTTGAAGCTTCGCTGGATATAGTATCCGTGCACCATGTTGGCAATCAATCCCTCGGGGAAATGTACGCTTTATCTGATCATCCGCTGGAAATGAAAGACGCCGTAGTTCCTGATTTGCTATTGCAATATTTTTTAAAACCTTTTGAGAAGGTCAACGAGATTTATCACCTCACGCACAGCAGCGGCGATTTG
>CAZZUU010000469.1:0-2790 GCA_964657275.1 uncultured Mucilaginibacter sp. | reverse complement strand
CAGACGTTACCGAGATGGGTGGGGTAATAATTCCATCGGCAAGCAACGTACCCGCACCTATAATAGCCGGTATGGCCAGCCATTTACCGTATCGCCTTACCAATGCATAAAGCGAAAAGATACCGCCCTCACCGTGATTATCCGCCTGGAGCGTGATAACAATATATTTAAAGGTAGTTTGCAGGGTGAGCGTCCAAAAGATGCAGGATATCGAACCCAACACCAGTGCGGGGTTGATGGTACGGCCCTCTACCAATAGGGTTTGAAATACATACAGCGGCGATGTACCGATATCGCCAAAAATAATACCAAGCGTAATTAGCGCGCCCGCAACGGAAAGCTGTTTAATATGTGATTGCATGGATGAGGATAAGGTATGGGTGCAGCAACTATAAAGTTATAGCAATAGTAATGTTTAGTGACTGCGGAAATAGCCATTAAACACAAACGTAAACACACGCCCATAATGAGTTAATCAATTAATTTGAAATAGCACAACTATACCTATGCCATAAAAACAAATCTGATGTAACTTAAAAGCAAACAACTGGATTACAGATCATTATAACTTAGTGTAAATTTTACACTAATTAAAAAGGCTATCAAAATGATAGTATGATTATCATTTTGATAGCCTTTTTATTATTTTGATAATAAAATTTGCAGAGGTTTGAGGATTAATGCAGCAATAATTGCAACAAAAATGCCATATTTTTATATAGATAGCATTTCTACTATTTTCAGAAAATCGGGATTGATATTCGCTATATGCTTAGTGGCATGCTCAAAAGGTGTAAACGCAATTTCGTTATGAATGAGGCCCACCATTTCATTGCGATGGCCTGCCATTAAACCCTCAACAGCGGCCACGCCTGTGCGGCTGGCCAATACACGATCCATGCAGCTTGGTCGTCCGCCCCGTTGGATATGGCCCAGTACCGAAACCCTGGTATCGTAATTTGGAAATTTCTCTTTTATCTGCCGCCCAACTTCAAACGCATCGCCTGACTCGCCGTGTTCAGCAAGCATGATAATTTTGGAGGTTTTGTCTTTCCTGCCGTTCTCTAACCTGTCGAATACTGATTGCAAGTCTGTTTTACTTTCCGGTATCAATATCGCTTCGGCCCCTGCACCGATGCCGGTCCTTAAAGCTATCAGTCCCGAATCGCGGCCCATAACCTCAACGATAAACAACCGGTTATGTGATTCGGCTGTATCCCTTATCTTATCAACCGCATCTATTACTGTATTTATGGCAGTATCATAGCCTATAGTAAAATCTGTCCCGCAAAGGTCATTGTCAATCGTTCCGGGTAAACCAACAATCGGGATGTCGTACTCATCGCCAAATATCCGTGCCCCGGTAAATGTTCCATCGCCGCCGATGGCCACCAATGCATCGATGCCATACTTTACTAATTGATCATAGGCTAATTTACGGCCCTTACGGGTTTTAAACTGCTCGCTTCTTGCTGTTTTTAAAATAGTGCCGCCCCGCTGGATAATGTTCGAAACTGATTTGCGGTCCATGGTAAACATTTCGCCGTTTATCATACCTTCAAAACCACGCCGTATGCCGGTAACGCCGATATTGTAATAAATTGCTGTACGCACAACCGCCCTTATGGCAGCATTCATTCCCGGCGAATCACCGCCTGATGTACAAAGTCCTATGTTTTTAATTTGCGTCATTTTTTTGAAAGGGCGCTATTTGCGGGGTTAAAAAATATGGTGATCTGCTAAAATCTTTTAAAAAGCATGGCCAGCGGCCCCGCTTGCTAAAGTTTTCGCGAAAATACACTAATTTTTGCTCAGAAAGATGAGTTTTTCGAATTATACGACCGATAAATCACAATATCCGCCTATTTTTTGTAGGTAGCTATGCCGCTTTCTAAAAATTTGAGGTAGCTGGCTATATTATAATCTGCCGGCGATGGTGATATAACGTTACCACTTTTGTCAGTAAGCATGTTGCCGTCGCTATCCAGCATTACATAAAATGGCTGTGAGTTTGAATTAAATTTGGAAGCCTCCAGATCGCTCCATTTTCCGCCAAGAGTTGTTATCGTTTTTCCGCTGTAATCAGATTTGAATTGTTCTTTAGGGTCCAGGTCGGTTTTATCGTCAACTACAAGCTGCAATAAAACGAAATCGTTTTTCAAATGATTGAACACCCGTGCATCCGACCATACGTTGGCTTCCATTTTACGACAGTTAACACAGTTAAAACCCGTAAAATCTATAAACAGGGGTTTGTGTAATTCTTTTGAAGCCTGTAAGGCTTGGTTATAATCGTACCACGCGTCAAGACCGGGCGTTTTTATGCGGGTGTAAATAGCAGCATATTTTCTTTCTTTCAAGGACGACGAAACGGTATTGGCATTTGTTGAAGTCCCCCCTGGAATTGGGGAGAGGTTAAAATCCTGTGTAGCTATAGGCGGCAAAAACGCACTTATAGATTTAAGCGGCGCACCCCATAAGCCGGGAACCATGTAAATAACAAATGCAAAAACTATGATGGATAAAAATGTCCGTGGTATTGACAGGTATGGCATGTCGCTATCAACAGAAAACTTGATCTTGCCAAGCAGGTATAAACCCATTAATAAACCGATGGCTATCCAAAGGGATAAAAATATCTCGCGGTCAAACCAGTTCCAATGATAAGCAAGGTCTACATTTGATAAAAATTTAAGCGCGAATGCAAGTTCCAGGAAACCTAAAACAACTTTTACGCTATTTAACCAACCGCCCGATTTTGGAAGTGTTTTTAAAGCGGACGGGAACAAT
>CAZZUU010000468.1:0-2792 GCA_964657275.1 uncultured Mucilaginibacter sp. | reverse complement strand
TCTCCGGCATCCACGAATTTGTAAATATCAAGACCGTTTTTGTGGTCTGAAGAGGTCAATGGCGAGTGGTAAATAGTGAGTAGTGAATTTTCAGTGTAATAAATTGACTACTTAAACTATTACATGAAGTAACATTTATAAATATTTGATTATTAATATTAATTAATTTATAGTTAATAGCTAAATAGCCTTAAAAAAGGTATCTTTCTGGGCGTTTCCTGCGGCCGCGCTATCCGCTAATACGCCTTCATGGCCTTAAGCGCGACGCCGGTATCCCAATGTCGTTAAGTTAAGAAATACCACAGTTCAGAACCGGATAAAATCCGGTTCTTTATGGTTACGAATCAAAAAACTGTGGTATGTCAACAAACTTAAAAATCATTTCAGATTTAAGGAACTTTATTATGCTTTCTTCCCAGGAAAGGGAGTTGAAAAACTTATTTACTACGTCACCTCAAGACTTTAGCAGAAAGCGTAAACTACATTTTGAATTGGTGGTTTGTATGCTTCTTAATTTTTTTAAAAAGAGTTATGATATAGAGATCGCCGATTTTTTTAGCTGGATAGGTGCAGGCGAGCTAAAAGCAAGCAAATCAGCATTCAGTCAGCAACGATTAAAGATCAACAGCTTCTTTTTCAGTTGTTTAAATACAATGTTAGCCGACAGCTTTTATACCCATTATAAAGATGAGATAAAGCGGTGGAATGGACTTCGGGTAATAGCTATAGACGGCTCAACCTCTTATCTAATTGATAAAAAGGAAGTAAATGATCATTTCGGAACACATGGAAACCAACGGGGTACGGTAACTTTAAGTCGTATTTTATGTGCTTTTGATGTCCTGAATAAAATCACCGTAAAGGCAGATATGTACCCAATTAGCTGGTCTGAACAAAAGATCGCGTTAAATTGGCTGCCCGCTTATGATCCCGATATGCTGCTGATATACGACCGGGCATATCCTGGTTTTACCAGTATCTTTCACCATCAGAATAAAGAGCAGCCCCAACCATTCTTAATGCGTTGCCCTGTAGGTTTTAGTTTAGAGGTAATTGCTTTTGTTAAAAGCGGACTGGATGATCTGGTAAGCACTTTTAAAGCGGATAAAGCTACTCGCCGAACCCTTAAGGAGCAGGGCTTTATTGTAAAGGCAGGGGCAACAATTGAGGTGCGTTTTATCCGGGTAGTTTTGGATGATGGGACTGTTGAAGTGCTGGTTACCAATCTGTTCGACCAAAAAAAGTATCCTTACAGTGAGTTTAAGACGCTTTACTTTATGCGTTGGGGGATTGAAACCAGGTTCAGTACTTTTAAAAACCAATTGCAGTTGGAAGCTTTCAGCGGACAAAAAGTTGAAACAATATTGCAAGACTTCTATGTAACTGTTTTCTTATCTAACCTGCAGGAAATCATTAGCAAACCATCGCAACAAATGGTTAATGAGCGCACTTCCAACTGTAAATATGCTTATCAAATCAATAAGAATATTGCTATAGGCCTGATGAAAAACAGGATCATTGATATATTCCTTTCCAATGATCCGGAAAATATATTGATAGCGCTCGAAAGTCTGTTTTCAAAGTATATCCAACCGGTCAGGCCAAATAGAAAAGTGCCCCGGATAAAAAAACTGAAACGACGATCTGGAAAATATAAAACTTTAACCAACTATAAAAGAGCTATATGATCCTTAACTTAACGACATTGGGATACCGGCCCGCGCTTAATGCCTGCGCAGTATGAGCGTACAGCCTGACCCGCAGGGGCACGCCCAAATACAGTTGGCAGTTTTGAGTTGGCAGTTTGCGGTTGAATTGACGGTTAAAAATATTAACTATTGATACCGTTCCAAAGTGTTCCATAGTGTTCCACTTTTTTGGAACGGAACACCTATTGAAACAAAAAAAACCACCCGATACACAAGGTGGTTTTTTCATTATATATATTGACAATCAAATTTAGAACCTGCCTGATCTGTGGTTATCCCGGTCGTTTCTGTAATCCCTGCGGGGTTCATTCTGAGCAAAACGGTCATGATTATTCCTGTTATCAAAACTGTGGTCGTCCCGGTTGAACTGTTCACGGTGATCGAAGCGGTGGTCGGCAACCCTTGCATTGTAGTCGTTACGTTCGTTCCACCTGCCATTAAAGGCTACACCATTAAACTTTGAACGGTAATAATCATTGTGCATAAACGGCCTTGGGGCGCGTACTTCAAACCTGCGGGCAGAGCGCCAGTCGAAATCCCTGTAAGCACCGGGCAAATAAGCTGCTGATATCCATTGATCGCCGTCCATATAATAGTAACAACCTTCGTTAACACTATAATACGCATCCACATCCGGCAGGTAATAATAGTCATCATCGCCGTTGTAATTGGCAGATTCGGCATACGCTACCGGGGCAGGCTCTGATACCACTACCCTTGCCGGGATAAATAAACGGGGCGCGGTGATATGGAACCCAAAATGTAACCTTACTTGTGCATTTGCAGTGTTATAAAATAAACCGCTCATTGCTATTGCTGATATTAAAACTAACTTTTTCATTGTATTAAAATTTATATAGTTAGGACGATACCTATCTGCAAAGGTTTAATATCGCCATATAATAAATATATATTATGGCTATAAATAAGAATATAATTCTATAAAAACAAATTTATACAAAATATAATATTTTTGTTTATGAATTTAAGATGAAGAAATAGCATAAATCAAATCCGTGCAAAATCCAACTCGAGTTTATTTAGCCATTTGGTTCTTTTTTCCTGCTTCACAAACTTTACCAT
>CAZZUU010000467.1:0-2800 GCA_964657275.1 uncultured Mucilaginibacter sp. | reverse complement strand
TGTACAAATTTACCAGGAATGTCAATTTTTAATTACAAGCAGCGCAATACCATTGTATTGGGCGGCATCATCGTTTTGGGCTGTTTCCTGGTTTACGCATTAAGCGGCTTGTTTAGCTCAATACTTGGAGCCATCGTATTCTTCACTATTTTCAGGCCTGTTTATTTATACCTCGTCGAAAAAAAAGGCTGGAATAAATCATTAGTAGCTTTAATGATCATTTTTTCTTCGCTCGTTGCTATAGTGCTACCATTAATGTCATTAAGCATTATGGTGGTAAACAAAATATCGGGCATTAACAAAAACACCTTTAATTTACAGGAGTGGGTTGATAAGATAGACGATTACGCCGGCTACAACTTTAATCAGCCCCACATCGCCGAAAATACCTTACAAAAACTGGGTGCTTATGCTACAGAACTTTTCCCTTCTATTTTAGGCAGCGCAGCTTCTATTTTGGTAACACTGCTTGTAATGTATTTTTTGATGTATTTTATGTTTACGCAGATCCGCGAGTTTGAAACAGCCTTATTAAAATACGCGCCTTTTCGCGAGCAGCATGCTATAAAATTTGCCGTTGCTTTACGCAATTCAACCTATTCAAATGTTTTAGGGCAGGGTATAATCGCGGTAGTACAGGGCACGTTGTTAGCGATAGGCTTCTATGCTTTTGGTATACCGGATGCTATATTTTGGGGCGTTGTGGGCATTTTTATATCATTTTTGCCGGTGGTTGGTGCACCTACGTTAACAATACCGGCCGGCATTATATTGATAGCCGGGGGAAATACCCTAAAGGGCGTCCTGTTGATAGTTTACGGCTTGCTGGTCATCGGCAATATCGATAACGCACTCCGGATGGTCATCAATAAAAGAATAGGCAATACCCACCCTATTATTTCAATTATCGGTGTTTTTATCGGGATACCTCTTTTTGGTATTCTCGGTTTGGTTTTCGGCCCGTTATTATTATCTTACTTTTTGTTATTATTGGAGATATATGAAACTAACAGGCTTGCAGCCGACCGGTTGAATCGTATTAAAAGCGAGCCGGAAAACTAAGCTGACAGATGATTATATTTGTAAAGACAATATTGCGTTATAAACAAAACCCGAATCAAAACAAGGACAAATAGTCTGATTGGTAACAATTGGCAGTATATTTAATCATAATTAAAACAAATTCTGAACTTTAAAATTTATAGTATATGAACGATAACTCAAAAGTAATTGTCGCGTTGCTGGTAGGGCTTGCGGCAGGAGCAGCATTAGGGATATTATTTGCGCCCGATAAAGGCACTGAAACCCGCGACAAGCTTGGTGATTCAATCAAAAACCTAGGCGATTCTATTAAAGAAACAGCCGCTGCAGAACTGGATAACCTGATTGGCTTGAAAGACAAAGTGGTTGAAAACGTTAAATCGAAAATTAAAGGTGCCGAAATGGAATACCAGGACGACCTGGAACACGCATAACCTTGTTGCCTCACTATTCAGCATTAAGTTTCCTGTTATAAATAAAATATATGGAGCCCCAAAAAGAGACACCGCCACCTATTATTGATCAGCTTAAAGAATACGCTGAAACACGCATTAAACTGGCAAAATACCAGGCTATTGAAGGGGGATCATCTGTGGCAGCGAGCCTTATAGCCGATGGCGTTGCCATCGGCAGTATGGTTTTGGCATTTATGTTTGCGAGTTTCACGCTCGCTTTCTACCTGGGTGATGTACTGGGAGGCACATGGAAAGGCTTTGGATGCGTGGCAATTATATATTTACTAATCTCGGTTGCTATTAAACTCAATAAAAAGGGCATCGAGAAAATTATCGGGAACGCCTTTATCCAAAAGATATTTAAAAATTAAAACGATGGATGTGCCTATAAAAAACATTAGTGATTTACGAACGGAGATTGATCGCCTTAAAGGTGTTGAACGCGAACAAAGCATAGCCTTGAGCCAGCGGTTTAGCAGTCCTTCAGCAGTTTTTTCAACCATATATTCATTGTTTTCAGGATCGACAAATAGCGATGGGGCAAAAAGCAGTTTTTTTGAACAGGATATCGTGGGCTTAATATCGCGCATAGTTTTACCATTCACTTTAAATAAAACGCTGTTCAGAAACTCCAACTTCATAGTTAAAGCTTTGGTAGGGCTTGTATCTCAAAAAGCCTCTCATTTTATAACAGAAGATTCCGTTGCCGGAATTTGGGATAAAGTTAAAAGCCTTTTTCACCATAAAGAGCCGGAAGAAACGCCCGAGCACAAAGGCGTTCCTGCGTTTAGCGAATCTTATTAAGCTTGGCCCAATAAGTTATAACTTTCATACTTCGCCATTTACCAATTCAGTTGTATATTCGTAAAACCTTTTAATATGGCACCTTACGAATTTGTTAAAGACTTGCATTCCGGGTTCAGGTATGTAGTATTTGTTTTGGTATTAATCGCTATTATTCAATCGCTGCTGGGCTGGTTGGGTAAAAAGCCGTACACAGAGATCAACCGCAAGATTAATTTATTTGCCCTGATTTCTGCGCATACCCAACTCCTTATCGGGATAGTTTTATACTTTTCAAGCCCGCTTGTTCAATTTAACAGCAGTACTATGAAAGACGCTACCACCCGTTATTTTACCGTTGAACATTGGGTGGGCATGATCATCGCGATCATTTTGATCACCATAGGGCACAGTAAATCCAAGAAATTGGTGTTAGCCGAAAGCAAGCACAAAACTATAGCAACCTACTACCTTATAGCGTTTTTAGTGATCATAGGCACTATAATGGCCGGACATTTGCC
>CAZZUU010000466.1:0-2826 GCA_964657275.1 uncultured Mucilaginibacter sp. | reverse complement strand
AATACTAACAGCTAATAAAGCGCCTTATCCTTTTTACGCAGCACCTCGGTTATCAAAACCTTAATTTCATCATTCAGTCGGTTTACCTCATCTGCTGACGCCCCGGTATAATATCCCCTAATGCGTTTTTCAGGATCGATCAATATGATTTTATCGCTGTATATAAAATCGTCTTTCCCGGTTTGCAGGGCGTTCACCAAAAAACTTTTGCGGGCCAGGTTATAGATGGTCGCAGTGTCCCCTGTTAAAAACAACCATTTGGTTACCGCCGGTTTAAACTGTTTAATGTAATTCTTCAATACGGGCGGCGAGTCATGCTCCGGGTCGACGGTTATGGATACAAAGTTTATTAGCTTGTTTTTATAAAAAGCCGCCAATGAATCTATAAACCCGTTCATTTCTTTACAAACCGAGGGGCACCGCGTATAAAAGAAATTAACGACGACCACCTTATTCTCAAAATCCTTTAAGGACACCGAGTTGCCATCCTGATCGGTTAGTTTAAAATCGCCTATGGAATGATATATGGTATCAGGAATATCCTTGCCGTTAACCAGGTGCGTGGTTTTGGCCAGCAACTTAGGGCCGAATATGGGTAATGGCTTGTACCTGTTTTTACCCTCCGCCGTCAGCAAATAATATAAAAATCCTGGCACTACTAACACAAGTACCAGGATCGAAATTTTTTTCAGTAAACCGGCTTTCTTCATCAGAGCCTTAAATCAATCCAATAGTGGCTTTCGTTTGTAAGTACCAGTATCAAACCAATTATAAACAGGATAGGGACTATTATCGCCAATGCTAATCCAACCTTTTCGAACTTTAAGTGCATGAAGAATGCAACAATAAAATAAGCTTTAAAAAGGGTTAGCACTATATAGATCGGGTTTACCCAGTGGGACGAAATTTGGTAATGCGGAGCAAGCCAAAGCGCTATGATAAATTCCACAGCGGTTATCCCCAGCAATATGAAAAAAACTTTCCATATGCGGGCTTTGGTCATTGTTTCGTGTTCCTCGTGTACTGCGGCTTCGCCGTGAACACTTGTAGTTTCTGAAGACATATTTAAAATGTTAAATTATCAAACTAAATAAAAGAAAGTAAATACAAACACCCACACCAAATCTACAAAGTGCCAGTAAAGGCCTACTTTTTCAACCATCAGGTAGCTACCGCGTTTTTGATAAGTACCTAACAAAACATTGATGGTAATGATGATATTGATGATCACTCCCGAAAACACGTGAAAACCATGGAAGCCTGTAATCGTAAAAAATAAATTAGCAAATTGCTGTGAGGTCATTTGCTGTTGCGAAAGCGGTATACCACCTTTAAAAAACTCTTTTAAGGTTTCCGCATTCGGAATATGTCCCCACCAAAAACCTTCGCTATGCAGGTGGTTCCATTCTAATGCCTGGCAGCTTAAGAACATCAACCCACCGATTATGGTACCTATCATCCACCAAACTACTTCCTTTTTTGAATTACGATGGCCTGCTTCAACAGCCAATACCATGGTAACCGAGCTCATGATGAGGATAAAGGTCATTAAACCCACAAATACCAGCGGGGCGCCATGTTCAATTAAACCGGGGAATGATTGAAACACCAAAGATGGAGCTGGCCATGTAGGTGCGCTGAAACGCAAAGCACCGTAAGAGATCAGTAATGACGAAAAAGTAAATGCATCTGATAACAGGAAAAACCACATCATCATCTTACCATACTCTACTTCGAAAGGCGATCTGCCCCCCGACCATGGCGTGGATTTTACCTCATCAATTTGCTGTGTTGCTGTTGTACTCATTTGTACTGGGTATTTGGTGTTAATTTTGGTTCAAAAGTAAAAAAACATACAGATAAATCCATATAATATCGAGAAAATGCCAAAAAATAGAGGTCATTTCCATTTTATATAAGTTAGTAACCTGCGGAATGTTTTTGTAAGTGCCCCTTATGGTAACAAGTAACACAATCAAGGCCGCTATAATGTGCAATAAGTGCATACCGCAAAACACAAAAACAAACGTGCGCGATGCATTTGAATCTGTAAAATAGATACCCATTTTATAGGTTAATACGTAACACGCGTAAATTTGCAAAGCAAAAAATACACAACCTAAAAGGAAGGTAAACCATAAAAAAAGCTGCTGTTTGCCAAACTCCAGTTGCTTAGCCGCCTTTGAAGCCACCCATAAGGTGATACTGCTCATTATAATAACTATGGTGCTGTATAAAAATGCGTGCGGCAGCTCCACGTTAAGCGCATGGCCCTTTCCGCCGCTGTAAACTATAAACCCACTGGATAGCGCCGCAAAAAACATAAACGAGGTGAATATGAATATCCACATGTTGAATTTTTTTGCCCCGAGGTTTTGCCTGTCTTCTTTCTGTAACTGCACCATCATTTCACTTTTCCTATAAAATCAAATAAAAACATTAACTGTACTATCGGTAAGTAAAAAAACGAACCGTACATCAGCCTCTTCGCTGAACTTATTTGCAGATCTTTTAATAGTTTAAACCCGAGGTACAAAAATATCAAACTACACACTAACGACACTATGCCCACGTAAATACCACCGTAGCCATAATAAGTTGGCAATAAGCTTACCGGTACCAAGATCAGCGTGAACACAAAGGTAACAATAGCGCTGGTTAAGTTTCGTTTACCGGAAGGAAGCAGCCTGAAACCGGCTAACTTATAATCATCATCTAAAACCCAGGCAATGGCCCAAAAATGCGGGAACTGCCATACAAACTGCACCGCAAATAATATCAGCGCAATTGCGTCGATCTTCTCATGAGCCGCCACATAGCCAATCA
>CAZZUU010000465.1:0-2827 GCA_964657275.1 uncultured Mucilaginibacter sp. | reverse complement strand
CAACCAATCGTGCTAAATATCTAAAGCGTCCGGATAGGGGCCGTCAGCTAAATGAAGAATCTATTGCGCATCTGAAAGATTATGCAACGGGATATGATGTATCTATTATTATGGCAGACGGGCTTTCGGCTACAGCCGTAAATGAAAATACTTTTGCATTGTTAAAACTTCTCATACCGATGTTGGCCGATGCCAAACTAAAATTGGCACCAATATGCCTGGTTGAGCAGGGCAGGGTTGCCATAGGAGACGATATTGCACATAATTTGAACGCAAAGTTATCGATCCTGTTGATCGGCGAACGGCCGGGGCTAAGTTCATCCGATAGCATGGGCGCTTATTTAACCTATAAGCCACAACCAGGGCTAACAGACGAATCGAGAAACTGTATTTCCAACATCAGGCTGGGCGGCATGAGTTATAAACACGCCGCCGAAAAAATATTTTACCTTGTACAGGAGGCTTTTAGCCGAAAATTATCAGGTGTTGGATTGAAAGACAACGCAGGGCAGATTGATGGTGGTCATTAGGCATTAACCAATCACTATTCACCATTCACAACTCACTACTCTACCTCTTACCTCTTTCCTCAATATAGCCGTCAAATGAAATATAACTCCGGTTAGAACTAATAACCGACAAGGATGCATAACCATCGGTAGATATGTTTAATCTTAAAGATTGTACATCACGCCAATCGGTGCCGCCATTATCTTTCGGCTTTATCAAAACATCCCAGCTGCCATTTTTATTTTGTGTGGTATTATAGTCAAATTTTGTACTCGTAAAATCAATGCCGCCATCTGTTGGGTTAAGGGGGGCCGTATAAGCCCGACCAAAATAAGGCAAGTAGGAAATCAGGCTGTCTTTTGACACCACAAAATCGTAATCGTCTGTCAATGCCCTGCGGCCGCCGCCCTGCGGGTTTGCAAAATTTGCTTTAAAAACGTAGCTGTTGTCCTCTACCATTTTTTTGATGGCGGCTTCTTTCGCTATCTTTTTTTGACTTTTTGAGCTTTGTGCGGATGTAATTTGAAAGCCGCATAGTACCACCATAGATACCAGGATGAGTTTGCCGAATGTTTTCATCTTAATTTTTTTAATAATTCTGTTAAGTAATTATTTTATAGATGCATAGCGCGGATAAATTCCATAATAAAGTTACCGATTAGACAATTTAATTCAGCATTGGTTTAAATAAAAAAAGGTTCAGCTTTGGGCTGAACCTTTTTTGGTTGTTTAAGTTTATTCGGTTAGATTGGGTTGATTAAGTTTAACCTAATCAACCCAATCAATTTATTCGAACCTAATCAACTAAATTAAATTAACGCTGCGGTTAACAAACTCAGTAAGCTCGGCGCCGGTTAATAAACCTTGCGAAAGCAGGGCCAGGTCAAAAGCTTGTTTTGACAATTCGGCCTGTACTTCTTCATTCTCTTCCTGCAAAATGCGGGTGATCAGTTTATGGTTTGCATTAACTATCACCTTGTAGTTATCGGGCATACTTCCATAAAAGCTCATGCCACCGCCCATGGCTGCCATTTCCTTCATGCGGCGCATAAATTCGTCCATGGTTACGATGACCGGCAATTCATCCGGATTTAAGCTTTCCAACTCAACTTTATAAGCGGGTTTGCTTATGGCTTTGTCAAAAATCTCTTTTACTTTTTTAGATTGTTCTTCAGTAAGTATGTGTTCCGGCGCATCTTCTTTTTTGATTAACTTATCGGCTACATCGGCATCCACACGCTTGAACGATGTTTTCTCAAGCTTTTGCTCCAGGTTACCAATAAAATGATTGTC
Source organism: uncultured Mucilaginibacter sp. (assembly GCA_964657275.1). Classification (GTDB taxonomy): domain Bacteria; phylum Bacteroidota; class Bacteroidia; order Sphingobacteriales; family Sphingobacteriaceae; genus Mucilaginibacter. The sequence continues at coordinate 1,024 of CAZZUU010000465.1, read as the reverse complement.
AATAGGATGGTTCAGCAATAAAATATCATAACCCTTTTTATTAGCCGATTGTATAAAGGCATCCTGTTTTTCAGGATCGTTGGTGTAGATATAAACCAATTTGCCATCTTTATCTGTTTGTTCGGGCTCAACCTTATCCTTGTACTCGGTTAAAGTGTAATTTTCCTTTTTGGTATTGGTAAGTAACACAAAGTCTTTTGCCTTGTCGTAAAACTTGTCGTCGCTCATCATGCCGTATTTAACAAATACGCCAATGTCGGTCCATTTTTCTTCGTAACCTGCACGGTCGTTTTTAAAGAGTTCTGCCAATTTATCAGCAACCTTTTTGCTGATGTAGCTATTTATCTTTTTAACATTGCTATCGGCCTGTAAAAAGCTGCGTGATACGTTCAGCGGGATATCCGGTGAGTCGATCACACCATGCAGCAGCATCAAAAACTCAGGAACGATATCTTTTACCTCGTCGGTGATAAATACCTGACGCGAGAAAAGTTTGATCTTGTTTTTTTGTACCTCAAAATCGTTTTTAAGTTTCGGGAAATATAAAACGCCTGTTAAATTAAAAGGATAATCAACATTTAAGTGGATCCAGAACAAAGGATCTTCTGAGAACGGGTAAAGTTGCTTGTAAAAATCCAGGTAGTCTTCATCTTTCAACTCGGCAGGCGCTTTAGTCCATATCGGGTTGGTATCGTTGATGATATTGTCCGTTTCAACCGATTTATATTTTGGCTTGCCTTCTTCATCAACGCCGTCTTCTTCTTCTTGTGTGGTAGTGCCGAATTTGATAGGCACCGGTAAAAACTTGCAGTATTTATCCAATATTTCCTGCAAGCGGTGTTTGCTCAAAAATTCTTCCGACTCTTTGTTGATATGCAAGGTTATTTCTGTTCCTCTTTCAGCCAGGTTACCTTCGCTTATTTCAAATTCGGTACTGCCGTCGCAAACCCAGTGTGCAGGTTCTGCGCCTTCTTGGTACGATAAGGTTTGTATTTCAACGCTATCTGCAACCATAAAAGCAGAA
>CAZZUU010000464.1:0-2868 GCA_964657275.1 uncultured Mucilaginibacter sp. | reverse complement strand
AAAGCCAACTTAAAGACAGCTTAATCGTAAAAAAGCTATAATTTTGAAAAAATAAACCCCTTATGTCACACATTTCTCCCGGCCAGGATCTTGATCTTTCGTTTTTGTATGAAATTGCCGATGGCAGCGATGAGTTTGTTTTAGAATCTATCGATATGTTTTTGCAGCATACGCCCGAAATGCTGGAGATGATAACTTCGGGAATAGCAACACATGATTGGGCTACCGCTGCGGGTGCCGCACATAAATTAAAACCAAATTGCGGGTTTTTTGGCATGCCCGAAACTCAGGCAAAAATTCAGGAGGTTGAAATAATGGCCAAGTCAGATTCGCCCGATGCAGGTTTGATCTCCACTAAATTCGCTGAGATAACTCAAACCATCTACGACAATATTGTTACGCTTCAAAAAATAAAAGTTGATTTGGAGACTAGTTAATTGGAGATTAGAGACTAGTTAATTAGACGCCGGTTAATCAGAGATTAGTTAATTTGAAAGCAGAAAACTTTATATTAAGCAGTAAATAATTGGATTACTAAAATTCAAAGCCCCATCTCTTACTTCTAATCACCAGCCTCTAATCTCTAACCACTAAACTAAAACTATAGCTTTCCATAATAAGGTTTGCCAGTAAGCTTTTGCAGGCTTGCTCAACTTTGGCGTGCGCCGTAGCTTCACTGTCGGCTTCAATTTCGAGCGAGATATGTTTGCCTATGCGAACGTTTTGTATTTCGGCTAAACCAAGGTTTTTCATGCTTCCTGTTACTGCTTTCCCCTGTGGGTCAAGTATTTCCTTTTTTGGCATTACGTCTATTTCAGCCTGAAACTTTTTCATTAAAATATAGGGTTTAATTTGATGCGACTATGAGTGGTTTTCGACCTCTTTATGCGAACTTATAATCGGATCGTGAGCAATTTTGAATTGAATAATAGATAAAATGATATAAATAAATATAATGGCCGGTACCGCTGCAAATTTAAAAAATAGTATCAGTATTGCCGAAAACAGGAGCAATAAATAACGGTAAATGTTCTCATTAAAATCGCGGGTCTTAAATTTTAACGACATCATAGGCATCTGCATCACCAGTAACGAGCACATGATAACGATCAGGAACAGCAGCACATATGGGTTTAACAGGTATGGCGTATAGTAGGGATTATTATGACTGATAATAATAGGGAACGATGCGATCAGTATGGCATTTGCAGGCGTGGGTAGCCCTATAAAATTTTCGGCCTGCCTTGTATCAACATTAAACTTAGCTAATCTTAAAGCCGAAAATACAGGTATTAAAAAAGCCGCAAAACTTATCCAGGTGCCCACGTTATTAATCTGATGCGCCTGCGAAAAAAGCTGGTACATAATTACCGCCGGCAGCACGCCAAAGCTCACCATATCGGCCAATGAGTCGAGGTCTTTGCCGATACCAGAAAAAGCTTTCAGTACCCGCGATGCAAGCCCATCAAAAAAGTCGAAAATCGCCGAAAGGAAAATAGCATATGCAGCAGCAATGAGCTCGCCATGAAAAGCCAGTACGATACCAACGCAACCGCTGAAGAGGTTTGCACAGGTTATAGCATTGGGCAAATGTTTACTGAGGCGATTCTTCATCGATGTGAAGGTATCAAGATTTTTTTGATTTCGGGTCTCGGACATTCGATTTCGGAGTTCTTTACCTAAACGTAATATCCAATTTAAATATTATTAATTCCGAAATTTATCCGCCAACTGGCGGACCGAAATCGCATCCAATTGTTATGAATTCATCGAAATAAGAAATTCTTCATTTGTACGGGTGCCTTTGATTTGCGCCTGTAAAAATTCCATCGATTCCTGTGAGTTCATATCAGCCAAATGGTTACGCAGTATCCATATACGTTGTAAGGTATCGCGGTCAAGCAGCAAATCGTCGCGGCGGGTACTTGAAGCTGTAATATCGATGGCCGGGAATATACGTTTGTTTGACAGCTTGCGGTCGAGCTGTAACTCCATGTTACCGGTACCTTTAAACTCTTCAAATATTACCTCATCCATTTTCGATCCTGTTTCTGTCAGCGCTGTTGCGATAATCGTCAGTGATCCACCGTCTTCAATGTTACGGGCCGCTCCAAAAAAGCGTTTCGGCTTGTGCAATGCGTTGGCATCCACACCACCCGATAATATTTTACCGGATGCCGGGGCAACAGTATTGTAAGCACGTGCAAGGCGGGTTATAGAGTCTAACAAGATCACCACATCGTGACCGCACTCAACCATACGTTTTGCCTTTTCCAGAACAATATTGGCAATTTTTACGTGACGCTCTGCAGGCTCGTCAAAGGTTGATGATACCACTTCAGCGCGAACGCTGCGGGCCATATCGGTTACTTCTTCCGGGCGTTCATCGATCAGTAAAATGATCAAATAAACTTCCGGGTGGTTTTTTGCGATGGCGTTGGCAACATCCTTCAGCAGCATTGTTTTACCGGTTTTAGGCTGGGCTACAATCAAACCACGCTGTCCCTTACCAATAGGCGAGAACAGATCCATAATACGGGTTGAATAGTTACCCGCATCAGTGAACAAGCTTAATTTTTCTGATGGGAAAAGCGGCGTTAAGTGATCAAACGGAACGCGGTCGCGCACTTCTGCGGGTATGCGGCCGTTAATGGCTTCCACACGTACCAGCGGGAAATATTTTTCACCTTCCTTCGGCGGGCGTATGCTGCCGCGGACGGTATCGCCGGTTTTTAAGCCGAATAACTTTATCTGCGACTGTGATACGTAAATATCATCGGGCGAGGTAAGGTAGTTGTAATCGGATGAACGTAAAAAGCCGTAACCATCGGGCATAATTTCCAATACGCCTTCATTTACTATAACGTT
>CAZZUU010000463.1:501-2878 GCA_964657275.1 uncultured Mucilaginibacter sp. | reverse complement strand
ATTTGAACTGATAGATGCAGGTTTGGAAGACCTGTTTGTGGAAGCAGACGAAAATGGCAACGACATAGCTGTTGTACACGCCGCTTTTGAGGACTTCGGCAAGATGCAAAAGGCGCTGGAAGAATTGAGTATCGAGGTAAAATCCGCCAAGCTGGAGCGTGTGGCGCAATCATTTCACGAAGTTACTGAAGAACAGGTTACTGATATCATGAAGCTGATTGACCGTTTGGAGGACGACGATGACGTGCAGGCGGTTTATCATAATATGGAGGAGTAATTTCAATAAGTATATGCCGAGCTAATTATTGCAACAATAGACTGATATAATTAAAAAATTGTTTTAGAATTTATCGATTGAGAGCTTACTTATATCTACTCATTTTTAGTTGTATTTTGGCCGGCTGTCAAAAATCCTCAATTACAGAAGGGCGAAAAAACGATTCATTAGTTAATAAACCTGTAGCAGGCTGGCATGCTATTGCGCCATTTCCCGGAGTTCGTCAATACGGAACCGGTTTTTCGTTGAATGGTTTCGGTTATGTTTGCGGAGGCGTTATAGATTTCAGATCGATTACTAATGATGATATGTACATGTACGATCCTGGTAAAGATACATGGATAAAAAAGGCAGGACTACCTGCACTCGCTCCCGCCCCACCTCCACAAGGTAGATACAGTCCATTTAGCTTCGTTATTAATAATATTGCATACGCGGGAGGCGGGAATTCAATTAATGGCATTCCCGGAACAGACGTAGAACAATATGATCCGGTAAATGATAAATGGACATTGATTGCCCAATGTCCCGCTAATTTTTACTTTGATGCGAGCGTTGCAACCTCCTACCAAAATCAAGCCATAATTTTCAGTTATTGGGATAGTAAAGACGGTGTCATATGGAAATTTAACCCAAGCTCAAAAACTTTGAGAGCATACGCTTATAGTGATATTCTATCTTTTTATGATTTGAATAGCTGGTTTGGGACTAATAATACTCAATTACTATATGGAAACGCTGGATCGTTTGCGGGTTTTCTCAGCATTGATATTTCAACTTTTCTCGAAACTTCCTACGGTCCCGATTATTATTATCCCGAACTACCTACAGAAACCAACATTGTTACAAAAAATGGAACATTTTATAAAAACTGCATGTATGTAAGTTACGGCGATGCCGGACACCTTTATCGTTATAATTTTACTTTGCAAATATGGCAACATTTGACATCTGCAAATCTTGGGATCGTTGATGGTGTATCCACATTTTTAATAGGCAGCAAACTGTATATTATTGGAGGAAATAGCGGGGGCGTAACTTCTCCCGGCACCTCAAAAGCCTGGGCGATAGATTTGGATGCATATCCATAAACGATATTTGATAGTTATCAATAAAATATAGCTTTGCAGAAATAGAATATTTATCTTGTTATCGCTTAGTAATAAAATATGCCACTATTCACATCACGCAAGCAGGAAAAAAAGGTAAAAGTAACGTTTGCTAACGGACTGCTTTTTGTTGAAAAGCCGGATGGTAGGCAGCAGGCGTTTCCGTTGGAGTGGTTTCCCAAATTGCTGAACGCAACAAATGAGGAGCGGGAAGATTGGGCGCAAACGGATAAGGGGATTCACTTTAACAAGCTTGACCTTGATGTTTCTTTATAGATTTGAGATATGAGACAAAGCAACTATTTTTGAAAAGTAAATTTATACTCGATTTCTAAAGGGTGTTGTCTTAAATCTCATATCTAGCATCTATTATCTCATATCTATGACTTTCGAAGAGTTTTTTAAGAAGAAAAGAATCGACCTGGCCGCCCTGGAAATCGGCGAGCCGGCATTATTTTCTGAATTTAAAACCCATTTTGAGCAGATGGGTGAAAAAAGCTTCGATCACGCCAAAAAATACTGGTTCAACAAAACAAGGCGGCAATTCCCGCTCGCTCCTGAGGTTAAAACCGAAAGGCCGCACATCGCAAATCCATTAGCTGAACAAACGGTAACCGAAAGCTTAGCGGAAACTGTAACTCCTGCCCCACCGCCACCTAAAATGGGTTTTGTACCTAAATTCAGGGCGGGGAACATGTCAAAACCTGTTGTAAGTGCCGAAGATAAAAAAGAAGAACCTGTGAGCCCGCCAGCGACTGAAAATATCCCAGCCAAAAAACTTGCGGAAGATGCAGATGTCAAACCAGCTTACAAGCCGCGGTTTAATATGAAAAATATCCAGCCTAAACCTCCGGAAGAATAACTTTTCCTTTTTTAGCCGTGTTAACAGGCTGCGGTATTTTCACGTAGTAGCCTGTGCCATCGTACACCCTTTTGCGGGGATGTTCCTTGCAATCATCGCTGCAGCAACCATCCATTGCCGTGCCGCATT
>CAZZUU010000463.1:0-491 GCA_964657275.1 uncultured Mucilaginibacter sp. | reverse complement strand
GTTTTGCAGGTATCACTGCAACAGCCTTCTATTTGTTCGCCACAGGCATCACATTGGGTAAAATGCTCATTACACTCGGGATTGGCGCAATTGATCATTTTATGGGTTGTTGTTCCGCAATTAAAGCAGGTTGAAATCACCACCGGGTTTACGCTGTTTACGGCGACAGACAGCCGGTTATCAAATACATAGCATTTGCCCTCAAAGTCCTCGCCGCCTGCTTCTTTCCCATATTTTATGATCCCGCCGTGCAGTTGGTAAACATCTGCAAAGCCTTCGTGCAATAGTAAAGCAGAAGCCTTTTCGCATTTGATCCCGCCGGTACAGTAGGTGACTATCTTCTTATCTTTGTATTGGGCAAGCTCGTTAATCTTATCCGGGAAATCCCTGAAATTCTCAATATCCAGCGTTATGGCATTTTTAAATTTACCCAAAGAATGTTCGTAGTTTGATCGTACATCCAGTATCACCACATCTTCGGCATCCTTCAT
>CAZZUU010000462.1:0-2882 GCA_964657275.1 uncultured Mucilaginibacter sp. | reverse complement strand
CTTCTTTCCAGGAGGTACGCACACAGGTGGCGCAGTTGAACACTTTTTTAGCCGAGCACATCTCCGGCATGAGTGTGATACAGGTTTTTGCCCGTGAGGACCAGGAGATGCGCAAGTTTAAGGTAGTGAACAAAAAATATAGGGATGCTAATATCAGATCAAACTGGTACTACTCCATTTTTTTTCCGGTGGTTGAAATATTGTTTGCGGTGTGCATAGGCTTGTTGGTATGGTATGGCTGCAAGCGCATATTATCCGATCAGCAGTTGAATGCGTTATCAGCAGGTAAAGAAGGCATAACGCCGGGTGTGATTACCGGCTTTATCGTTTTATTAAACATACTTTTCAGGCCCATACGCCAACTGGCCGATAAATTCAACACGCTGCAAATGGGTATGGTAGGTGCCGACCGAATATTTAAAGTTTTAGATACCCAGGAGACCGCTATTAATGAAGGAAAACTGAAACCTACCGAATTAGCAGGCGAAATAGAATTTAAGAATGTTTGGTTTGCTTACAATGACGAAAACTGGGTACTTAAAGATGTAAGCTTCGATGTAAAACCGGGCCACACGTTGGCGCTCGTTGGAGCAACAGGGGCAGGTAAATCGTCGACTATAAACATATTGAACCGTTTTTACGAAATAGGCAAAGGTAGCGTAAAAGTAGATGGGCAGGACATCAGGGATTATGATGTGGCCTACCTGCGTTCGCAAATAGCTACGGTAATACAGGATGTATTTTTGTTTACAGATACCATCGCCAACAATATCAGCCTCAATAATACGGCTATTACGCGCGAGCAAATTATTGCTGCAGCTAAAGATGTAGGCGCACATGAATTTATCGAGCGATTGCCCGGCGGTTATGATTATAATGTAATGGAACGAGGTGCTACGCTATCAGCCGGTCAGGCCCAGCTGATTTCTTTTATACGGGCTTTGGTGTACGATCCGGCTATTCTTATATTAGACGAGGCAACGTCATCGGTTGATACGGAAACGGAGGCGCTTATTCAGAATGCTATCGGCAAACTGATGCAGGGGCGCACCGCTATAGTAATTGCCCACCGATTATCTACTATACAAAAAGCGGACAAGATCATTGTGCTTGATCACGGCGAGATCAAAGAAATTGGCACCCACCAGGAACTTTTAAAAATAGAACACGGTTACTACCGCAAGTTGTATGACCTGCAATTTAATTCTACAGGTATAATACGAGAGTAATCAAACTAAGCATTGGGTGCTTGTTTTACCGGCTGTACAGGCTGTTCCTCATTTTCATGCTTCTTCGCAATTTCTCCCCGATGGGGTTCATCCGCATTATAATCTTTATCAGGATTTCTTACCTTGCTTTTACCGCCATTGTCGTTTGGCCTGTGGGTGGGCGTGTCGGCTGGCGACGGCTTGTCTGTTGAGTTTGCTGGCTTTGTCATACTTTTAATAACAGCCCGTTTTATTTTTTGTTTAAATGCGGCTTGTCGCGATAATCACTAAAGAGCGTTATCTTTAAATTATGAAAAAGATCATCATTATAGGCCTGCTATTATTTATCGTTGGTAACAGTTACGGCCAGGATAAAGAGGCTATTATGAAAGTAATGGATAACCAGCAAAATGCGTGGAACAAGGGCGACATTGATGGCTTTATGCAAGGTTACTGGAAATCTGATTCCCTGTTATTTGTCGGCAGTATTGCACCTACCTATGGCTGGCAAACCACAGCAGATCATTACAAAAATAAATATCCTGATAAAGCTGCAATGGGCAGGCTTTCCTTTACTATTTTAAAAGTTGAGTTATTAGATAAAAAAAACGCTTTTATATTAGGCGCATGGCACCTGAAACGCGACCATGATGAACCCGAAGGCTATTTTACGTTATGGTTCAAGAAGATAAATGGAGAGTGGAAGATTGTGGTTGATCATACGAGTTAAGCTAGTGATTGGTGGCTGAAGATTAGAGATTAGTTGATTTGGGAATATCAATATGGCTTCCCCGCTGCCAGTTCCCTGTTTGCCCATTTAATAGCCAATCCCTCGCGGTATTTTGCATAATTAGCCTTAAACGTCATTTTAAGTACACTGTCCAGGCCGCCTTTTACTGCCAGGTTGTAAAGGCTTGCGGCCTTTCGTGCCATCGATGCATCCCATGCGCGGAGGCTTAAAGAATAGCCGCCTTCGAGGTATTTCATCCAATGCCAGTAACCTGTTGGCATAAACAATGTATCACCATGTTCAAGGAAAACCTCGATGCCTTGCACCCCGTTAAGCGCTGGGAATTTTTTAAAATCGGGGTTCAATACGTCATAATCCTCAAGAGCATAGGTAGCATTAGGAATGCAATACAAGCGTCGTTTCCATTTATTTTCGAACAGTATCACATGCTTTTTGCCGCCGAAATGGGTGTGAAAAATATGCGGCAAATCAATATCATAATGCAGAAATGTAACCGAGTTCGATCCACCGAAAAACATCGATGGCATGCTTTCTAAAAAACCGCCCATCAAATCCTTCGGAAAAACAATATCATCCAGCAGCTGGGGTGCCTGTTTAAAAATGTTAAAGAAAAATATCCGCAGTTCTGTCGGTTTCGACATGATCAGATCGATGTATTCGTCAAAAGGCATTTCTGCAGCTGCAGAGTTTATTGGTTTTGAAGGATCGGCCTTTGAATTATCATATAACGGAACAACTTTGCTTCCCACTACACTTTTCAAATACTCGGGGGTCCATTTTTTGCGGGCAGGCCAATTTGCCGTCATGCCTTTGATTACCAAAGGACGGCGGGGCTTTAAATATTGCGATGCAAAATCTGCTTGGCTAATTCGGTCAACAGTATTGATCGGGGTAAGGCTAAAACTCATATTTGATTGCTTCCC
>CAZZUU010000461.1:0-2883 GCA_964657275.1 uncultured Mucilaginibacter sp. | reverse complement strand
TGAAATAGTCAAAACTTAATCTGACAGTTACGATAAATTAAAACACGTAACAGAGATTAGTAACTATGACAACACAAGCAAAAATCATCAAAAACAAGCTGGGCATACTGGAGCTTGCTCAACATTTAGGAAACGTATCGCAGGCCTGCAAAGTAATGGGCTACTCACGTGATAGTTTCTATCGTTTCAAAGAACTTTACGACCAGGGCGGAGAATTGGCCCTTCAGGAAATCAGCCGGAGAAAGCCGATCGTTAAAAACAGGGTTGAAGAACAGGTAGAAAGGGCAGTGGTAGAAATGGCAATTGAGCAACCTGCTTTAGGTCAGCTAAGGGTTTCCAACGAGTTGAAAAAACAAGGCATATCGGTGTCTCCCGGAGGAGTAAGAAGCATTTGGCTGCGCCACGATTTGCACACTTTTAAGCTTCGTTTAAAGGCCTTGGAAGCCAAGTCAGCACAGGAAGGATTGGTCTTGACAGAGGCGCAGGTTATTGCTTTAGAGAAGGCCAAAGAAGAAAAGAAAGCCCATGGTGAAATAGAAACCCACCATCCGGGTTACCTGGGCTCTCAGGATACCTACTATGTCGGTAACATCAAAGGCGTTGGCCATATTTACCAGCAAACCTATATCGATACCTATGCCAAAGTTGCCTTTACCAAGCTGTATGACCGTAAAAATGCACTGGTCGCAGCAGAAATGCTTAATGATAAAGTAGTGCCTTTTTATGAGCAGCATGAGCTTCGTTTATTGAGGGTGCTTACCGACAGAGGGACCGAATATTGCGGTTCACGGGAACAGCACGAATATCAGTTATACCTGGCTATTGAAGACATCGACCATACCAAAACTAAAGCCAAAAGCCCGCAAACCAATGGCATTTGCGAACGGTTCCACCGCACCATTCAGGATGAGTTTTATGCCATTGCATTCCGCAAAAAGATATACAGGAGCATAGCGGAATTACAGGCTGATCTGGACAGATGGATGTATAATTACAACAACGAAAGAACGCACAGTGGTAAGTACTGCTTTGGCAAAACACCGATGCAAACTTTTCTAGACAGTATTCCAATGGCCCGGGAAAAGTTATTGGAGAGGCTCGCCGAAGACCAGATTCTTCAGAGCCCTCACAAAAAGGGCTCAGAAGAATCTGCGTCAGTGCATTTAGACGAGAAATGGTTATATTCACAAATTCCATCTGACAATCTTTAAAACCACCCGACTGTCAGATCAAGTTGTGGCTATTACAATGTAATCGCAAAGAATCTTCAATTTGGGTAGGTTCCGGATCATATTCGTTATAATAAGATATTTGCCGAAAACGATCTTTGACCTTAATTTCATATACCGTTTCGCCGCCACCGTCCGCTGGAATTATAGTAGTTTTAGGATTGTTTTGAAGCACTTCGATATTCATACCGTCCTGCCCAGGTATTTCGCAAAACCGGTTTTTAAAAAGCTCATCTAAAAAGGACGCCCAAGTCATATTCTTCTTAAGATTTAATCTCGTTCGGATCACCATATATTTCGTTTTCAATGGATTCGAGGGAAACTTACCATTGCTTGGCCGTTGTGGGTACCACAAATATTTAAAAGCTGTTATTGAATCTTTATTAAATGAAATTACAGCGGCTTGTCCGACCCCGAAACCATAATGATAAACTCTTATTTCAATATCATCCCCGGATTCTGTAATGGGCTTGAGAATCTTCGCTTTAACAGCGAATTGGTTATCTAACGAATTCCAACCGGTTTGCCTGAACGAAGGGATATTAAAATGAAAAGAACCAAAAACAACATTTAAACCTTGTGCAAGAGCATATGATTGCAATAGGCAGCAAAAAATTACAAGCTTCAGTTTTTTGTATTTCATTGTAGACGACTTGAAAATATCAAAGGTATAATTGACCGAAATGAACTAACATTAAACACAATAACGCGACAACATTCCATTTATTTCTTAGAATTCCGGTTGTGTTAACATACAAATGAATTTGATTTTACCGCAGAAAGGTGGCATAAGCCAGCCTCTTTAGGACGGTTCAACTATGTTTGTTCCGCCCTAACCATTTATAGGCTGTGTCAAATGGTTGGGGTCATAGCAGGTATTATTTTTTCATACCACAAATGATAACTCCAACACTTTCCCCCACTCGTTAGTCCGGATTTATAATCCCGGACTAAACTATCGGGGATTTGCAATCCCCGTACACAACAGCCCAATTTATGCCAGCCAATCGTTCAAAACAATTACATCCAGCAAGCCTGTGTGTTCGCCGGTATAATCTGCTGCTGAACTTAAAACATAATCTTCGGCCCTGTAAACAACCCCGGCTTCAACGGGATTATTGTGAATACAATTGATCTTCTGATCGATAAATTTACCACTGCTAAGCTCAATGGGGTGCAAACCATCCTGCCAGAATTTATAATCTTTTATCTTTGGGTTGTATCTCCCTGCATATTCAAAATGTTGTAAAAGCCAATCCCGCCTGCTTTCAGCAATCTGCTTAATTGTTTTAACAATTTCTTTGGACGTAAACTTTTTAAAATCACGCATTACGTCTGACAGTGTTAATTCGCCTTCATCAACCGCTGCTATCAAATGCAAATGACTGGGCATTAAGCACCAGGCATAAATTTGCAGTTTTTGTGATGCTGACAATACTTTAAAGCATTAATCAATACCTCGATCAATTCCTTCCGCGTAAAAACATCTATCCAATCAACAACTGTTATTGTTAAAAAGTATTTTTCCCTGCCGGTAATTGTGTATTTAAAGCCCATACACGAATATAACTTTCATTGTCGTGGATCGCAAATCCACCATAATTAAGGTCGTGGATCGCAAATCCCAACCAATGAAGTATATCTCTGTCGTTTA
>CAZZUU010000460.1:0-2898 GCA_964657275.1 uncultured Mucilaginibacter sp. | reverse complement strand
AACTAATCCAACAGGACAAGGCCAATAAACCATTGAACGAATGAACAAATGAACTAAAAACATGATCGGAAATTCCATAATAAAGCTACAAAATGTTGATGTTTTTCAGCAGTCGCACCTGGTGTTGTCAAATGTTAACCTGCATATTGATAAAGGGGATTTTGTTTGGCTTATTGGTCAAACAGGGTCAGGGAAAAGTAGTTTACTAAAGGTTATTTATGGGGATTTAAATATTTCAACCGGGGAAGGTCACGCCTGCGGTTACGATCTTAACCACATCAAAAGTAAAGACGTTCCTTTCCTTCGCCGCAAGTTGGGCATCGTTTTTCAGGATTTTCAACTTTTAACCGATAGATCGGTAGAGCAAAACCTTCAATTTGTGATGCGGGCGACAGGATGGATCGATAAAAAATTGATCGCTGATAAAATACTTGATGTACTGGAGAAAGTGGGGTTACGTTCCAAGCTAAAAAAAATGCCGCATGAGCTATCTGGTGGTGAGCAGCAGCGCGTGGTTATAGCACGTGCTTTGCTTAACGATCCCGAGATAATTTTAGCAGATGAACCAACCGGCAACCTTGACCCGGATACCTCAGAAGAAATTGTAATGCTGCTTAAAGAGATTAGCTTATCCGGAACTTCTGTCCTCATTGCAACGCACGATTATCATATTATCCGCGCTTTCCCATCACGTATTATTAAATGCGAGAACAGTAAAGTGCTGGAAGATGCTACGATCGCTTAATTTGGTATGCAGTTAACCGTTGTCGGTCGGCAGTTAAAATATTTATAACAAATAGATTCTTGGTTATACCTGCAAACTGATGGCTCCAACTGCAAACTGCCCGGTGCCAACCGCTAACCAATTTCTGCCAACTGCCTGCTGTAAACTGCAAACAATTCCGTTCTCTGCAAATAATACTGACACGATGTCGGCTTTACGCTAATGGCAGGATACTTGATTGGCACTATTAGCTATGAATTTTAACGATATGTTGAAGAAAAAAAAGAAAGAAGATTCAGACAATTCTGAAGTTTTAAATGAAATAATTGACAATGGCCCTGCTGATGAACAGGAGTTAAGTCAGCAAGCAGTCGATGTAGAAAATGCACCCTCGGCTGCAAATGTGTTGAAAGAAGAATTAGCCCTTGCTAACGATAAATACCTACGCTTATATGCCGAGTTTGATAATTTCAGAAGGCGCACCATCAAAGAACGTGAAGAAGCAAGGAAAATGGAAGGAAAGGATGTAATTGTTTCCCTGTTGCCGGTTTTGGATGACTTCGACCGTGCATTAAAAGCAATGGAGACTGCAACTGATATTACCCCTGTTAAGGAAGGGGTTACGCTTGTTCAGCACAAATTAAAAAATATACTTTCACAAAAAGGATTAAAAGGCATGGATTCCATAGGTACACCATTTGATCCTGAATTGCATGAAGCTATCACCAATATCCCTGCGCCTAATGATGAATTAAAAGGCAAGGTTATAGATGAAATGGAAAAAGGGTATTCCCTTAATGATAAGGTGGTACGCTTTGCTAAGGTGATAGTAGGAGCGTGATGAAGAATTTCGGAATTCGGATTTTGGATTTCGGAATTAAGAAAAATAGAACCGCAAGTATTAATACCCTATTAATTAAATTAAATCCGAAATCGAACATCCAAAATTCGAAATAAAAATATATGTCTAAAAGAGATTACTACGATATATTGGGCGTAGCAAAAGGTGCCGATGCTGATGAGATTAAAAAAGCTTATCGTAAAATGGCCATTAAGTATCACCCGGATAAAAACCAGGGCGATAAGGCGGCTGAAGATAAGTTTAAGGAAGCTGCCGAAGCATACGAGGTATTAAGCAGTCCCGAAAAACGTCAGCGGTACGACCAGTTTGGCCATGCAGCTAATGCGCATTCTGCCAATGGCGGCAACTACGGCGGCGCAGGCATGAATATGGAAGACATATTCAGCCAGTTCGGGGATATTTTCGGCGGCGGAAGTCCATTCGAAGGCTTTTTTGGGGGTGGCGGCCGACAAGGCGGTGGCCAGGGAGGCCGCAGGGTAACCCGTGGCAGTAACTTGCGCATCAAAGTAAGATTAACATTAGAAGAAATTGCCAATGGCGCCGAAAAGAAAATAAAAGTAAACAAGCAGATACTTTGCAAAACCTGCGATGGCACGGGCGCGAAAGATAAATCATCATTTCAAACGTGTAAAACCTGCGGCGGCTCTGGCGCGGTGCGCCGGGTGACCAATACTATTTTGGGCCAGATGCAAACTACCAGCACTTGCCCTACCTGTAATGGCGAAGGATCGACCATATTATCGAAATGTACGGTTTGTCATGGCGATGGTGTTACACGCGGTGAAGAAACGATAAGCATTAATATTCCTGCCGGCGTTAGCGAAGGTATGCAGTTGAGCATGAGCGGCAAAGGCAATGCTGCCCCGCGCGGAGGCATGCCCGGCGACCTGATCATTTTAATTGAAGAAATACCACACGAAACTTTAAAACGTGATGGCAACAATGTGATCTACGACCTTCATGTTAACTTTGTTGATGCAGCTTTAGGCACCAGTGTTGAAGTACCCACCATCGACGGCAAGGTTAAGATAAAGATTGACGCGGGTACACAAGGTGGCAAAATACTACGCTTAAAAAGCAAAGGCGTACCCGAAGTAAACTCGTACCATCGCGGCGACCAACTGGTGCATGTTAACATTTGGACACCGAAAATACTAAGCCGCGAAGAGCGTGAAATATTAGAGAAATTGCAAAGCTCACCCAACTTTAAACCCAATCCGGGTAAAAATGAGAAAAGCTTTTTTGAACGGATGAAAGAGTATTTTGAGTAGTGAGGTGAAAAGTTAAAGGCGAAAGCTAAAAGGTTTTTGAA
>CAZZUU010000459.1:0-2900 GCA_964657275.1 uncultured Mucilaginibacter sp. | reverse complement strand
TCGTAATCGATTTTTTTGAACAAAGTGCCAATTGTTTATTCAATCAAACAATCAGGGCCATCCTTAAATCGCATAAATCCCGGTTTAGACAATTTTTGATGCCGCCACGGCGCAATTGATGCCGTCAATCGCAGCGGAAATAATTCCGCCTGCATAGCCCCCCCCTTCACCGCAAGGAAATAGACCTGCAACCTGCGGGTGTTGCAAAGTTTCCTTATCCCTCGGAATTTTCACCGGCGACGATGTGCGCGACTCAACACCTACCAAAATTGCCTCGTTGGTATAATAACCTTTCATCTTCCGACCAAACGCAGGCAGGGCCTTCTGCAGACGTTCATTTATCCAGCCGGGTAAGATTTCATTTAGCATGGTGCTTTTTGTTCCGGGCAGGTAAGAATTTTCGGGGAGGGTTACCGAAATACGGTTCTCCGCAAAATCAACCATACGCTGGGCAGGTGCAACTAAATTACCCCCGCCTGCTTTAAAAGCCAGGTTTTCAATCTGCTGCTGAAAACGCAGCATACGCAACGGGTCGTTTTCATTGCCGGCAACATCTTCCAAATTAACCTGCACCACCGTACCCGAATTGGCAAAGGGATTGTTTCGTTTAGAGGGGCTCCATCCGTTTACCACAATCTCATTGGCTTCGGTAGCGCAGGGCGCAATAATACCTCCCGGACACATGCAAAAAGAAAACACACCCCGATTATCAACCTGCTCCACCAGGTTATAATACGACGGCGGCAGATCAGGGCCGCGATGCTCACAGTGATATTGCGCCTGGTCGATAATTTCCTGCGGATGCTCGATCCGAACGCCCAAAGCAAATGGCTTTGCTTCAATTAATATATTTTGCCGCTGCAGCATCTCGAAAATATCCCTTGCCGAATGGCCCGTGGCCAGTATCACCACGTCGCTATTCATTTTTTCGCCTGACGCCAACTGAACGCCTCTTATTTTGCCAAATTCAACTAATAGGGCTGTTACTTTTGTATCAAAATGGATTTCACCACCGGCGTTCAATATACTTTCGGTTATAGAAGTGATGATCTGCGGCAGTTTGTTGGTGCCAATATGCGGACGGGCGTCAACTAATATATCTTGAGTAGCGCCATGCGCTACAAAGGTTTTCAAAACAGCGTTAACGTCGCCCCGCTTGGTCGAACGGGTATATAACTTACCATCCGAATACGTGCCCGCCCCACCCTCGCCAAAACAATAGTTGGATTCGGGATTAACCAAACCTTGTTTATTGATGTTGGCCAGATCTCGGCGGCGCTGTTTAACATCCTTGCCGCGCTCCAAAATAATGGGTTTTAGCCCAAGCTCTATACACTGCAAAGCTGCGAATAACCCGGCCGGGCCGGCACCTACTATAATTATTGGCTTGCCTTGTGCTACAGCCGGGTATTTAATCGTAAAAGTTTCCGGGATGTATACTTCGTCGACAAACACTTGTATCTGCATGCGGTAAAGCACTTTGCGGCCACGGGCGTCTATGGACCGTTTAAGAAGTTTAATTGCGGATATTTTTTGCGGAGATATATTTAAAAATGTAGCTGCAATCTTTTTTAACGCATCTGCATCTTCCTGCTGTCCCGGCGGGCACACAATTTCTATTTCTTTGATCATCAGGTTGCCGGGTTTTTATCCCGGATGGTGTAAAGGTATGAATTACTAAATTTATAGCCTTTCGATTTGTTGAATTTTGACTAAACGCCTTTTGGGGCTGTTTTGTTGTACCTATTAAGTTAAGCATAATAACAAAAAAGACAACTATGTAGTCCGGATAAAATTATTCGTCAAAAAATAAAATTGCCGCATCGCAAAATTCCTGCAAGTGTACTGGCATGGCACTTTCCGTATAAGGGTGTGATGCGCCGAAAGTGTGGTCAGCGCCATGAATAATGAGTAGTTCTGCGTTTGGCTGGGCCGATTTTAGCTCTTTTGCATGTGCAGGCGGAACGGAAGTATCTGCATCTCCCTGCACTATTAACCAGGGCTGTGTAACCGCCGCTGCTTTGGCGGCGATATCCAAACGGCCCGGGTTTTTATCCAGGTCATCCAGCAACGTCGATTTTAAAGGCATTTGCTGTCCCGTTCGTTTATTGGGCATATATAGTATTCCGCTTAAGCGCCATTGTGCCTCAATCTCTTTTGGCCATAAATTACGGAAGCTGGAAATGGAGGCCATGGTGACAAGCTTTTTTATCCTCGCGTCTTCGGCAGCTTTTACAATGCCGATCCCGCCGCCCATACTATGCCCTATCAGGTACACGCCTTGCACTGAGGGCATCGCCGATCCGCCGCACACAAAATCAATCACTGTATTCAGATCTTCCAGTTCAATCGAAAAAGTATTGTCGCTAAATGCAATCAGGTCTTTAAACTCTGTCGGACTATCCGTAGTCGTTCCATTATGCGAAAAGTTAAATTTCAGGAATCGAAACCCGTTTTCAGCGAAATATTGAGCCATCAAATTATGTGCACCCCAATCTTTAAAGCCTTTAAATCCATGAGCGAAGATTACAACCGGTGCATTTTTTTGGGCATCGTCAAAAGTGACATCGAGCGTTATAATCCGGCCTTTAGCACCTGGAATATTGAAATTTTGTTTGTTGGTCATGGTTTATATTCAGACCCAAAAATAGACAAATAAAGCCGGCGTATTGTAAGGGGTATTTATCTATTACTGTAGGCTGAATAGTCCCGTATCAACCATAAAGCCGGATAAAACTATACAAATCAACCAAATCCGTTTAAAATAGTTTAACCGAATTCGATACGTAAATTATAAACTATTGACAATCAATATCTTATTTAAAATTCTAAACAAACAAAAATTAACAAAAAAGAATATTCCTTGCATTAAATCAGATAATAATTTAGCTTATCATTAA
>CAZZUU010000458.1:0-2908 GCA_964657275.1 uncultured Mucilaginibacter sp. | reverse complement strand
ATAATTCGGTCATGCCCCAGGTATTGAGCACCTTGATCCCGTAACGTTCATCAATGGCCCAAACACCGCCGGCGCAAGTCCTACCGTAGCGATTTTGCCCATTCCTTTTGCTAAAGCTGATGCCATACCCGCATTTTGCATACCAACCTCAATGGCAATTGTACGGCAATCGCGTTCATCCATTTTAAATAAACGCCCCGACCAGTAGCCGAGGAAATAGCCGCAAAGGTTATGTACCAAAACTAAAAGCACCAGCAATGGCCCTATGGCTAAAAGACTGTCGCGTCCGGCGGCGGTGATGATCACGATGATAAATGCTATCCCGATCATTGAAACCAACGGCATGGCTTTGTCGAGCCAATTTGCTTTGCCCGCAAGAAATTTATTGAACAATAGCCCCGCAGCTATAGGAAAAATCACCGTTTCAATAATATCCCACATCATGCCAAAAACGTCAACGTGCACCATTGAGCCGGCCAGTAGTTTCATCAGCAATGGCGTCATTATGGGGGCCAGCAATGTAGATACCGCTGTTATAGTTACCGATAACGCCAAATTGGCTTTCGCAAGGTATGAAACCACATTCGACGCCATTCCGTTTGGCGAGCAGCCTACTAAAATCATACCGGCTGCAATTTCTGGCGGGAAGCCGCTTAAACTTGCCAATGTAAATCCAACCAACGGCATAATCATAAAGTGGCTGCAAACGCCAATTAAAACCCCTTTCGGCATTTTAACCACACCAACAAAATCATCCAGGCTCATGGAGGTACCCATACCAAACATAATAATCATCAACAGTGGTTTGATGAGATTAGAAAGTTTATAGCCGCCAACTGCAACAAAAAGATGCGGGTAATACAAAGCGGCAGTTAAGGCAGCAAAAATAGAGATGGTATAAGTAAAACCTTTTAAGTGCGGATAGCCCCTGAAGCCAATGCCGGTAATTGCAAAAAATAATATAAAAAACGGGCCGGCCTGTTTTAAATTTCCGCTAAATACCATCACAAGTGCAGCTGCTAAGCTTAAAAAGCCAGCAATTAATGCAATGGAATAAAAGGTGACTTTCTTCATAAAATCAACAAAGGGTGTACTTATTTAGTTAATTGTTTATTAATAATTACGCTCTTTAAGATAATTATCAAGTTCCTCTTTGGTCATTGGTAATTTACCGGGGTAATGGTGCAGCCAATCTAAAAAATCTTTCTTTATATCATCCGACCATTGGCTATCGATTTGACCGGTAAGATATTTTCCCTGGCGCAGGCGCAGGTGGCCAAATTCATCCCTGAGCATGGTAACTTCAGAGGTAAGCACCAATTCTTGAACTAGGTAAGACGGAATGAATATCACACCATATTTTTTTGCTAAAACCACGTCACCGGGCAGTACGGTTGCCCTGCCAATGCGTATAGGCGCGTTAATGGTAGTCAGCATCATTTCTTTAATATACGACGGATCGGTACCCTTTATAAAGGCATTAAAGCCCTTTATCTCTTCCAATCCTTCGGCATCACGAACGGATCCAAAAAATATCACACCATTGTGCGACTTTGCGTAGATTGAATTACCGAGATTATCGCCTATCAGCGTACCGTCGGCCATTTTTTCATAGCCGTCGGCAACATAAACATCGCCGTTGGTTAAAATATCAATCGGCCATGAGTTTGTACCGCCTTTTTGGGCGCGTCCCTCAACCTTACCCTGGTTTTTTACCACTTCTATCAGGTCGGGGCGCGAAGGCATGTATTGTGCCGTAACAACACGGCCAACCATAACGCTGTCAGGGTTAATGATTGTCCAGTTTCCTTCAAACTGGTTTGCAAAGCCTTTATTGCGTAACACGCCCCAGGCATCTTCCAATGAAATGTCTTTTAATCTTTTTAATAATTCATCAGATACCTTCGGCCTGCCATCCGGAAACCTTTCACCTTTCCAGTTTGCTGTTAATGTCTTTATGTAGTCGGGAGTTGACCCTACACTTTGTGCTTTCAAAAAAAGACCGCTTAACACCATAAAAGCGATCATCACTATTTTCTTATTCATGTTATTATTTTAATTAATTAGATATTAAAAGTTAAATTAAAAAAAAGCTTTGTCATTGCGAGCGTAGCGCGGCAATCTCCTCGCTATACACAGCTACGAGATTGCTTCGTCGTTCCTCCTCGCAATGACATTTCCGTCCTATTGTTTACTTACTGATTCCATTAATCCACGGATATAACCATGCGCGTACAGAATGCCAAGTGTGCTGTAGCCCGGGTGCGCGTTACTATCGCCAGCCATAGTTGGAACGTGATCGGGGCGTAAAGGGCCTTTAAAGCCAATTTTGTAATAAGCCTCCATAGCTTTATACATATCTATTTGTCCGTCATCATGAAAAGTTTCTTCAAATTTAAACTTGCCGCCCCTTACATTCCTGAAATGCACAAAATGTATCTTTTCTTTACCAAAGTGATGTACCGTTTTTGGGATATCAACACCCATCAGCGAAAAATTACCCTGGCACATGGTAATACCATTATTAGGGCTTGGGTAAAGGCTCAGCATCCTGTCGAAATTTGGAACAGTAGTCATAATGCGCGAAATACCCTTTATCGCATCAACCTGCGGATCATCAGGGTGCATGGCCAATTTAACACCGGCTTTTTCAGCCTCAGGCACTACGGCTTTTAAAAAGTATTCCAGGTTTTTCCATAAGGTTTCCTTTGATACCTCACCGAATTTGGTGACTGGCGCGTCTTTTATTGCTTCGTAATCAAAAGCGGTCATTAATGCCCCGCCCCTGCCCGGTTTAGCCATATCGGTACGGTACCAGCCAATAACAGGCATCCAGTTGTAACAAATGGTATCGATACCTGCCTTCGACAGGTTCTTCATGAAGGTTATAAAATTACTGATCTCTTCG
>CAZZUU010000457.1:0-2913 GCA_964657275.1 uncultured Mucilaginibacter sp. | reverse complement strand
CTACCCTCCAGCCGGTCGATAAACCATAACCGCTCCTGGCTGAACGATAAAGGGATCGCTTCGCCTTCCGTAAGCGCGTGGGGGGCGATACGGTCGGCGTCGCTGACTTGTGCTAATTTCCAATCATCATTACTTAAGAAATCAATGATCAATTGTTTATTAGTCCTTATTTCCTGAAGCAAATTATTATCAATGGTACGGTCTTCAGCAATTTTCAACTGAAGCTGATCACCGTTTAATAGGATATCAACTCCGTTTTGTCTTGCTAAATATATTATATCTACCGCTTTGCTAAAGGTTTGTTCCATGCTAACACTTACTCCATTATTCACTTAATCTCTGTCACTATTTTTTTACAATATACCCACAATTATACATCTAATAATTTAAATGATCCTGCATTTTCTTGCTGAAAATTACCACTATTTTGTATCTCTATATACTTACTTAAATCATTAATCGAGCTGAATTGAAATAATCTTTGAATCGGTATGGTGATTAGTAAATCGCGTTCTATATAAGAAACCAATCTCATCGCCAACAGCGAGTGGCCGCCCATTTCAAAAAAGTTATCATAAACACCAATCCGATCCACGCCCAGCAGTTCCTGCCAAATTAATGCCAGTTTAGTTTCCGTTTCATTACGGGGCGCTACGTATTCCGTTGTCACGTCTGTAAGTTCCGGGTCGGGCAACGCCCTCCGGTCAATCTTTCCATTGGGAGTCAATGGTACGCTTTCTAGCTCCACCCATAACCTCGGCACCATGTAATCCGGCAGCTTGGTGCTTAAATAAGCCTGTGCAGCTGTCTTATCAAATGCGCCTGATGACACTACGTAGCTCACCAATCGTTTGTCGCCCGTAACGTCATCTTTTACCACCACTACTGCCTGGTTCACCAGCCCGCTCTGGTTCAGCACGCTTTCAATCTCTCCCAACTCGATGCGGTAACCGCGGATCTTTACCTGGTCGTCGATGCGGCCCAGGTATTCGATGTTGCCATCCGCCAGCCAGCGTCCCAGGTCGCCCGTTTTATACAATCTTGCATTAGGGTCATCGCTGAACGGGTCTTTTACAAACTTTTCCGCTGTCAGCTCCGGCCGGTTCAGGTAACCACGCGCCAGTCCTGCTCCCCCTATGCATATTTCGCCGGGCACGCCGATCGGGCTCAACCGATCATTCTTATTTATGATATAGACTTGCGTATTTGAGATTGGTTTACCGATAGACGGTATTATATCTTCAAATGTAACATCGCAGCAGGTGGCCACTACTGTATTTTCCGTAGGGCCGTAGTTATTCACAACCGTGTAACCAATTCCTTCTAAATTTAACGCAGATAATTTATCGCCGCCGGTAAGCAAATATTTCAGCGCTCCATTGTTGTTACGGGATATATCCATAAAATCAGGAACGAGAGCAGTAGAGACAAAACTATGCGTGATTTGTTTTTGGATAAACAAATTTGACAATGCCGAACCTGAAAGGCGTGTTTCATCATTTACAATATAAATTGACGCGCCCGCTGCTAAATACGGCCATATTTCCCATCCAAAAGCATCAAATCCCACCCCGGCCATCGCCGTTGCCCTGTTTGTTTCCGTTACTTCGTACTCCTTTTTATGCCATGTTACCAGGTTTATCAAACTTTGATGTTCAATCATTACGCCCTTTGGCTGTCCGGTGGAGCCGGAGGTATATATCACATACGCGAGGTTTGATGGATTTATAACAATTGCCAGGTCGCCTTTTTCTTCGTTCTCTATAACTTTCCAATCAGCATTAAGCGTTATTATGGGTACGGATCCCTTTATAGCTTCCTGATTTGACGTGTTGCTTAAAACAACCGACGCGCCCGTGTCAGCCAACATATAACTAATACGGTCTGCCGGATACCCGGGATCAACCGGTACATAAGCAGCCCCTGCTTTCATTATCCCCATCATCCCTACAATCATTTCCAAACTGCGCTCCATACAAATTGGCACTAACGCATTAGGTTTTACACCTTGTTTTACAAGGTAGCGGGACAACTGATTTGATCTTTCATCCAGTTGCTTATAGGTTAACTTCTCGTTACCAAAGACTAACGCGATGGTATCCGGCGCCCTACCAACATGTTCGAGGATATGGTCAGTTATATTTTTATCTTTCGGATAATATAATGAGTTGTTGTTGAACTCCTTTAACAATGTTTCCTCTTCATCAGGAACCATAATTTCGAGTTGTGCCACCTGACTATCTGGAGATGCAACAACCGATTTCAGAAGGTTCAAATAATGACCGGCCATCCTTTCAATCGTATCGGAAACGTACAGATCAGTATTATATTCTACCGTACCCTGTATGCCCGATTCAGTTTCACTCATCATAAAAGTGAGATCAAATTTGGCAGTGTTATCTACAATGTTTTCTGCTGATAACAATAAGTCTGCTAATTTCAATTCCGGCACTTCGGGCGTGTTTTGCAGGCTGAACATCACCTGGAACAAAGGACTGCGGCTCATGTCACGGATTTTCACTACCGCGTCAACCACCTTTTCGAACGGTACCTCCTGGTGAGCATAAGCTTCCAATGTTGTAACCTTTACATCCTCAAGCAATGTACTGAACTTCATATCGCCGGCTACGTTGCTACGTAATGCCAGGGTATTGATAAAGAAACCTATCAATCCTTCCAGGTCCTGCTGATTCCGGCCGGCTACTGCAGTTCCTACACAAATATCTTCCTGGCCGCTGTAGCGGGATAAAAGTACTTTGAAAGCCGCAAGCATTGTCATATAAAGCGTTGCCCCGCTGGCCCGGCTTAACTTGTGCAGTTCGGCGGATAATTCTTTACTAATGCTAAAACTGTAGGTAGCGCCATTCGCGCTTTGAATTACGGGGCGGTTATGATCTGTTGGTAATTGCAGGG
>CAZZUU010000456.1:0-2922 GCA_964657275.1 uncultured Mucilaginibacter sp. | reverse complement strand
CCTTTCGAAATCGAGCCCGGCGCTGAAACCATAATATTCATGGGTATTGCGGGCGTAGCAATAAATGCATCCATGTTCGCAACCCTGGTATGGGTTTATGGAATAGATGTGGCTCAGATCGGGGCTGTTTGATTCGCTTACAATCTTTTTTGGGTTTTCTTCAAATAGCTGCGTGGCCGTGTTTTCAAGCAACGGCTCATCGAGGCCCTCGATATGCTCGAGCACATATTTGTTTTTCAGAAACTTATTATGGGTATTTACCTGTGCGCCGCGCCCCTTAAAAAAGTCGGGATTTTCTTCATGTGCCATAAAACAAATTTGCTAATATTTTTAGCAAATTACAAATCTATGATCTTGTTTTTTATGGCATATAACACCAGGCCTACACGGCTTTTGATGTTCAGTTTTTCAAACAGATTATCGCGGTAACCGTCAACCGTGCGGATGCTGATAAACATTTGTTCCGCAATTTCTTTATAAGTGAGTTCTGAGCCAACCAGTTTTAGAAATTCGATTTCGCGGGCGTTTAACTTACTTGGTTCTGTTTCGTGGTTGAAATTATTTAGCAGGTAACGGGTAACAAAATCTGGATAATACATCTCGCCCTGCGATACCTTCTGCAATGCGTCCTGAAATTCGCTGGGTTCGGCATCTTTCAACAAATAACCTTTAACACCCAGCTTGAGCATAGCAAGTACATTGTCGGCATCATCAAACATCGACAAAACGATAATGGCAATTTTGGGATGGTGTTTTTTTAGCCATTGCGCCGTTGACGTCCCGTCTCTTACCGGCATGTTAATGTCTAGCAAAATAATGTCGGGAATAAGCATTTCAGAAATTTTTTGGATTAATTCTTCGCCGTTTCCTGCTTCGAATATTACGTTATACCCGGTAAAATTTTCAATCAACGATGCAATACCGCTCCTGAAAAGGCGGTGATCATCTACCAGGGCGATTTGGACGGTTTCCATCAGCGTATAGTTGTTCTTCCAAAGGATTTAACGTAACCTTAATACAACATCCGTTGCCCGGTGAGCTGTTAATGGTTGTTGTGGCCCCAATTAAGGCTGCCCTGTTTTCCATATTCCTCAGTCCCGATCCCAACTTGTTTGAAAGCGTTTCAGTAGAAAAACCGGCCCCGTCATCCTCGAGGGTCAAATTAAACAATTCAGCCTGATATTGCAAGGTGATTTTTAAATGTTTTGCATTGGCATGTTTGAGCGTATTGTTAAAAGCTTCCTGGAATATCCGGAATAAAACAAGCTCACGCTGCTGCCCTAACGAATAAGTATCACCTTCGGTTAAAAATGTCGCATTAATAAGGCCGCTATTGTGTATTCTTTCAATTTCAATTTCAAGGGTATCTACAAGACCAAGTGACGCTATATGCTCATAGCTTAAACTTTTAGAAAGATTGCGAAGGTCGGTGATGGTTTGTGCAACAAGTTCGCGGCTTTCGTCAACTTTCTTTTTACTTAACGTATCCTCATTTTTTATCATCCCCAGGTTTAATTTTACAAAGGAAAGTACCTGCGTGATGTTATCGTGTATTTCACGGCTTACGTAATTGAGCGTTTCTTCCTGTATCTCCAACCGGGTTTCCAGCAATTCCTGCCGGAAGGCAGACTGAAGCTTTTCTTTTTCCTGCTTGTTTATAATTTGCTTATTACGATAAAGTATAATAACGTAAATAATAAATGCCGAAAGCGAAGCAATAAAAGCGGTAGCGGCGGCGGCAATAAATTCTACACCATCATCCTTCATTAAAAATATTTTCTTTACTGTTTAAATAAATAGCGTACCCCAGCATAGGATAAAAAATAATATTGATGATGGTGCCGAAAAAATTCAGATTAGCTGCATAGATATGATGCTTAGCGAAGTAATTGCCTAATCCTAAATATAAAAATAATGATGTAGAAATAAAAAGCATAGCACTGGCATACCAAAATATACTTTGACTGGTGATTTTTGTCATTATGGTATTGGAGAGCATTTGGTTAAACATTAACAAGGATAAAAGCGCATAGCATATTTGCACCGGCAACAATACGTTTGAAGGAAAGTTATTATAATATGGCTGTAGATAGAACGAGTTGATAACAGAGAAAATATTGAAGAAAATGATCAACCCAACAACAACTTTTTTAATTGTTTTTTGCCGGAACAGAAAATAGAATATAGAAAAGTAAAAATTAAGCTCGGCAATACTGGTTATATGAGCTACCGGCCGTGAATCTTGGTATAGATAGGCGAATACATGGCTCAAACTCTCGAGAATAAAAGTTACGCCCACTATACCCGTTACAAGTTTAAAAGGAATAGCCAGTTTTTTAAAACGGGCTATTCCAAAAATCGCAATAAAAAGAAGTAAAATTAAATATAAAGCAGATCTTATTATGTACGATATCATATTTTAATTTCAGGGATTACCACCAGATCCTCCCGGCGGCGGTGGCGGGCCACCACAAACGGTAGGACATTGCTCCGTATAGTTATACATAGCACCGCTGTGTAAATAAGGAGTAACTCCTTTGTTAACTTCGGTTTTACCCGCTTCAGCGCTTACTTTGTCAAATTTAGGATTTGATTCTGATCCGGTAAATACTAAAGTGAATTTATTTTCTTTATGTCCCGCGCATTCATGGTGTTTTGCAAGATAAAAATGAATTCCCGCAACTTTTGGATCACTCAGTATAGTGTCCAAACTTTGCCTGTCAATAAAATACCCATGCAAATGTGCATCTTCTTTTGTTTTGAGTGCCGGTCCGCCTTCGGAAACGTTTTGAGTTCGGTACTCCTGGATTAAGCTCTTAGCTAAACCAGGATCAATAATTGAAGCCATAGTTTTTTAAATTAAAGGGTTAAAAAATTAATAATTAGATAAAATAAAATTTTGAAAAAATTCTCTACCAAATC
>CAZZUU010000455.1:0-2945 GCA_964657275.1 uncultured Mucilaginibacter sp. | reverse complement strand
GTATACCAGCTGGCCAATGGGCATACCGGCGTAAATTTTAACGGGCTGGGTACAGGATATTTCGAGCGTCCAGGTATTGCAGAACCCTACATCGCCTTTGCCGGCGGTGGTATGGATGTTGATGCCTAAACGCCCGGTGCTTGATTTTCCTTTTAAAAATGGCACGTGGGTATGCGTTTCCGTATATTCTACGGTAACGCCTAAGTATAAGGTATTAGGTTGCAGCACAAAGCCATCCTTCGGAATCTCAAACGCATCAATTTCGTTATGCACTTTGGCGTCCAATATCCGGCTGCGGTAAGTAGCCATGTATTTGCCAAGATGCACGTCGTAGGAATTTGTACCTAAACAATCGGGACGGAACGGCTCAATGATAATGTTTCCATTATCAATCTCTTCGAGAATGCGCTTATCTGATAATATCATAAATATGGACGGTGTAAGCGCTAAATTAGCAGTAATAGAAATAGCAGGCAATGTTGTATTGCCAACATATGTTTTAGATTATTGTGGAAAGAAAGGTTTAATTAACGCCCCAGCCATAATGCGCGCATATCCTATAAGCATCAGGCGCCATGCCATATCACTGCACATTGAAGTAATTCGCCTATAACTTAATATTTAAAGTTTGGAATTTTAACAGCGTTATTCGCAACCTGCAACTACGCTAAAAAATGATTTTTTGTCCCTGGTTGGCCCATGCTGTCCCATACATGAGTGATAACAGGCTCATATTCAGTACTTGGCTGTATCACCTGTTTCGGCTCGTCTCACTTGTGACTCGTCCTGAAAAAGGTTGACACTTTTTTTATAAAGATAAAAATTATTAATGTTTGTTTGTCGTGTTAGGAAGTTGGGAACGCGGAGCGTTCTCCACTTCCTAACACGATTTCTTTTTTTGCTTCTTTTTTTCTTTAAAAAAAGCGCTCGGTTTGTTAACAACTTATATATTATCCGTCCATCACCTCCTTTTTTTTGACCTTTGGTTTGTAATAATTCTTCCAATGGCGTTTAAGCTTTAACGTCCTGCCATGTACCAGAGCCGGGGTAAGCATTGATATACTGCCATGCGGCCTTAAATAGTTATAAGTATTAACTGCTTGAGTTACTGCTTCCCTGGCCGCCTCAATATTTGTGTATACAGGTTCCAGCAGCTCCGTTTTTAGAATACCGTTCACCCGTTCTGCTATCGCATTATCTCTCGGATCGCCGCTTTGTGTCATGCTGATATTTATTTTACAGCCTTTAAGCACGTCCACATAATCATTGCAGCAATATTGAGCCCCCCGGTCTGAGTGATGAATGAGCCCATCGAACTGACTGCGATCTGCAATCGCCATCTTCAGGGCTTGTATACAGCCTTCAGCTTTTAGGCTTTTACTTACATGAAAGCCAATGATCTTCCTGCTGTAAGCATCCGTTACCAAGCTCAAAAATGCATCATCATTGCATAAAGTTAAAAACGTTATATCACTCACCCACAGTTGATCGGAACACGTAGGAACCAATTCTTTGATCAGGTTCGGGTGTTTCTTCATCCAGTGGTTTGAATCAGTAGTCCGTGGTTTACCGCGACGCCTTTTGTTTAGCAGGCCATATCGCCCCAGCAACCCAAAAAAGGCGTCCCTTCCTATTTTCATCTGATGCTGCTTTATAAAAGGGCCAACCAGGGCATATAACTTTTTACCGCCTATTCGTGACTGTAGCCGACGGTAACCGATAACCTGTTGAACGATTAGTTCATCTTTTAACGGCTTCTCTTCCTGATCAACGCTATGCTTATAATAAGACTGACGGGAATAACCAGACAGCGAACAGAGCCGGGACAAACTGCCCCCCTGGCTCTGTTCTACCTTCATGACGGCCTGGTGCCAGCTTTTTTTCGGATATCTGTGCCAAATTGCTCATCAGAAATATCTATCATTGCTTCTAATAAACATATCTTAAGCCGGGAATCCCGCAACGCTTCCTGTAGCTGATTCACATCAGTGGGCATTTCTTCCTTTTCCTTTACTGCAAGCTTCGAGGCCTGGAGCAGCGTTAGTTTTTCTTTTTCCTTCTTTTCTTTCATAACCCATCTCGATACGCTTGATGCACTGTAACCGTATTTGAGTCCTAATTTACGAGTACTCGTTTCTCCATACGAATATTCCTTGATCAATTCTTCTTTTTCCTGTGATCTGTCCATTTTTTTCACTCTTTTTGTCAACTCTGGACAGGACAAGTCACTGTAACAAGTGTTACAGGCACACAAGTTTCCGACAACAATGCACAGGCTACGCCCGCGTATCGTTCCCGTTATAAATACTTAAATAGCTTTCATAGCGCGACAGTTCAATTTCGCCACTTTCCAGTGCGTCAAGCACCACGCAGCCCGGCTCATTGATGTGGCGGCAGTTGTTAAAGCGGCAATCATTCATACGCCCGCGCATTTCGGGAAAAAAGTGGCTTAGTTCCTGTTTTTCTATATCGATAACGCCTAGTTCGCGGATTCCCGGGGTATCGATAATGAAACCGCCCTGCGGCAGTTCAAACATTTCAGCAAACGTAGTGGTGTGCATGCCCTTATCGCTCCAATCGGAAACCTGGTGCGTGCGCAGATCAAGATCGGGCAATAATGAATTAATGAGGCTTGATTTGCCGACCCCTGAATGGCCCGCAAATAAGGTGACCTTATCCCTTAACAGCGCTTGCAGCCCGTTTATGTTAGTGCCGATAAGGGCCGAAACGTCATAGCAGGGGTACCCTATATGTTCGTATATTGCCTTATAATCAGCAAGTATGTCCAAACCTTCGGCACTAAACAGGTCGAGTTTATTGAAAACCAGTTTGGCGGGAATGTCATAAGCTTCGGCAGTAACCAGGAAGCGGTCGATAAAGCCTAAAGAGGTGCGCGGCGAGGCCAGGGTAACTACAAGCATGGCCTGGTCAAGATTTGCGGCAAT
>CAZZUU010000454.1:0-2949 GCA_964657275.1 uncultured Mucilaginibacter sp. | reverse complement strand
TATAATCGTTATTATTTACCTGGTTTAACTGCTGATCGTCAGCGAGGCTGTCGGCAAGTTCATCTGCGGCAAGTGCTGCTATGGCCCCCGCGGCTATCCCGTCCGCAAAAGTACCGGTGCCCGGCTGATTTCGGATATCATTATACACGCTGTCCTGGTTAAAAGCATTATTATAAATAGCGTCCATGCGCTTTCTTTTAGCCCGCCTGTACAGGTACACAATTAGTAAGACAACCAACAAAACTACTGCAAATCCCACAAAGGTATTGAAACCATCATCAGAATCATCGCCGGATTGGGTATTAGCATCTAATAAAAACAATAAAAGTTGTGCCATATCAATAATCTTATATTTAACAAAACTAATAATCATACCCGCTTAAAACAAGTGGCTGAAATATAATATCCACACCGCAACTGCAAATCTTAACACGGAGAAATTATAATAAATATTCCGAAATTCGCTGCATGCTCCAGATACAGGAAAATATCGCTCTAAAAAATTTCAACACTTTTGGCGTTGAAGCCAATGCCAGGTATTTTGTAGAGATTAATAAAAAGGAAGACCTGGCGGAACTTTTTATGGATCCACAGTGGAAAGCGTCCAAAACGCTTGTATTAGGCGGCGGCAGCAATTTGTTATTGCTGAATGACTTCGACGGCCTTGTAATCAGGATCAATATCAGGGGCATTGAGCACCGTATAAGTCACGATGACGTTTTCATTGAAGCCGGCGCCGGGGAAGTTTGGAATGACCTGGTTAATTTTTGCGTCGCGCGCGGATATGCCGGAATGGAAAACCTAAGCCTGATACCTGGTTCTGTAGGCGCATCGCCGATACAAAACATTGGCGCTTACGGTGTAGAACTGAAGGATGTTTTTCATACTTGCGATGCTTTTGAGCTGGCAACGGGCAATTTTAGAACTTTCACAAAAGCGGACTGTAATTTCGGCTACCGTGAAAGTATTTTTAAAACGGGATCACAAGGGCGTTACATCATTGTATCGGTAAAATTTCATTTATCGCTTACCCCGAATTTCAACCTAAGCTACGGCGCTATAGGGCAGGAGCTGGCCAGGAGAGGAATAAAATCGCCAACTATTAAGGATGTTTCGATGGTTGTCGCAAATATCCGCGTATCCAAATTACCAGATCCGTCCACAATTGGAA
This sequence comes from uncultured Mucilaginibacter sp., assembly GCA_964657275.1. Taxonomy (GTDB): domain Bacteria; phylum Bacteroidota; class Bacteroidia; order Sphingobacteriales; family Sphingobacteriaceae; genus Mucilaginibacter. The sequence goes on along the minus strand of CAZZUU010000454.1, from coordinate 1,778 downwards.
ATGCAGGCAGCTTTTTCAAAAACCCGGTTATCAATTCAGAAGCGTTTAGTGCTCTGCGACTAAAGTTCCCCGATATCGTAAATTATCCAGCTGAAAACGGCGAAGTTAAGCTGGCCGCAGGCTGGCTTATTGAGCAATGCGGATGGAAGGGAAAAGTTGTAGGCCACACAGGAACATGGAAAAACCAGGCGCTTGTACTGGTAAATAACGGGGGCTCTACAGGTAAAGAAGTGTATACGCTTTCGTCGCAAATCATAGACAGTGTGTACACAAAATTTGGCGTTACCTTACAGCGAGAGGTAAATATTATTAGTTAAATTATTTTCTTATTAATAAACTTTATCCTGGCGCTGGCGTTTTCAAACATCATTTTATCGTAACGTATTTCTTAAAATTAGCGACTTTTTTTTTAGTAAGTTGTTGTTTTATAGTGTTTTCAACAATATCTTAGTGTTTAAAGTACACCACTAATATTCAATGTAATTTTCTTTAATACTCAATTCTGCAAACCGCGCACTTATTTTGTTAGTGGTATCATGTTTGCCTGTACACCAATACAAAACTTTAACAGAATGACAAAGATTGAGTTTAACACCCTAGTGCTACGTCAGGCGACTTCATTAAGATCATACGCCCTGCATTTTACCCATGACGCTGATGACGCTAACGACCTTGTTCAGGATACAATGTTGAAGGCCATAACTTATTACAATAAGTTCAAAGAAGGAACAAATTTAAAAGGGTGGTTATATACTATCATGAAAAATACCTTCATCAATAACTACCGCCGCTTTATAAAAATGAACACTTTTGTTACCAAATCTGATGAGATATCCTCACCGAACCTGGTATTCAGTTCAACCAAAAACCAGGGCGAAGCCAAGTTTGTGATGGATGATTTGAAAAGGGCTTTAGACAGGCTCCCTGCAGATTATTATGTACCCTTTACAATGTATTTTGAAGGTCACAAATACCATGAAATTGCTGATCATTTAACTATTCCTATCGGTACCGTTAAAACACGTATCCATGTTGCACGCAAGTTGCTCAAAAAGAGTTTAAAAGCCTATGATAATGGCATAGCAAAGCCGGTGTACGCAGAAAACTAATCCATCTCCCTATATAAAAGTATCCCTGCCCTAAAAGGCGGGGATATTTATTTTAAATCCATTACCGGCGGAGTAGCTAATAAGATTCATTATTGATTTATTGTTACCAGCTAAATGTCTTTTTGTTATTTTAGCAAATACAATGAGCCAATTACCGGTATACACCAAATCGCAGCTTGCTTTACGCAACGGGCAAGATAAGCCTGAAGTATGGATAGCCTTTAAAGGCTTGATTTATGACGTGAGCCGCAGCCGGTTGTGGCATAATGGAAAACACTATGAGCACTGGGCAGGCCAGGACCTTACCTCCGAACTTGCAGGTGCCCCTCATGATGAGTGGGTATTTCAAAACTTTGATCCGGTAGGCCAATTAATTTAAATACAAACGCCGGATTAATCAAATAGCGGCATGCAAATCTGAAGCTATAAGTAACGAAAAATCCTAAGCAAATTATATTTCAAACTTACCTAAACGCACAAACTCCTGCACTCTGGCAGTAATTTCGGCCTCGTTAAGATTTCTGATTTTTTCTGTTCCAAATTTTTCTACACAAAATGAAGCCAAAGCCGAGCCGAAAATAATGGCATTTTTCATATTGTTGAAGTTAACTGTTCCTACCTTTGCCATGTAACCAATAAAGCCACCCGCAAACGTATCTCCGGCGCCCG
>CAZZUU010000453.1:0-2964 GCA_964657275.1 uncultured Mucilaginibacter sp. | reverse complement strand
GGCATTCCACGGTCGACCGGATAATCCCGCGACACCAGTTTGTAAGGGTTGGCAGTAACCCAGTTCTGGAAATACGGATTCAAACCCAACCTGTCATGATTAAGGTTGTCATAAACGGTTAATTCCACCTCATAAATTTCAGCGAGAGGTTTATCCAGCGTGTCGAGATTAGCAACCGACGATTTGAGTATTTTCATCTTAGGTTGTTTTTCGCCAAAATTTTCAACGTATTCATCAACAGAATTGAATTTTTTTATTTCTTTCCGTTTTAAATACGCGCTGTAGCCGGATGAGTAATGGATAATCGTCCCTTTGAGCTTGCCATTATCCTGTAAAGTAAAATCGTAAGTGTAAGTATCACTTTCGCGCTGCGGCGTAGCCATATCAATCCAATACGAAGGTTTATCATTACTGTATACCCGGCCCCGGTCATTTAAACAATTTAATGGCAGCATACCAAACGCCAGGTAAGGGTCTGATGCATCAAGCAAATAGATTTTATCGCCGATGTTGGCTTTTGCTATTACATAATTAAAATCATTTAAGGCGGGGTACAGGTCGTTAATATTACCGTGATTGCGGGTTGACAGTAATACAGCTTCAGTATTTATTCCGGCACTGTTTAGCGCGGCAATTAATGCAAGATTTATGTCTGCTATACCGCCGCTGTGCGCTTCCAGCGCTTTTTTTATCCCATCTTCGCTTTGTATTCCAATATAATCGTTCCACTTAAACGATTTTTGGATGTATGCATAAACCGCTTTGGCTTTTTCCAGGTCGTCGGTTTTTCCACTGAGTACAGGTGCAAGGCGATCCTTAAACAAGTCCTTTTTTTTAAGCTGCCCACCAAAATCCTGGTCGGTTTTAAGCAGGTAATCAATGTCCCTCCATTCTTTGGTTACTTTAACTAATGTTCCGTCATATGGATTGGTAAAGTCTACCAGATCAAAAGTTATTGCCGAAAGGAAGTTTTTTGCGGCGGTCATATCATCTTCCTCAATAAATGCGGGTACGTCGCTCATGGCATAAATGATGTCTGAACAGTCGCTTTTACCGCCAGGCGCAACAAAACAGCCGCGATCAATACTGGAAGTGTTTTTGGTTAATTTTAACCGTCCTCTTAATACGGCGTTATAATTAAAGTGTCCCGGTATCACAACTTCATATTCTGTGTAAACCTTCGGAATATCAGTTTGAAAATCCCAGGGATGAAACCTGTCGAGTACCAACCCTAAAGGCGATGTTACCGTGTATTTGTAATCGATAATGCAGCCGTCACGCAGCCCGGGCATTGTGAATTTTGCCGTGCTCTGGTATTTATAATCCCTTTTGGTGTAAAGTTTTGATGGGTCAAGCTCTATCTGGCGGACTAAGCCCTGATCATCCTTATAGGATGTTACGCCGGTAATGTTATCCACTTTCTCGCGTTTGTCATCCTTTTCGTCATTACGGAGTACAATAGCAACTGTGGCGTTATCAAAGCCTTTTGCATTAAAAATTTTGATTTTTGCGTGGTATTCAAATATCAGCCGAAGGCCATCATCGTTATCTATATCTATTTTAGATTTACCATATTCCTGTAAAACAACTGCATTGGCAGAGGTGTCTTTGGCATATTTGGTCATATCCATTTCCTGCTGGCTGGCTTTACCGTATGGAAAATCCTGTGCGGCTGACAATTTTAGAATGGCTGATAAGATAAATAGAAGGAGTAAAGGTTTTCTCATAATTTAAATTAATTTAGGCGCTACAAATTAATATTTTAAACACAGATATTTATATGAATTTAAAATTTATTGTACTGATTCTTTTTATGACTTTTGCAGCGAAGTTGAGCGTTGCTAACACATAACCGCCGAACTAAGATATTACTTTACCTATGAAATTAAACTTAAAACGGCCGCTGGCTTTTTTTGACCTCGAAACTACCGGAACCAATATAGGGTCTGACCGTATTGTTGAAATATCTGTTATTAAACTTCATCCTGATGGCAGTGAGGATGTACGTACCTGGCGCATCAACCCCGGCATGCCGATACCGATAGAATCATCATTAGTGCATGGCATTTATGATGAGCACATAAAAGATGAACAATCCTTTAAAGAATTAGCCAGCCTTATTGCCGCCTTTATAGGCGACAGCGACCTTGCAGGATATAACTCCAATAAATTTGATATACCGATGCTGATGGAGGAATTTCTGCGGGCCGAAGTTTTGTTCGACCTGGATAACCGTCATTTTGTGGATGTGCAAAATATATTCCACCAAATGGAACAGCGTACACTAAAGGCTGCTTACCAGTTTTATTGCGAAAAACAGATCGTAAATGCTCACTCTGCCGAAGCGGACACGCGCGCTACAATGGAAGTATTGCTGGCGCAGATTGCCCGTTATGAAAATATAGAGTGGGAGGATAAAAAGGGGCTACGCTCGATCCCTGTCGTTAACGATGTAGAAGCCCTGCATAAATTTACAAACCTGAACAAACCTGTTGATTTTGCAGGCAGGATGGTCTATAACGAAAAAGGAGAAGAAACCTTCAATTTCGGTAAACATAAAGGCAAAGCCGTTGAGGACGTATTTAAAGCAGAGCCCAGCTATTATTCATGGATGATGCAGGGTGATTTTCCGCTTTACACAAAACGCAAATTGGAAGAGATATACAACCGGTTGAATGCAAAAAAAATAGCTGAAAGACAGCCAAAACCTGTTCAGCCCAAACCGGTGGAACCCGAGGCAGCAAAAACTGTTCCTGCGGAAAAGCCTGTTCAACAGCATTTTAATAATCCCGTTGTTGCAAAAAACAATAACTACGCAAGACCGGAAAATAAATCCTTTAAAAAACGGGACGATGGACCGGCCCAGCCTGTAAATGAGGATATGCTGAAACTATTGGCTGATAAATTTAAAAAGGGATAGAGAAGGATTTCGGATTTCGGAATTTCGACCCGATAGCTATCGGG
>CAZZUU010000452.1:0-2966 GCA_964657275.1 uncultured Mucilaginibacter sp. | reverse complement strand
TGCCTTGCAGTTCATTAAGATTACAAACAACTAGTATGGACTAAAAAATCTTTAAGTAGATTTACTGTATATGTAGATTATACAGGTAGTATATTGCATTGTATGTTCAGACCGAACCTTATAATAAGCTTAGTTAATCCATCCGCCAGTAATAGCGTGATGATATGAGTTAAACTTAGTAGGTGTCCACTGATACTATACAAATATACCATAAATATATGTAAAGCTGTTGATAATGTTAATTCCATAATAATTGGTGTTGCTTTGATTAATGCTCTATATATAATATTGAAATAAACGTGTGACTCAAGAATTTGGGTAATGGTCTTACTCCTTTGGAGCGTATGTTTGTTAGAATATCTGCTACACGATGACTGCAAGGCTTATTTACTATGAAATCGCTTGATGAACAATATCCTTGGTTAAAAAATAGAGGCTACCCTCATATTTCATCGCAACTTAATTTAACTGGTGACAAGGACAAGTTGTTGTCAATGCTTCGAAATAAAAAGTATATATCTCAATATGCTTTTCTCCCCTTAATACATTCAACCATAAATGAAAGAAGATATAAAAGAATCGAACCGGATATCAATTCTCGTTCACACACAAAAGTTGATGAATATGGCGATATAAAAAAAAACATAAAAACTAGGCCACTCCACTACGCCAGTCATTTTGATGCCATAATATTTGGATATTATGCAGAAATAATATTGAAGAGATATGAAATAGAATTGTCAAAACACCCCGGACTTTCCGAGTGCATTACTGCGTACAGAAGGATCCCTTTGGAAGGAAGTGATAAAAATAAAAGTACCATCCATTTTGCCCATGAGTCTTTTAATGAAATAAAAAAGAGGGCAAATGGTGAGTGTGAAGTTCTAAAATTTGACATAAAAAGTTTTTTCAGTCGGATAAATCACGAATTGTTAAAACAATCTTGGTCGCATATTTTAGAAGAACCAATTTTACCAAAGGATCACTATAACGTATTTAGAGCTGCAACGCGGTTTTCTTACATTCTAAAGGATGACTTAAGAATAACGGAAAATAATAAAACAAAAAGGAAAGGGTTTGATGAAAAGAGGTTGTCTCAAATTAGAAAAATGGGAAAAATGTCATTTTTTGAATCCGTCAAGGAATTTAGAGAAAACATAAAAGATGGAAATTTAAGACTTCATCGATTCCCATTTAAGGATGAAAACGGTTTGCCTGTTGGAATTCCTCAAGGATTGCCAATTAGTGCTGTATTAGCAAACGTATATTTATTAAAATTCGATTTGAGAATTTTAAACGAATTAGTGAATAAACTGAACATTTACTACAGAAGATACTCGGATGATATAATTGTAATTTGCAAACCGGAACAGGCAAATCATATAGAAAAGTTCATCCTAACTGCAATTAAAGAAAGTAAAGTAGAGATGAGCAAGGATAAAACTGAGCGTTTTTTATTTGTTCAGTCTTTCGGAAATGACAGGCCTTTATTAGTCCCTTTTAAAATAACCAAAACAGGAAGAAAAATAGGCATACCATTTAGTTATCTTGGATTTGAATTTTACGGCACCAAAACGTTGATCAAATCTGCTAACCTTGCTAAATTTTATAGGAGAATGATTCGTGCAGTTAAAATCAAATCGAAACGAGCGCTAGAATTGTCTGCGAAAAATCCCGGCAGTCCCATTATAATCTATAGAAGGCAGCTTTACAAACTTTATATGAAATACCCCTTAAGTTCTTATACTATAAAATCAAATTACAAGCGGCTTGTTAAGAATGACAAAGGAGACTTCGAGCTTCAAGTTTTTCCAAGTAACAAGCAGAATAAAAGCAATTATCTTTCGTATGTCCATCGAGCTAGCGAAATAATGGAAGAGAATTCACTTTTACTGCAAGTTAGAAATCATTCAAAAATTTTCAATCAGGCGATCAACAAGCACCTCAAAAAAGTAAAGAATTATTACTAGTTAATGACGCGTGTAGGTTAATTATTTGATCTTCTATTGAGCGAAATAACGGACTGACAAAAGCGTCCCCTCAAGCTAGTATGCAGCGCAGCAAAACATCGCGTACGACTGCCTTCCTAAAAAAACAATTAAAATCTGCCCCGAAACTCATTCTTCCTCCTCATACTCATCCCCATGCCAACATTTAATCACAATAACATCAGGGTCATCCGGTTCGGGCTCCAGGCTGTTGATGTTGCCAATGGTAAGCTCATCGTTTTCATCGGCCCAAATTTCGTATGTTAATTCGCCGGGTATTTGGCCTGTAAACACGGTGCCGGGCGGTATTCCAAAATGGCGCAAAACCATCAGAATATTGCGTTCCATTGCCATTATATCAAATAAGGTTTCATCCACTTTGGCTTTAGAAGCCTGTGCCCTGCGGTAGTAATGGATAATGTAATCTAAATCGCCGATGCACGTTTCGCCACTATAAAACGGTGCGTTCGCCAGTAGTTCATTTAAACGTTCTTCGCGCCTGGCGTGAAGTCGTTTCAACTCGTAGTAGCGGTTGCAGAAATTTGAAAATTCTCCGGTCATGGGGTGTTTGTGAGTGGTGAGTTGTGAATGGTGAGTGGCAGTGCAGTGGAGCAGTTTTAAGTTTGGGGAGGGAGGATTTTCTAACGGGTTTTATTCACCACTCTCCCCATTCCCCAACCTCTTCAGCATCCTTTCCACCGTGCTGGCCGACAAATGCGTTGCGGCGCTTATCTGGCGGAAGCTGAGGCCCTGGCTGCGCAGTTTGAGGATGCGGTTTTCGGTACTTTGGCGGTGCTGCTCGGTATAGTGCAGTAAATGTTCGGCCTCGCTGCCGTAGCCGTTAAATGCAAACTGCAAAAAATTATAAGGCTTGATGATGCTGCACAGGCACACGTTATCGGCGCCGTAAACCTGGCCGCTGCTGCGCTGTTTTATTTGCTTGAGGTAGCGGTGGCCGGTTACGGTTTGGCTCTCGCC
>CAZZUU010000451.1:0-2991 GCA_964657275.1 uncultured Mucilaginibacter sp. | reverse complement strand
TCAAACGACAGGGTTTTTTCCGTCAACCCTGCCCCCTCCAAAAGAACGTGTTTGAATGTTATCCCTCTACCTTGGAGAGGGCGGGCCCATAGGGCTCCTTTGGAGGTGAGGCGGCCTTTGGTTATTTAAAACGAAAATAAATAGCAATTTTTTCTAAAACCGCTTTTTATTCAAGCCAGCCGTTTTACCTTTGCGGCGATATGGGCCGTCGCGTTGTAGCTTATTTTTTGATCGTTGCATTGGTTGCTGTTAACTTTTCCCGCTTATTCATTTATGCAGGTTTTGAGTTGAACAGGAATTACATTGCGACTAAGCTTTGCGAAAACCGGAATAAGCCCTGGCTACATTGCAATGGCAAATGCTATTTCATAAAAAAAATAAGACAAGCCGAAGAAAAGGAGAAAAATGATGAACGCCAATCGCAAAAAAACCTTTTCCAGGAAGCTTTCTGTTCTGCCCCCACAAAAGTAAAATTTCACACACGGTTATTACTGGTAATACCTATACCCAATAACCGCATATCACTCCCTCAAATAGCCAATACCATTTTCAGGCCGCCGCAATTGGGATAATCTATCCTTTAACCACCTGTAAATCCTTGAGACATACTGTGCTGTTGGTTTTTCGTGGTTTTTAAATCGCTTTTAAATCTATTATTAATTAACAGCTATGCCGGCAATAAAAACTGTCAGCGTTCCTGTTTATCTACTATTCTTACAAATGAATACCATTAAAAAAATGGTCATATTGGTTATTGCTGTTAACCTTATGGCTACCTACGCTATTGCCCAGCATCTTTTTAAAGGGAAAGTTATTGACGAAACTACGCGGCAGGCTATAGAATATGCTAATGTTATTTCCAGCAGGTCCGCTAAGACCGCCATTACTGACCGGGCGGGAAACTTTCAACTATCACTTCCTGATGACACCTGTACACTCACGATCTCGTTTGTAGGTTATATCACCAAACAAATCACGATATCTGCGACAGATAAACACATCACGGTATCACTTAGCCATGGGCCAATTGATCTGAACGAGGTAATTATTTCACCGATAAACAACAATGCTTCTTTTCATACGCTAAGCGGGCTGGACCTTAACCTTCGTCCTGTAAATTCATCCCAGGACCTGATGCGGCTGGTGCCCGGATTGTTTATTGCCCAGCACATGGGTGGCGGCAAGGCCGAACAAATATTTATTCGCGGCTTTGATGCCGATCATGGTACCGATATCAATGTTTCGGTAGATGGGATGCCGGTTAACATGGTATCGCATATTCACGGGCAAGGGTACGCCGACCTGCACTTTGTGATACCCGAAACCATCGCCGCCTTTGACTACGGCAAAGGGCCGTATTATACAGGCTATGGCGATCTTAATACAGCAGGGTATCTCAGTTATACGACGAAGGACGCCCCCGAAAAAAGCGTCGTAAGCGTGGAAGCCGGGCAATTTCATACCGGGCGTTTAATGGGATTGATAGATCTGCTCAGCAACAAGGCAAAGCTGAATGGAGAAAACGCCTACATAGCCGGTGAGTACAATTATACCGACGGGCCTTTTACTTATGCAGAACGATACAAACGTTTTAACCTGTTTGGCAAATTCACTAAACAACTAAATCAAAATAATAAACTATCCATTAGCGCCTCCACATTTAGCACCACATGGCGCGCTTCCGGTGAAATACCCGAACGTGCAGTCGCCGCAAACACTACCGCAATTGACGCAAACGGCAATGCATATAAAATACCAGAATATCAATACCCGATAAACAGGTTCGGCACCATCGATAGCGCACAGGGCGGCAAAACAAGCAGGACCAACGCAATTGTAAAATTAACTACAGACCTTGGAAATAACTTATCACTCGAAAACGAAACCTATTATACACATTATAACTTCCTGCTGCATGTAAACAGCAGCTTCTTCGCGGAAGACACGCTAAACGGCGGCGAACAGCAGCAACATGAAGCAAGGGATATGTACGGCTATAATGGGAAAATAACCAAACAGAATTATTGGGCGAAGGCGACGCTGATCTCCTCTATAGGATTTGGAACCCGCTTTGACAGGACCTATGGAACTTCCCGCAGCGATGTTACAGAACAGTACCAGTTATTGGATGAGATCGTTTCAGGCGATATAAAGCAAAACAACAGCAATATTTACGTTGACGAAACGCTGGAAAGCGGTAAATGGTTGATAAATTTAGGTGCTAGATTGGATTACTTTAACTTCAATTTTCACGATTCTACAAAAACTAAAGCGATTATAAGCCCGAAGATCAACATCCAATACACGCCGGATAATCATGTGCAATTTTATTTAAAAACAGGTAAAGGGTTTCACTCCAATAACGCCATAACGGTTATTGGCAATAACGGCTTTGAAACGCTGCCCGCGGCTTACGGCGCAGACATCGGAACAAACTGGAAGCCGATACCGCATCTTTATATCAACGCTGCCTTGTGGTATCTTTATTTACAGCAGGAGTTTGTATATGATGATGATAGCAATATCGTGCCGGGCGGCAAAACCAAACGCTACGGGTTCGATTTTTCTGCGCGTTATCAGTTAGCCGCCTGGCTGTTTGCCGATCTGAACGTAAACCTCGCCCATCCGCGATTGGCCGACAGCGCGAAAAATACAGGGTACCTTGCCCTCGCCCCCACTTTGACCAGCACAGGCGGCCTCGATTTCAAATTTAAAAGCGGCATAAACGGCGGCATCAGTTATCGTTATATTCATAGTCGCCCCGGAAATAATACCGGCACCTTAACGGCCGATGGGTATTATGTTACCGACCTGAAAGTCAATTACACGCAAAAAAAATACGAGGTAGGTTTAACTATCGAAAACCTGTTTAATACCAAATGGAATGAATTTGAAGCGGAAGAAGTAAGCAGGCTGCGCGGCGAAGCAGCCCCGGTTGATCAGATGAGCTTTACCCCCGGTACGCCGTTCTTTGCAAAACTGCGGGTTGCC
>CAZZUU010000450.1:0-3032 GCA_964657275.1 uncultured Mucilaginibacter sp. | reverse complement strand
AAGACTTTTTGAACCATATCAAGGCCGATTTTTTCGCTTCTAATAATAGCGGCCAAACCCGCGCGCAACTTGCCGGTAACGATAACTGGGTAGTGAATGACAATTATTACACTTATATTAAGCTAAAGCACGGAAGCAATGTTCAGCATGTGATTACTGAACTAAATGCTTACCTGCAAAGACATGCGCTCAGCCAGATGAAGCAATATAATGACCATATTACCAATTCGTTACAATCACTGAATGATATTCACCTGCATTCGGCTCAATTCCAGGATTATCTTGCTTATAAACAGGGAAATATCAAATACCTGTACCTGCTGGCATCTATAGCTGTAGTCATATTGCTGCTTGGCTGTATCAACTATATGAATTTAACTACCGCCCAGGCCATTAACCGCGCCCGTGAAGTTGGCGTTCGCCGTGTAATGGGCGCGGGCAAAGCATCAATCCGTTACCAGTTTTTAATAGAAACCATCAGCATCGGTGTTTTTGCGCTTATTATTGCTATCGGGCTGGCATTTTTATTCCTGCCGGTATTTAACAGCCTAACCGGGCAAACGTTGTCGTTCTTTGCCAAAGAAAACCGAAGCTTAATTTTATGGCTAACCTTAATTTCGGTGATAACGGGTCTTGCTGCCGGTTTGTACCCGGCTTTTTACCTGTCTGCTTTTAAACCCGTTACCGTGTTAAAAGGAAAGCTAAGCGACCGGTCAGGAATGTTCAACGTACGTAAAGTGCTCATCGTGTCGCAATTTATTATCTCAACCTGCCTTATATTTGCAACCCTTGTAATAGGTGATCAGCTGCATTTTATGCTTAATGCCAAAACAGGCTTCGACCAGGATCAGCAATTGGTGCTTAATCTTAACAGCGAGCAATCCCAAAAAAACAGTGCGCTGCTGGTAAACCAGCTTGAGCGTAATATAAACTTTAAATCGGTAACGGGTGCAAGCGCGCCGTTGGTATCGGGCGACATGAACTTATACCCGGCCGAAAAAACAGTAAATGACAAGCAAATCGTCTTTTTCGATTTCGCCGATACCAATTATTTAAAAACGCTCGGCCTCGAACTCGTTGCCGGCAGTAATTTTAGCCAGGAAACATTCACGAATACCAACATGCAGGAAGATATGGAATTGCATGATTTTGGCCATGAGGTGATTTTGAACGAAGAAGCAGCAAAATTATTAGGATATGATCCTTACAAAGCAGCCGGAAAATTTGTATCGCACCTGCATAATGGCGTGGTTTATAACTACAAGGTGGTGGGAGTGGTCAAAAATTATCACTACTTTTCGTTACACGCAGCTATTGGTCCCTGCGCAATCATGAATATAAACCCGCTTCGATGCAGCGCCATCGTAGCAAAGATTGGAGGCCGCCATATTGCAGCTGCCGTAGCCTACGCTTCGGACCGCTGGAAACAGCTAAACCCTGGTACGCCTTTCTCTTATGGATTTCTAAATGATATGTTTCAGTCAGACTATGAACAGGATCAGCGGGCGCAGAAGATGGCAGGCATATTCACGATTGTTGCCCTGTTTATTTCATGCCTGGGTTTGCTGGGGCTGATAACTTATACGGTTGCTCAAAAGGCCAAAGAAATAGGTATCCGTAAGGTAATTGGAGCCAGTGTCACCAATATTGTAGTGCTTTTCAGCAAGCAATATTTAAAACTGATAGTAGTCGCCAATTTAATCGCCTGGCCGTTAGCCTGGTATTTTATGGATACATGGCTGCGCGGCTTTCCCTACCGGGTTACTATCAGCTGGTGGATGTTTGCGGTTTCTCTCTCAGCAGGAGTTATCATCGCGTTTTTTACTATTGCTTTTAAAACCATTAGAGCGGCAATGGCCAACCCGGTGGATAGTTTAAGGGCTGAATAAGTTACACGTCAAAAAAAGCTGATGCCAACTGTATTTTTCAATGGCTAACAATTGTCTTTTAACAATAGTAACTGCATCCTCATGCGGTAACGATATAATTATATAGCTATTACCAAACTGTGAGTTTGAGAAGCATGTTCTTTTATTCTCATATGCACCTCTGGTCGAAAACGATCGTAAAGCAAATGAATTATTTTTTTAATATTTAATTTTCATTCATAGTTATTAAATCCTTCATTACCTTGGGTAGTATTTGTTGGCTCTCCACATTCTTGCACAAAATATTTTTGAATTTCGTGGAAAGAACTTTGTTGATCATCATAATTGGTTCTGAAAAATTCAAATTCTGAAAGATACCCATTTAGTCCCGGTTCAAAGTGAAAACCGATCGTACATTCAAAACTTCTAATGATCCATTTTCAATTGCAGCAAATCCTTGCTTGTCTGTTTTTTTTATTTCAACTAACTCGTATTTATTTAAATCGAGACTTGACCATTCTTTAAGCTTCAAATAGTCATCTACTATAAGCTTATCAATCATAATTTTCCCTTTACCAGCCCAGTGCCGATTTTGGCATCTTTTTTAACTCCAGTAATCCAATATGACTCATTGGTTTCTATATCAAAGCAAGATCCGTGTCCATTACCTTTAAAAGCTTGACCATTAAAATAAATAGTCCGCCCCGCTTTGGAAAATTCAACCATACCGGTCCAAGCGGGTCCATCATCATGGTAGCCTGATTTTAATTCTATGTATTTAATTTCCGGTTTCATTTTTTCATTACTAGTGGCAGAGTTGAAATACGAAATTAAGTAAATTAAATATTTGGAAAAATTCACTCACGAACAACGCACTTTTTATAAGCGAATTGGTGGGTAAAACGGCTTTTAACCCAAAAACAAAAGCCTGCATCATTGATTTGCAGGCTATTAATGTACTTTCATATTGAAATTAGCGGAGAGGGAGGGATTCAAACCCCCGGTACCGGTTAAAGTACACCTGATTTCGAATCAGGCACATTCGATCACTCTGACACCTCTCCGGTTGATAGTTGACATAACAACAAATACCGCAACCGACGGCATTTGAACTATTTGCGGACTTTGTCCGCCGAAGGTCGCTTCGGCAACCAAAGCGGAGAG
>CAZZUU010000449.1:0-3080 GCA_964657275.1 uncultured Mucilaginibacter sp. | reverse complement strand
TCAATAATTCTTCCCTCACCAACTCACCAATTAATAATCATCCGTTACCGGTAAATTATCGAGGACTTCTCTGGCCGAGCGTTTATTCTCGTTTTGAGTGTCCTTTTGAATTTTACCATCACGCAATTGTATGGTGCGACTGCTGAACGAGGCGATATCAGGCTCGTGTGTTACAAATACAATGGTTTTGCCTTGCGTTGTGTTAAGCTCCTGCATTAGCGCCATAATTTCGTAAGATGTGCGGCTGTCAAGATTACCGGTTGCCTCATCGGCAAGTATCATCACCGGCTCATTCACCAACGCACGTGCTATTGCAACACGTTGCTGTTGCCCGCCTGATAACTGGCTTGGCGTGTGATCATGACGATCAGCTAATTTTACCGCTTCTAAAGCATGAATGGCCCGTTCCCTGCGTTCTGCCGCGCTAATATCCTTATTATATAAAAGCGGCAACTCAACATTTTCGAGCGCGGTAGTGCGGGGCAATAAATTATAGGCCTGGAAAACAAAGCCTATTTTGTGGTTACGCAATTGTGCAAGCTCATCGCGCGACAGGCTCTTAACATCTACTCCATCCAAAAAATAGTTCCCGATGGATGGTTTATCCAGGCAGCCCAATATATTTAACAACGTGGTTTTACCCGATCCGCTGCTTCCCATGATCGTTACAAACTCACCTGCCTGCACATCAAACGAAATGCCTCTGAGGGCATGCACCGTTTCGCTGCCCATTATAAACTCGCGCTTAAGCTCTCTTATTTCCAATATCTTTTTGGTCATCGGGCTTTTCCTCCACCTCCGCCAGCCGGCCTGGTAGGCCGTTTTGGCAAGAACGGACTGCCACCTGGTGACGATGATGCCGAACCAACGCCGGCACTTCCTGGTCCGCCTGTTATTCCTGTAGCGACCATATCATCTGCCGACAGGCCTGATAACACTTCTACATGTGTATTATCGTTGAGGCCAATTTCGATGCGCTTTTGTACCAGTTTCTTTCCTTGTAATAACCAAACTAACGCTTTTTGTTTGTTGACACCAGATGTATCGCTCCGGCTTTTTGCGGTATGTGACACCTGGTTAGCAGCAGAATTGCCAGCGCCGCCATGTTTGTGCATCCCACTATGAGGGGTTTTACCAACCACTTCATAGTTTTTCATTGTGGCTGAATCCGGGGTAAAAGTTAGCGCCCTGGCGGGGATCAGCATCGCATTGTTTACCTCTTTGGTATAAATAACAATATTGGCAGTCATTCCCGGCTTTAGTTTCATATCATCATTCGGCGCGTTAATAATGGTCGTATAAGTAACCACGTTTGACGATACCGTTGGGTGCAGGCGCACATCCTCTACCGTGCCGCCAAACTGATCGTTGATAAAGGCATCCACAGTAAACGAAGCACGGTTGCCTGTTTTTATGTCGCCAATGTCTGCTTCGTCCACGTTAGCCTCCACCTCCATTTTGGTAATGTCTTTAGCGATAATAAATAAAGTAGGCGTGCTAAAGCTGGCGGCCACAGTTTGACCGATACTGATATTACGATTCAATACTACCCCGTCAATGGGCGAATAAATATCTGCGTAAGACAAGTTCTTTGTTGCCGACCGTACCTGTGCCTGTGCGCTCTCCACACCTGCCTTTGCGGCGTCGTAGGTATTAACAGCACTGTCATAATCAGCTTTGCTGATCGCATCAGTTTTAAACAGCAGGTTTTGACGGTTAAAGTTGTTTTTTGCAAATAACAACTGGCTTTGCGCGCTTAATAAATTCCCCTTAACCTGGTCGAGCGTGGCTTGCAGTAATGATTTATCCAGTTCCGCCAACAGTTCACCTTTAGTTACCTTCGAATTAAAATCAACATACAAATATTTGATGATCCCCGAAATTTGCGTACCCACCGTAACGGTATCAACAGGTTCAATTTTACCGGTAGCAGTTACGCTTTGCGCAATATAACCCGTAGTAGGTTTCTCGGCTTGAACCGTTACCGGGGGATCGGATTTATGGAAAAACAAAAACCAAATAAGCAATATGGCTATCAATATTGCTGCAATAATTAATATTTTTTTAAGGTTACTTTTCATGATAGCTGGTTATAATTTAATAGGCACGCCCCGGTAAAAATCATATATCTTTAAGGTGAGCAGTTCGTTGTACTTGGCCTGTATAAACGCCTGCTGTGCCTGTACAAATAAGTTTTTTTGCAGTAAAAAATCTACGGTGTTTGCTACGCCAACTTTCAACTGTTCGGATGCGATCCGGTAACTTTCCTTGTTGTAGTTATATTGCTCAAGTGCCGCGGCATATTGGCTTTTTGCATTTTGCACGTTGATGAACGCCCGTTCAACAGACTGCGAAAGCGTTATCTTGGTATTGCTTAAATCAAGCTGTTGCTGCTCCACTGCTATCTTCGCCTCTTCTACCTGCGTTTTAACAACCCTTTTGGTGAATATCGGCACGGCAAGGGTTAATCCTACTTGCTGACTAAAATTATTATTGATCTGGTTGGGGAACGATGTACCCTGCCCGGTTATGTAACTCGAGTTGAGCGATGCCCCGGCAGTTAAGGTTGGTTTATAGCCGGCCTTCGCCTTGTTTACATCATATTGGGCAATCTGGACATTAAGTTCTCCGTTTTTTACTTCCGGCCGATTTTTTAATGCTATTTGTTCTACCTCATGAAAAGCAGTTACGCTATCTATAGGAACAATCGTGTCCGGTTTAACAATATCGAAATTTACATCACTGGGTAAAACCAAAAGCTCTTTTAACGTAAGTATATCATTACGCTCGGTATTTTTTTGGTTAACCAGCGTGTATTTGTCGGTAGCATTCTGTGCCTGTAACTGAATAAGCGCATTCCGCGCAACGCTGCCCACATTATAACGCTGCTGTTCCAATTTTACCTGGGCGGCCGATGTAGTCACCAGGTCAGAATCTGAAACTATATTCTCCTTATCCAATAAAATTGCCAGGTAAGCCTGCGTGATCTGTAACGTAATGTCGTTTTCCTGCTGAACGATACTGAGGTTGGCAGATTGCACGCCCAGATTTTTTTGAAGGATGGTATTATTGATATAACC
>CAZZUU010000448.1:0-3088 GCA_964657275.1 uncultured Mucilaginibacter sp. | reverse complement strand
ATCGACCGCGACAGCCAGGCCGTTTTCGCTATGTTTATGGGCCAAAAAAACCATGGCGACGAGGCCATCAAAAAAGCGCAGGAGTACATTGAAAAGCATACCCAGGAAAAAATTTCGATAGACGAGCTGGCGAATATCGCCGGTGCAGGCCGCCGCAACTTTGAACGGCGGTTTAAACAAGCTACCAATAACTCCGTGCTTGAATATATACACCGGGTAAAAATAGAAGCAGCCAAGCGGCAGTTTGAAAATAGCCGTAAAAACATCAACGAAGTGATGTACGACGTTGGCTACACCGATAACAAAGCCTTCCGCGCAGTGTTTAAGAAACTAACCGGGCTAACGCCCATTGAATATCGGAATAAGTATAATAAGATGGCAGCGTAGGATGCCCTGCGCTTTCGCGATAGGCGGACAGCATGACACCGTTTTTTTTCCGTCCCCGCAGACACTTGTCAGGGTGAGAGAAGCCGCGTTTTTACACACCAATTCCTCTATGATTTTTTGAGGTTTCTGTTGTGATTCCGTCCCCACAGGGTCTCTCCATCCGTCCCCGCAGGGTCTCTCGCAGAGGACCTTGCGGGGACGGAAACTTAAGCGGCGGAACTGATGTATTACATAATTTGATTACCTGGTTAACTTGGTCTACTTTTTCAATTTTTCCAATGCCTGTTTGCAAGTTTCACATTTTCCATCAAGTTCTATTGCTCTTTGGTAACTGTTAATAGCTTTTGACTTATCTCCGGCAAGCAGGTACACCTCACCGAGATGTTGAAAACAACTTGCAGATTTGGGAAACAAGCCCGCATTTAACGTTAGTGCGTTTAAAGCATCAGTTAGCTGGCCGGTATACACAAAGGAATACGCCAGTGTGTTCAGTGATCCTTCGCCAAAATCATAATCATCAGGATAATCTCTTTTTAGTACTGCATATAATTCCCTTGCTTTTATTATTCCCTGATCATGCAGAACTGGTGCGATAACTAATGCAATTGGTTTTTTCAATTTCCATAAGGGTTGATGCCCGGCAATATATATCGCCAGGTAAGATAATTCATCCACCGGCGCATACCTCCACAGGTTAGTCATCAAAACAACAGCCGTTGCATTGCGGGGAAACATGGCGATGTAGGTAGTATACCCTATATCGCCGCCTGAATGACTGATAACAGGGTTGCCATTTTGATTTTCTACAAACAGGCCCAGCCCCATTCCGCTGTGCTCGTCAAATTTATGCTGGATAGTTGTCATTAGTTGTATACCCTGCTTACTGACAATCTGCCGCCCATGTATTTTACCATCGTTCAACATCATTTGCAGCCACAGGAGCATGTCATCCGCATTTGACAGCAGCGTTGAACTTCCTGCGTGAATGCCATTATAAGGGTATACCGGACTGACCACAATCCGGCCGTTTTTGCCCAAAATATGACCATTGGTCCGCAACAGGGGATATGTTTCCGGTTTTAAGAATGTAGTATGCTGCATACCGCAAGGCAGAAAAATATTTTTCCTCATATAGTCTTCAAACGTGACTTTTGACACAAGGCTGATCACTTCAGCCAGTACATCATAAGCCATGTTGCTATAAGAAAATCGTGTACCCGGTGCAAATAATAACTTTTGATGAGAAATGCTATCCCGTATATAAATCTCCCGGTCCCGGGCCTTAAACGGGATATGGTTCCAATGATAATCTTTCACATCCGGAAAACCGGAAGTATGCATCAGCATTTGCCGGATGGTCACCTGGCGGTAGCGGTCATCGTCAGACATTTTAAAATAGGGGATATAAGCGGTAAGCGGCGCATCCAGTCTTATTTTCCCGGCATCTGCAAGCTGTAGTACAGCCATAGCAACGAAGGGTTTCGAAACGGAAGCCATATGAAAAAGAGAGGTCCCGGTAACCTTTTTCCCTTGCCGGGTAAGTTCGGTCCGTCCAAAACCTTTTGCGTATACCATATGGCCACCTTTTATAACGCCAACAGCAAAACCGGGCAATTGAAAAACAGATTGCGCTACGTCAAAAGCGGAATCAAGCCTGGCCTTGTCATTATCAGAAAAGGGCACTTGTTGAGCGAAAGCAGAAAAATAAGTTAATATTCCCAACAGGCAGCAAAATGGGTATTTCATAAAGCGGTTTAAAGGGCCATGTTTATTGCTAAAATATAAAATAGTAATAATGGAGGATGTTAAATGTTGTTAATTAATCCTAAAGACATCCCGTCTCCGCAGCGTCTCTCAAAGAGGACCCTGCGCTGCACAATCACTTCAGAACCAATACTCCCGGTAGTCCGAGATAGCAATTAAACCATGTGGCTGGCCCAATTCATAAAATGCTGCATTGCTACGCGCATAATCACTAAATTCATTGCATAAGTTTCCCGTCCCCGCAAGGTCTCTCGCAGAGGCATATGACCCCTCAGTCCCCGCAGGGTCTCTCGCAGAGGACCCTGCGGAGCACAGTTATTTCAGAACCAATAATTCCGGTAATCTGAGATAGTTATTAAGTCATGTGGCCGGCCCAACTCATAAAACGCAGCACTACTATGCGCATAATCAGTAAATTCATTACATAAGTTCCATTTTCCGCTAACGGGATTGTGGTGGATGTAATCAAGTTTCTGATACAAAAAGTCAGGTGTATAAACCGGTTTTGCGTCGAAAGACGGTTCGAAAGCTTTATGCAACTGTCCTTTTGCCTTTTCCTTTTCGGTACATGCCAAAGCGAGCGTATCTAACAAATTATCGTGTTGTTGTACTTTTAGCCTTGCGATGATATCATAGGCCATAAACCGTTTTGCATTGCCGATAACGGTATTTAGATTAACCTTATCGTCGTTTAAATGTAACAACAGATGCACGTGGTTCGGCATTATCACGAAACCCAGCGTGTTAATTTGATAATTCTGACCGGCCAGATTTAGCCAATTATAAACCAGGTCGTACGACTGTGTTGTTTCAAATAGCGATATCCAATTATAACAAGTGAAGGTGATAAACCAGGTGTTTTCGGTTATTTGATGCTTTGTGCGGACGGCCATTGGGTAAATATAATAATTCTGGTTCTGACACAGGCATGGCGGCG
>CAZZUU010000447.1:0-3092 GCA_964657275.1 uncultured Mucilaginibacter sp. | reverse complement strand
GTAAAACCGGTAGGGAATATTATTTTGAAGCGGGTAGAAATGGTATAAGCCGGGCTATTCACAAAGTCACCTCCGAATAACTATAAAACCTGATTTGTAATTACAGATCAGGTTTTGTTATTTTATATAATCTTCTGCTTATATCTGCCTGCCATGCTTAATTCAAAACCTAAAATATTAATTGTCGACGACAAGCCGGAAAACCTGTTGGTTTTAGAAGCGGTTTTAAAGGATCTGGATGTCGAACTGATAAAAGCCGGAAGTGGCAACGACGCCCTGAAGGAAACCCTTAAACATGATTTTGCCCTCGCTTTGCTGGATATTCAAATGCCCGAAATGGATGGTTATGAGCTGGCGGGAATTTTGAGGGAGTATAAAAAGACGGCCAACTTACCTTTTATATTTATCTCCGCTGTTTATACCGATAACCTGAACATTTTTAAAGGTTATGAAAAAGGCGCATTCAGTTTTATCACGAAACCTTTTCAGCCTGAGATATTGATCAATAAGGTGAAGTTTTTTGTTGAAAAGCACCAGCAGGAAATTGCACTTTACGAGCTTAACCTCGATCTGCAAAAAAAGAACCAGGAGCTGATCAACAGTAACCAGGAACTGGAGGGTTTTAGCTACTCGGTTTCCCATGATTTGAGGACACCGCTACGCGCTATTAACGGCTTCGCGCAGATATTACAGGAGGACCACCAGGCAGATTTAGATCCGGATGCGGTGCGTTTACTGGGCATCATACAGGAGAATGCAAAAAAAATGGGTGTGTTGATTGACGACCTGTTAGAGTTCTCAAAATTGGGCAGAAAGGCTATCACGAAGTCGATGGTAGACATGACAGACCTGACGGAACAGGCGGTTGCTAAACTTAACCAGGCTAACAGCCACAAGGCTAAAGTAATTATCAATCCACTGCATCCAGCTAATGCCGATAGTTCACTCATAAAGCAGGTGTTACTCAATTTATTATCCAACGCTATCAAATACTCATCGAAATCAGAGAACCCGCTTGTTGAAGTTAGCTCCGCTGAAAAGGACGGGCGGGTTGTTTACCTGGTAAAAGATAACGGCGTAGGATTCGACAAACAATATGGCTACAAATTATTTGGTGTATTTCAGCGCCTTCATTCAAATGAGGAATTTGAGGGTACTGGTATCGGGCTCGCGTTGGTAAAGCGCATTATCAATAAACACAATGGCGAGGTTTGGGCTGATAGTGAGTTGAACAAAGGGGCATCATTTTATTTTAGTTTGCCGATGACAGCAGCGTTATAAACTTGTTCTATTAACAGCGTCTGGTTCCTACTTAGTTTTAACAATAATTAGTAAATTCGTTTACATATCAGCTTCTGCAATTATGAAAAATTTAGCAACTATCGTTTTTATTTCCGCCACGTTCTTTTCAGGTATGGCGTTGGCACAAAGACCCTCCGGTGATTCGCAGCGCATATCTGTCAGCGTTAAAGACAGCGCTATAATGGATAAAAAAGATACCATAATCGGTCCGCCCTCCATCACGCATCACCAGCTAACGGTTGGCGGTAAAGTCGTCAACTATACCGCAAAAGCGGGCTACATGGCTATGAAGGATAAAGATGAAAAACAGATAGCCAAAATATTTTATGTTGCTTATACGGCCGATAATGCTGGCAAGGGCAAACGACCGGTCACTTTTGTTTTTAACGGCGGGCCGGGTTCGGCATCTATCTGGCTGCACATGGGTTCATTTGGGCCGGTGCGTGTAAAGTTTGCCAACGATAAAGGCGACGCACCCTCTCCGCCTTATCAATATGAAGAAAATCCCTATACGTGGCTGGGTTTTACCGACCTGGTGTTTATCGACCCGGTTTCAACCGGTTACAGCCGTCCGCAAAAAGGTGTTGACGCCGCTCTTTTTCATGGATATACCGAGGATATTGCTTCAATCGGCGATTTTATCAGGCTTTACGTAACAAAAAATGAAAGGTGGGAAAGCCCAAAATTCATCGCAGGTGAAAGTTACGGTACTACGCGGGCAGCCGGGCTATCAGGTTATCTGCAGGAGCAATATGGCATGTATCTAAATGGCATTACGCTTATTTCGTCTGTTTTGAACTTCCAGCTAATCGATTTCAAAAACGGGAACGAAATGCCGTACATCTACTTTTTACCAACCTTTGCAAATACTGCACAATATTTTCACAAACTAACCGATGATCTGCAAGGTTTGACACCTGCAGAGCTAACAAAAAAAGCCGAAGTATTTGCTAAAGGTACCTACAGTTATTTCCTGAGTGAAGGAGATGCAGCTTCAGCTGATTTAACCAGTAAGGTGGTTGACTCGCTGAACTATTTTACAGGTATCCCTAAAGATTACATCAGGAGTGCTAACGAACGGATAACCGATTTCAGGTTTTTTAAAGAGGTTTTACGTACCGAAGGAAAAATAGTGGGCCGATATGACAGTCGTTTTACCGGTGAGGATATTGATAATGCAGGAGAATATCCATCCTACGATCCAAGTGATGCTAATTTGAACGGATTGTTTATCGGATCCTTTAATGCTTATGTTAGAAAAGACCTGGGTTACACAAATGATATTCCTTACGAGGCGCTCACCAATGTGAGACCATGGGATTATAAGCCTGCCATCAACAGTTACCTGGATGTATCTGAAACTTTAAGAAGCGCGATGACAAAAAATCCTCATTTAAAGGTGAACGTGGTTTGCGGGTACTATGATATGGCCACACCGGTTTACAATGCAGAATACGTTGTTAATCACATGGGGCTAAGACCGGATGTCCGTAAAAATATCATTCTGAGTTATTATAAGGCAGGGCACATGGTATATATAAGTAAAGAAACAGACACCAAGTTTCAAATTGACGAAGAAGCATTTTACAAAAGTGCTTTAAGTCAATAACATAATTCCATAAAAGAAACAGGCCTTGCATAATTATATACAAGGCCTGTTTCTTTGAATTCAAGCGTTATTTATACTCCTATTGATGAGGAGGATTTGGTGGATTCGGGGCGGGGTTCGGATTTGGCGGATTTGGGTTTGGACTGGGATTAGGATTCGGACTTGGGTTCGGATTAGGATT
>CAZZUU010000446.1:0-3099 GCA_964657275.1 uncultured Mucilaginibacter sp. | reverse complement strand
TATAGTTAAGCGCCTCGTTCTGATAAGTTATGCGGGTATGTTTGTTGCTTATCGTATCGTAATTTAAATAACGTATGGCTATTTCGCTATATAGTGGCAGCTTCAATGATTCAAGTTTATTGATCTTTAACTGATGTTTGAGGCTATCAAGGCCCATATATTTAAACTGTTGCTTAAACGCTTCAATACGGGCTAACTCCACAAGCCTTAAACTATCGTGCTTTAATAACGGAAGCGCTATGTTAGGACTAACCATGCCGTATGCAAATGCAAACAGTTTTAGATCCTGTTGGCGCACTGCATTATTCGTACTGTCGTATGCACTAATTACACCGTAAATTTTACTATTCAATCCCCCCAGTATTGATGATATTAGCCGCAGGCTATCGGTACGGTTTGGAATAGGTGATGTGTTTTCAAGATACTTTTCATCTATAACACCCGAAAGTTTAGGCGTAACCATACTGTATAGCGATGTTAAAATTTTTATACTGTCGGCGTGATCATTAACTGCATTCGCAGGAACCTTGCCGGTGCGGTAAATGTCGATAAGGTCAGAAAGTATTACAGCACTATCAGAATGAAGTACGGGTGTAAATATGTTTATAACGCCTTGCTTAGCTAACGTTACAGGCTTTGATATCAACCGGCCTGAGCCATAGATACTAAAGCTTGTCATTAAAATAGCTAATACAGGTATAATTTTTTTCATAAGCGGATGAGCGCAGGGCTTTAAATATACCCCATACCATTCAAATATTGTGCCCCTTAACGGCTTCCCTAAATTTGTTTTATACGTATAAATGGCAAATATTGATTTGGTGCCTGAAAAACGAGGATTTTAGAATAAAAAAGTCCGAAATTAAAATAGACATTTGTTAATAACGGGTGTTGATAATTGAGAATCGGGGAAAATCTGTCCTTTATTTAGTAATAGGTGGGAATTTTAGCGGATAAGATTTTCGTACCTGCTGATAAAATTGGCGAAAGACTTGGACTTTGAAACCAGGAGGTTGAAGACACCGATACTGATTACAGCGCAAGTTATGCCGGCCAAAACATCTAAAACATAATGGTGGCTGGCATATACAGCAGTAAACCAGATGCCGAGCATTACCACGATAAAAAATGAACAGGCGACCCATAAACGATTTTTAAAGCCGTAATATAAAACCACCACCGGGTATGATGAGTGGAGCGAGGGCATAGCCGCAAAAACGTTGGAGCTTTTTGCATACAATCCTTTGAAGATACCTGTATGAAAATAAGAATCGAACTTTGCCAGGCCGGCTGTATTACCTTTTGTCGCCGCATTAAATACAAACCCATGGTATTGAACATACCACGGCGGTGCGGCTGGATAAATATAATAGATGGCAAAGCCGATGAGATTTACCAGCAAAAAGGTTAAGGAAAAATACAGAAATTGCCTGCGGTTGTAGAAGAACAGGAACGCCGCGAATGCCAGTGGTACAGGTACCCAGCAAAGGTAAAATATGCCTGCCCCAACATCTAAAAATGTGTTCCCATTTACCCGCCAGTATTCGTTTGGGGTTAGTAGCTTGCCATTAAATTGAATACCGAAAAGCTTTTTCTCGAAATTGTACAGGTCAGCAATATGAACCGTGGCGTATTTGTAGTTGGGGAACGCCTTCATATAGTCAAAAACCGTCCAGTAAACTATAAAAATGGCAAAACCAAGGATAAATTTGCGTGAGATGGGAGATGCATAAAATGCGCAGTTAAAAATCCCAACCAGCCACAATTGTTCGGGTTTGAAACCTACCAGCCATGCCGAAAGCAGCAAATAAGCGACTGATATAGCAGAAACAATAATTATTGATCGCAAATTTACGCTCGAACCACCTTTAATAGCATTGCTCATGCTATTTTTTTAAGAAGTCTGACCCGAAAATTTTATCCCAAAGCGGCGAACTAACGCCATATCCTTTGGCAGGATCCTGGTAGTGATGCAGCATGTGGTGCTGTTTTATCTTTTTCCAGATATTGCCCTTAAAGTTAAAATGATGAATGGCATAATGCGAAATATCATAAAACAGGTAGCCTAAAATAAATCCGGGAAAAAAGCCCCAGATATGATTGGCCGGTAATATGGCATTAAACAGGAAGTAAAACAAGGTCGCAAGAGGAATGCTCACAGAAGGAGGTAAAACCAAACGTTTAGCATCGCTCGGGTAATCATGATGAACGCCGTGAAATATAAAATGAAGCCTTAATGCCCAGGGCTTATCGGGCGGCATATAATGAAATATAAACCGGTGCATAATGTATTCAACAAAGGTCCATACAAAAAGGCCAAGTGCAAATAATTCAACGAAACTGAGCAGCCCTATCTGGATTTGAAAAAGCGCTTTATAAATGCAAAAGAAAATAACCGGTACGAAGATAAATATAGGAATTGTAAAGTGAACCTTTGATAAACCCTCTAACAAGTTGCTTTTAAACATTCTCACAGATTCCTGTGAATTTGAAACATAATTTTTTTTCATAGCTGCTCAGGGTTTAAAATGGTTTATTATTTCTCTGCCTGTTAGTCATTCAATTTTAATAAAGTTTTAATTAAGTAAAGGCGTTTTTTTGCAATAGTTACGAATATATGATATTTTATGGTTTTTTATCCCCACAAATTTAACATTCCAGCAGCCTGTTCAAGATTAGAAAATGATATTATTCCTGTTCAAGGATTGCTTTCTTGGCGTCTATCAGTCTTTTAAACGCTGTGATGTTGGTTAATATGGCCACAATCACAATTGGGATCGTAAATATCGACATGGTTTCAAAAACATGGAACTTTATTCCCGGAATAAAGAGTTTATAATTGCCGCCGATATAAAACGACGTTAATCCGCATAAAACCGCACATAAGCCAATGGTCACCACACGCTCAGGCCGCTGCATCAGGCCGCCTTTACATTCAATGCCCAATCCCTCGGCGCGGGCGCGCACCCACTTCTCCGGCTCCTTGAGTCCCCATTGATAGAACACGCAGAGCAATGCCGGCGCGGCGCCGATCAGGAACATCCACTTCCACGAGCCGGCCGCCGGGATGGTTTTATTCGCCACCAGGCTGCCGATGCC
>CAZZUU010000445.1:0-3130 GCA_964657275.1 uncultured Mucilaginibacter sp. | reverse complement strand
AATTGTGAGTAGTGAATGGTGAGTTATTAAC
This sequence comes from uncultured Mucilaginibacter sp., assembly GCA_964657275.1. Lineage (GTDB taxonomy): Bacteria > Bacteroidota > Bacteroidia > Sphingobacteriales > Sphingobacteriaceae > Mucilaginibacter. The sequence continues at coordinate 3,099 of CAZZUU010000445.1, read as the reverse complement.
CAATGGACTATCCGCCACTGCTTCTCACTATTCACCACTCACTACTGCCCACATACAACCGATTGCAATTAATTTTTTAACACTCCGTTTAAGATGAGTTTACGCAGTACATTTTCTGCATTCAGGGGATGCAGGGTTATTTTGTTTATAACTTATGTGGGATGTTAAAAACTTAAACTAACATCCTAAATGCGCTTCTCCTATATTTGATCTATAAGTTCTTTCAACGCTGGCTAATGGTTGCCGATATTCCAGTCGGTATAAATTAGGAACCATGTAGAACATGGGCTAACGTGCAAGTTAAAATAGTTTGGCAGGGACGTGTGAGGGTGATAATCAGAGAGTTAAGAATGGTAAATACGATTTATCATTTTATAAAAAAAAATGACTCATGCCAAAGCTATCTGCCAACCGTTCGCCTGTAAATACGAGGTTTAAGCCTGGAAAAACATATACTAATTAAACGATTAAATGAACGACGAGACCGAATTATTACTAAAAGAAAACAAAGAGCGCTTTGTGATTTTGCCGATCAAATACCCGGCAATTTGGGAGATGTATAAAAAATGCGAGGCCAGTTTCTGGACCGCAGAAGAAATAGATCTTTCTGACGACATGAAGCATTGGGAGGGCCTTAATTCGGGCGAAAAGCATTTTATATCCCATATCCTGGCATTCTTCGCAGCAAGTGACGGCATCGTAAACGAAAACCTTGCGGTAAACTTCATGAGTGAGGTTCAGCTGCCCGAAGCACGTTGTTTTTACGGTTTCCAGATCATGATGGAAAATATCCACTCAGAAACCTATGCGTTGCTTATCGATACCTATATTAAAGACCCGGCTGAAAAGGATCGCTTGTTTCATGCCATTGATACCGTACCCTGTGTTGGGAAAAAGGCTGAATGGGCGCTGCGCTGGATCAACAATGGTTCATTTGCCGAACGCCTGATTGCTTTTGCAGCAGTTGAAGGTATTTTCTTCTCAGGCAGTTTCTGTTCAATTTTCTGGCTCAAAAAACGTGGCTTGATGCCGGGTTTAACATTCAGCAATGAGTTGATCTCGCGTGATGAAGGTATGCATTGCGAGTTCGCGTGCCTGCTGTACCGCATGCTCGAAACCAAACTTTCGAAAGAAGCGGCAACCGCCATTATTACGGACGCTGTTGAAATAGAAAAAGAATTTGTTACCGATGCATTACCGGTTAACCTTATCGGCATGAATGCCAAGATGATGAGCCAATATATCGAGTTTGTGGCCGACAGATGGCTGACCGAATTAGGGTATGACAAGGTATATAACACAACCAACCCATTTGATTTCATGGAAATGATCTCCCTGCAAGGGAAGACCAATTTCTTTGAAAAAAGAGTTGGCGACTATCAAAAAAGCGGCGTATTGAATACGCAGGAGAGCAAAGCGTTCTCGTTAGACGAAGATTTTTAAGAAAGGTTAAAGCGAAAGGTTAAGGGTAAAAGGTTTACCAAGCGAATCATGGTAATCATAAAATCCTATAAATCATGGTTCAGACAAATTAGGGTTCAAATAAATATTAATTAAAAAGCGCGCTTCATTCAGAGCGGTAAAAGGGGGTTAAAGATGTTTGTAATTAAAAGAGACGGAAAAAGAGAATCGGTTAAGTTCGACAAGATCACGGCACGTATCGAAAAGCTGTGTTACGGGTTTCAGCTTGTAGACCCGATTGATGTCGCAAAAAAGGTAATCGAAGGTTTATTTGATGGTGTTACCACGTCCGAACTGGATAACCTGGCTGCCGAAACTGCAGCGTCATTAACCACCAAGCATCCTGATTATGCATTGCTGGCATCGAGGATTGCTGTGTCAAATCTGCATAAAAATACAATAAAGTCGTTTTCTGAAACGATGCGAATGCTGCATGAATATGTTGACAGCAAAACCGGTAAGGATGCCTCCCTGATTGCCGATGATGTATGGAAAGTAATAGAAGATAATGCCGAACTGCTGGACAGCACTATCATTTACGACCGCGATTTTGGTTTCGACTACTTCGGCTTTAAAACCCTCGAAAAATCATACCTTTTAAAAGTAGAAGGCAAAATAGTTGAGCGTCCGCAGCACTTGTTTATGCGTGTATCATTAGGTATCCATAAAGAAGATGTAGAAAGCGCTATCAAAACTTATCATTTAATGAGTGAGCGGTGGTTCACCCATGCTACTCCCACCCTTTTTAATGCCGCTACTCCTAAACCTCAAATGTCGTCATGCTTTTTGTTAACAATGAAGGATGACAGTATCGAAGGCATTTATGACACCCTTAAACAAACTGCTAAAATTTCACAAAGTGCTGGTGGTATTGGTTTAAGTATTCATAATGTACGCGCTACGGGTTCATATATCAGTGGCACAAACGGTACGAGTAACGGGATTATACCGATGCTGCGTGTATTTAATGATACCGCCCGTTATGTTGACCAGGGCGGCGGCAAGCGCAAAGGGGCTTTTGCTATTTACCTGGAACCATGGCATGCCGATGTTTTTGAGTTTTTAGACCTGCGTAAAAACCACGGCAAGGAAGAAATGCGTGCCCGCGATTTATTCTATGCCCTTTGGGTATCGGACCTGTTTATGGAGCGCGTAGAGGCCAATGAGGACTGGAGCTTATTTTGTCCGCACGAAGCGCCTGGTTTGGCAGACTGCTGGGGGAAGGAATTTGAAAAACTTTATAAGAAATACGAAAAGGAAGGCCGCGCCCGTAAAGTGGTAAAAGCACAAGAGTTGTGGTTTGCAATACTTGATGCTCAGGTAGAAACCGGCACACCTTATCTGTTATATAAAGATGCCGCAAACGGAAAATCGAACCAGCAAAATTTAGGTACCATAAAAAGTTCGAACCTGTGTACCGAAATTATGGAATACACGTCGGCGGATGAAATAGCGGTTTGTAACCTTGCTTCGCTTGCCTTGCCGCGTTATATTAAAGATGGCGCTTTTGATCACGATAAGCTATACGAAGTAACCTACCAGGCTACCCTTAACCTGAATAAGATTATCGATTATAATTATTATCCTGTTCCTGAAGCCGAATACTCCAATTTAAGGCACCGCCCTATCGGCCTTGGT
>CAZZUU010000444.1:0-3152 GCA_964657275.1 uncultured Mucilaginibacter sp. | reverse complement strand
AAACCTGCCCTGTATCTGAAAAAGCTGGCGTTCGCTTGGTTTGTTAAGTTCCTGCTCGTCAACTTCGATGCTTTTCTCTTCATGCAGGTGTTGCTGCACAGTAGTTTCCCTTCGGCTAATCTCATAAAGCGTATCCCAGTTTTGTGGTATGGGTGATTTTCGATGATCGCCCGCGTTGCGTAAAAAAGGGATTTCCCGCTCTGTCGTTCTATCGTTAAACGGATTAAAATCCGGGTTAAACGAAATAACCGGGGCAACTATTTCTTCTAAAGGCTTTAGGGTTACTAAATGCTCGATGCTGTTTTCCTGGTCGAAATCGAGGCTGGGCGTAATATTATACCGGCCTAATGACCGTTTCACCGCCGAGCGTACAATGGCATAAATGGTTTGCTCGTCCTGGTATTTGATCTCCGTTTTTGTGGGGTGTACGTTTATATCAATTTTGGCAGGGTCTATCTCAATAAACAAAACATACATCGGATAGGTATCTTCCGGCAGCAGCTCCTTAAAAGCCATTAACACTGCATGGTTTAAATACGCATCCCTTATAAACCGGTTATTTACAAAAAAGAATTGCTCACCGCGCGTTTTGCGGGCAAACTCCGGCTTGCCAACAAATCCGCGAAGTTTGATCACCAAAGTATCTTCCTCTACCGGGACAAGGCGCTCGTTATAATTATTTCCGAATAAATGTACAATACGTTGTTTAAGGGCTGCCCCGGGTAAATGATAAACCTCCTGCCCATCGTGGTGCAACGTAAAAAACAGCAGTGGATTGGCTAATGCTATCCGCTGAAACTCGTCAATAATATGACGCATCTCCACCGAATTACTTTTTAAAAAGTTACGGCGCGCCGGTGTGTTGTAAAATAAATTTTTCACACATACCGAAGTACCGGTATTGGCGGAACAAGCATCCTGGCTTATAACTTCCGATCCTTCGATAAAAATACAGGTGCCTAATTCGTCTTCGTGCCTGCGGGTTTTTAATTCAACCTGCGCAATAGCGGCGATAGAGGCCATCGCCTCACCCCTGAAACCCATGGTGCGGATGGCAAACAGATCCTCCGCTTTTTTTATTTTTGAAGTGGCATGCCGTTCAAAGGCCATGCGCGCATCGGTATTGCTCATACCGCAGCCATTGTCTATCACCTGTATCAGCGATTTACCGGCGTCTTTTATAATCAGCTGTATCTTATCTGCACCCGCATCAATGGCATTCTCAACCAATTCCTTCACCGCCGAAGCCGGGCGCTGCACGACTTCTCCCGCGGCAATTTGATTAGCAACTGAGTCCGGTAAAAGCTGAATTATGTCTGGCATTTTTCTAAAGATTCCCTTCTCTGCCAGGTGGCAGATCATTTCCGGCGCTAAATTAAATATTTGAACGCACAACTTTATGATTTGGTAGTTGTATATAGTTTTGTAGTTTACACTTTTAATACATACCCCATGAAAAAAATACTGCCTATACTTATTTTACTTGCCGTTGCCTGTAAGCAAAAGGATTATAATGCCGATCTCCTGGTAAAAAACGCATTGGTTTATACCGTTGATAGTAATTTTAGCATGGCTGATGCCTTTGTAGTAAGTGGCGGCAAAATAATAGCAGTTGGCAAAGCCGATACACTGGAAGAAAAATACAAGGCCCGTACCGTGATCGACGCAGGGGGCAAGCCGGTATACCCGGGCTTTATTGATGCCCATACCCATTTTTACGAATATGGATTAGCCTTACAACAGGTTAATCTCAATAACACCAAAAGCTGGCCGGAAGTTATTGATTCGGTAAGTTCTTATGCTCGCAGAAACACCGATGGGTGGATCATAGGCAATGGTTGGGACCAAAATAAATGGCAGGTAAAGCAGTTCCCAAATAAGGCTAAGTTGGATTCCGTTTTCCCGGTAAGGCCCGTAATATTGAGCCGTATCGACGGCCATGCAGTAATGGTTAACCAGGCGGCATTAAATATAGCCGGAATAAAACCGGGCCAAAACATAGATGGCGGTAAAATTGAAACCATAAACGGCAAGCTAACCGGGATACTTATTGACAATGCCAAAAAATTGGTTATAGATAAGATCCCCGCAGCGACAGATGCGGTAACCCAATCCGCACTTTTAGATGCGCAGAACAATTGCTTTGCGGTTGGCCTCACTACAGTTGACGATTGCGGCCTGCCTTATACCATGATAAGTACGATAGCGGATTTGCAGCACAAAGGCGCGTTAAAAATGCGGATGTATGTTATGCTCTCTGATAACGCCGATAACTACGCCTACCTGTTTAAAAGAGGCGTGTATAAAACTCCCGGTTTAGATGTCCGGGCATTTAAAATGTATGCAGATGGCGCGCTTGGTTCAAGGGGTGCGTGTTTATTGCAGCCTTACGCCGATCAAAAAAACTGGAAAGGGTTTTTGTTGAGCAGCCAAAAACATTTTCAGGATGTAGCAATAAAATTAGCGAATAAGGGTTTCCAGTTATGCACGCACGCCATCGGCGATTCTGCAAACCGTGTGATGCTAAAAATATATGCCGGTGTGTTAAAAGGCAAAAACGACCGCCGCTGGCGAATTGAACATGCACAGGTATTATCGCCGGATGATATTAAATATTTTGGCGAGTACAGCATTATACCTTCGGTGCAACCAACCCATGCAACATCAGATATGCGCTGGGCGTTATCCCGTTTGGGGAAAAAGCGGTTAATGACGGCATATGCCTATAAACAACTGCTCGATCAAAATGGATGGATTCCTTTGGGCACCGATTTTCCGCATGAAAGTATTAACCCCATGTTTACTTTTTATGCGGCAGTTGAACGGAAGGATTTAAATGGTTACCCCGATGGCGGCTTTCAGCCGGAAAACGCGCTGAGTAGGCAGGAAGCCTTGAAAGGCATGACGATATGGGCAGCAAAAGCTAATTTTGAAGAAAAAGAAAAAGGAAGTATCGAACCGGGAAAATATGCCGATTTTGTAATCCTTGATAACGATATCATGAAAATAAAGGGTGCAGCACTACCCAAAGTTAAAGTGCTGAAAACCTATATAAATGGAGAGAAAGTTTATGACAGAAAGTAAAAGCCGCATTTACATTTTTACCCTATTGGGGTTTATTCTATTTAATTCGGCTTGTGCGCAAAACCCTC
>CAZZUU010000443.1:0-3154 GCA_964657275.1 uncultured Mucilaginibacter sp. | reverse complement strand
GTGAACATGTTGGCCAAACAGGTATTGCAGTTAGCCCAAATTTGTATATTGCAATAGGAATTTCGGGGGCCATACAGCACCTGGCAGGCGTAAGTTCATCAAAAGTGATCGTTGTGATCAACAAAGATGCAGACGCACCTTTTTTTAAAGTAGCAGATTACGGCATTGTTGGCGATGCTTTTGAGGTAGTACCTAAATTAATTGAGGCAGTAAAAGAATATAAAGCTTCGGCATAAAAAATCTTGATGTGATGGGTAATGATATGAAAAAAATTAAGCTGGATATTGTTGGCTTGTCTTACAGCCAAACGCAATCCGGTGCCTATGCTTTGGTTTTGGGTGAAGTGAGCGGGCGCAGAAGGCTCCCGATCATCATCGGCAGTTTTGAGGCCCAGGCCATAGCCATAGAAATAGAAAAAATGACCCCGAGCAGGCCGCTCACCCACGACCTGTTTAAAAGTTTCGGGCAGGCGTACCACATCACCGTTCAGGAGATTATTATTTACAACCTGGTCGATGGCATATTTTATTCGAAACTCATTTGCTCCGATGGTAAAAAGGTGGTTGAAATAGATGCCCGTACTTCTGATGCGATAGCCGTAGCCGTAAGATTTGACTGCCCTATTTTTACCTATGAATTTATATTATCAACCGCAGGTATAGTAATAGAAGGGAACGACTTTGTTTACCTTGAAAATATAAACGAAACGCCGGAAGAAAAAACGACAGCAGCAGCCACCGGCGGTTTCACCACGTTAAGTACCGACGAGTTAAAGACGAAATTGCAAGAAGCGCTGTCGGATGAATCTTACGAAAAGGCAGCTAAAATTCGTGATGAATTGAATCGCAGAAAAGCGTCATAATTTTGATTTCGGATTTCGGATGTTCTATTTCGGATTTTTTTAATCGGTAACATCAATCATATTCATTTCTTTATTTGCGATAAATTAGGCATATTACTTGCATGATTCTATCTGCTTTAGATTTCAAAATTCCCCACCGTTAAATAATTGATTCGTATGAATATTAAGTTCCGCTTAATACTGATGAATTTCATGCAATTTTTTATATGGGGATCGTGGCTCATTACTATTGGGGCGTATTGTCATGATAATAAACATTGGACATTTGAACAATTTGGTGCTATATTTTCAACCATGGGTTTTTCGGCGATACTTATGCCTGCCCTTACCGGCATCATTGCTGACAAGTATATAAACGCAGAAAAATTGTATGGAATATTGCATATTTTGGGTGGGTGTGCATTGTTCGTTTTACCGCTGATCACTACTCCTTCTACATTCTTTTGGGTGATGTTGCTCAACATGTTTTTTTACATGCCAACATTGTCATTGTCGATAACTGTTGCCTATTCAGCTCTTAAAAGAAACAACCTTGATGTTGTTAAAGATTTTCCGCCTATCAGAACCTGGGGTACGGTTGGTTTTATTACAGCTTCACTGTTAGTAAGTCTTACTAGTGAAACATCACCAATCCAATTTTACATCGCATCCTCGGTGGCTCTTGCTTTGGGCATCTATTCCTTTACGTTACCTCCCTGCCAACCACTTCTTAATAAAATAAAAAATAAGTCGCTGGTAAGCTTGCTCGGATTAAATGCGTTTGTATTATTTAAAACTAAAAAATTTGCAGTGTTCTTTGCATTTTCAATGTTATTGGGAGCTGCTTTACAGCTTACAAATGCATATGGTGTAACCTATATTCTTAATTTCAAAAATGTTACAGCTTATCAGCAAACCTTTGCAGTAAAACACCCTGCGGCAATTATCGCTATTTCGCAGATTTCGGAAACACTTTTTATTTTAGCAATTCCCTTCTTCCTTCGTAAATTTGGTATCAAATACGTTATGCTCATCAGTATGGTAGCCTGGGTGTTACGTTTTGGCCTGTTTGCTTATGGTAATCCCGCTGATGGATTATGGATGATAATTTTATCATGTATCGTGTATGGAATGGCATTTGATTTTTTCAATATCTCAGGCTCACTATTTGTAGAAACACAGGTGCAGCCGGAAATAAGAGCAAGCGCACAAGGATTATTTATGATGATGGTAAATGGATTCGGATCGTTAATTGGAAGTTTTGCCAGCGGAGTGCTCATTGATAAATATTTCACATTGCCTGATCACAGCAATGACTGGCACGGCATCTGGCTTACTTTTGCTATATATGCTTTGATAATAGCCATAATATTTCCAATTGTATTCCGAGATAAATACAGTGAAGGCACCAAACTTGACGTAATTCATGTTTAACTACAATAATCCATGAAAAAGCATTACCGCACCGAAAACGACTGCCTTAACTGCGGAGCTATCTTAGTGGGTAAATTCTGTCATGTTTGCGGCCAGGAAAACCTGGAGATCAAGGAAAGTTTCGGCCACATGATGAATCATGCAGTAAGCGATTATTTTCATTTCGACCACCAGTTTTTTCATACCCTTAAACCGTTGCTGTTTAAACCCGGTATGCTTACTGAGGAATATATGTGCGGCCGGAGAACGCAGTTTTTGCACCCTGTAAAAATGTATATTTTCATCAGCCTTATTTATTTTTTGCTGATTTTTAAATCCAACAATGAAATAATTAAGGTTGAACCAAAGGGCCTGACCACTGAGCAGATTAATTCATTAAGAAAAACAGGCACTTACAACGCGGAGGTATCGCCCCGGCAAAAAAATGGGAAGCTTAAAACTACGCAGGTTGTAACCAAAGCAGGCGATACCAGTTACAGCCAATACATGGCACGGCAACAACAACTGCCGGAAAATAAACGCGCTGGCATACTGCGACGATATTTGGTTAAAAAAGAATTTGGTTTAGCGGACCCTAAACTCAATAAAAAAGAATTGGTTACAGAATCCATCAATCATAATTTCCCGAAATTGATGTTTTTGCTGTTGCCGTTATTTGCCCTGATATTAAAAGTTACTTTTTGGAGAAGCAAAAAATATTATGTGGAGCACCTGATCTATTCTTTTCATCTGCACAGCTTTATCTTCCTGTTTTTTACGGCAGTAATGTTGATACATCTGTTTATCCCCGCTAAATGGGATACGGTTTCATTGATACTTGATGGTTTGGCCGCAGTAGTAGTTTTATGGTATATCTACCGGTCGTTAAGAGTGGTGTAT
>CAZZUU010000442.1:0-3209 GCA_964657275.1 uncultured Mucilaginibacter sp. | reverse complement strand
TTTCGGACTTTCCCGACTTTCGGACTATCTTAGCACAATGAACTTTTCATCGAAACTGCTGGAGGATGCTGTTGCCGAATTTGCCAAACTACCCGGTATTGGCCAAAAAACCGCTTTGCGCCTGGTGCTGCACCTGCTTAACCAGGATAAGGAAGATGTAGAAAAATTCAGCGCTACCATCAGCAAATTAAGGAACGAGATACAGTTTTGCCGTATCTGCCTGAATATCTCCGATCAGCCTGTTTGCCAGATTTGTGCCTCGCCAAAGCGCGATCATAGTATGATTTGCGTTGTCGAGGATACCCGCGATGTAATGGCCATTGAAAACACCAATCAATATAATGGGATATACCACGTTTTGGGCGGATTAATTTCCCCAATGGATGGCATAGGCCCCACCGACCTTGAAGTCGACTCGCTGGTTGAGCGTTTAAAAGACGACGAAACCAAAGAAATTATTTTCGCTTTAAGCGCAACAATGGAGGGCGATACCACGCTTTTTTATTTGCATAAAAGATTAAAAAACTTTAACTTAACCATCTCTACCATCGCCCGTGGCATAGCTTTTGGAGGTGAGTTGGAATATGTTGATGAAATAACATTGGGACGATCTATTGCTACCCGCGTCCCCTATGAAAATTCTTTGTCGAAGTAGATATGAAGCTGTCTGTAATCGTCGTTAACCACAATGCATGTGCTTTGTTAAGGCAATGCTTAAATTCCGTAGTTGATGCCTGTAAAAGCATCGATTATGAGCTATTTATAGTGGATAACGCTTCTGCAGACAAATCACTAGAAATGCTTCATAATGATTTTCCCGAAGCTAAGGTAATTGCAAACAAATTAAATAACGGCATAGCCAAGGCAAATAACCAGGCATTAACGCTGACTACAGGGGAGTATATTTTACTGGTCAATGCGGATACAATAAGCGGCAAAGATTCCCTTGAAAAAATGTGCGCATTTATGGATCAGCACTTAAGCACTGGTGGCCTGAGCGTTAGGATGCTTACGCCGCAGGGGCGCTTTCTGCCGCAATCGATACATGGCCTTACAAAACCATGGATAACCTTTTTTAAACTTATCGGGTTCGCCCGGAATTTTTCAAAAACACGCCTGTACGACCGCAACCGCAAGGATTGGGTGGAGGAGTTCCAGATTGCCGAAATTGATATTTTAAACAGCGACTGCATGTTGTTGCGCAGGTCTGCCCTGGCGGAAATCGGTTCGTTTGACGAACGCTTTGTATTATACGGGCATAATATCGATTTGTCTTACAGGATCAGGCTTGCCGGCTTTAAAAACTATTATTTCCCAAAAACATACATCATCAATTACGACAGCCAAAGCATGGCTAAATTTAGCTGGACATACATCAAGTATTTTTATGGTGCGATGCTTATATTCGCCGCCAAGTACTTGTTTAAATTGCCCGAAATAAAAGTGGAAGGCACATCCCGGCTATTCCCTTCATCGTATGAAGTTAAATGACAAAATTGTAATCATTGAAACTCTCTTTCCTGTAAAAATATTTCTCAACCTGGTTAGTGCTATTACATAAATGATAGTTTGAGAAAATATTAAAATCCGTAAATTTGATTTATGAAATTAGCCCTTCAATATTTAAATGATACCAATGGTAACCCGCAGGCCGTTCAGTTATCTTTAACTGATTGGGAAAAGGTTTTGTCGAAACTTAAAAAATATGAGCAAACTTTAAAGATTAAATCTGATTTGACTGATGCTTTTAACGAGGTTGCACAACTGAAAAAATCTAATGACAAAAAACAATCGCTAACTGATTTTCTTAATGAGTTATAGTATTGTTCCGTCCGACAGGTTTAAAAAAGAAGCGAAAAGACTCATAAAAAAATACCCTTCTCTTAAAATCGAACTTCAACAGTTAAACGAGGACTTACTAGAAACGCCAACACTTGGAACACTTCTGGGTAATCAGACTTATAAAGTTAGAATTGCGATAAAGAGCAAAGGAAAGGGTAAAAGCGGAGGAGCTAGAGTCATTACGTACATCATTTCGGAAAATAATGAAATTTATTTGCTAACGATTTACGACAAGGCTGAGCTGGACGCGATCGACGATAAGTCGCTAAAGAGTATTATTAAGCTTCTAAATACCAATCAATAGAAAAACACCTCCAAACTACTACCTTCATCGTATGAAGTTAAATGATAAAATTGTAATCATTACCGGCGCCTCCTCAGGGATCGGGAAATCACTTGCCACAGAATTTGCTAAACGCGGCGCCTATCTTGTTTTGGGGGCACGGCAATACGTTACCCTTTGTGAAATAACACAAAACCTCGAAAAACAATATGGCATAAAGGCAGTGGCTGTACAATGTGATGTAACTATTGAAGAAGATTGTGAACATTTGATTAAGCAGGCGCTGGTAACGTTTGGCAAAATTGACGTACTGATAAATAACGCGGGGATATCCATGCGGGCATTGTTTAAAGATGCAGAGGTAAACGTCCTAAAATCGGTTATGGACGTAAACTTTTGGGGGATGGTTTACTGCACCAAATACGCCTTGCCAGAAATTTTAAAAACACAAGGCAGTATCGTGGGTATTTCTTCTATCGCTGGTTATAAGGGCCTGCCGGGACGCAGCGGTTACTCGGCATCCAAGTTTGCCATGAACGGCTTTCTCGACAGTTTAAGGGTTGAAAATTTAAAAACCGGTGTTCACGTATTAACTGCATGTCCGGGTTTTACGGCATCGAATATCCGCAACACAGCCCTCGATAAAAATGGCACCGCCCAAGGCGAAAGCACCCTGGATGAACAAAAAATGATGACCTCTGATGAAGTAGCAGTTATTATTGCTGATGGCGTTGAAAACAGGGCGCGGACATTGATCATGACCGGTCAGGGCAAACTGCTTGTCTTTTTAAGCAAGTTTTTACCGGGTCTATTGGATAAGTTGGTTTATACTAAATTCACCAAAGAGAAGGATGCGTTGTTGAAATAGCACTTGTATTTAGGTCAATTATAAGACAAGGATGCTTTTTATTTGTTCAGGAGTTTGAAAATTAAAAAGTGGAAGTCATGCCGAATTTATTTCGGCACCCCACTGGATATTCACACATGCCAGGTAGTCTACTTGCTTGTAGCAGACCTATCCCGCGCTTACAAGCATGAGAGATGCCGATCCGCCGGCTGGCGGACGGCAGGACCTGTTGTTTTT
>CAZZUU010000441.1:0-3214 GCA_964657275.1 uncultured Mucilaginibacter sp. | reverse complement strand
TCTTTAAATAGTAGATATTGGCATGTGCCGCTGTTCCTAAATCCAGCGTGAAGGTTCCGGTTCGCCCGGTTTCGTCAGGAATAGTTAATATATACATCGTTTTATTACCCAACTGATACTGATCAACCAAAGGGTCGGTGCTGATGGTTTTAATGTAATTATAATCGCCCATCAGTTTCCCGGCCTGTAATATATAATCGGCGGCGGGGCGGCGTTTTATGCCTTCCGCCAGGCCCGATGTGGCAAACTGACCGGTTCCCTCGGCATGGTCATCAAAAAGCTGGTAAAAAAACAGTCTTTTAATGCCATAGCGGATGTACAACAATGAGCTGCGCAATATCCAATCAGCCTGGTTGGCAAGCACGGTTTTAGTACCAATAGGCTCGGCTTTTTGGTAGCTTCCCTGGTTAATGTCATAACCCGTTTCTGTAACCCAAACTTCCGGATGGTTGGGAATGCTGTTAGCTACCTTTACAAATGATTTAGCGATACTACCATCGTTTGAAAGCTCGGGGGCTATGCCGGTTGTAGCCTGTTTATGTGTGCGTACATCGCCATCGTTTGAATATAAGTGGTAATTGATCACATCGAAACACAAATTTATACTGCCGTCTTTTTTAAAACCGCGATTCTTTTTACACCATTCAATCATTTTGGCAACATATCCTGCATCGGCGGAAGCCAGGCCACCCATTACTACCTGCATATCCGGGTCGGCTGTTTTTACCCCGGCATTTGGGCCCAGTTTACCCATATTTCCATCATAAAAAGCCGACATATTTGCCGCAAATTGATCGGGATCCTGGTGTGCCTCGTCATTTCCCCACCAGCGGTCGGGTTCATTTCCGCACTCTATATATTTAATAAGGCCCAGGCCAATTTTTACCGTGTTGGGCCTGTCGCCCGGCCAGCGTAACGTGGCATCAACCTTAACAAATGATTTGTTTACATTTTTATTGTAACCATACCTTGCTGCAAACTGGAAAGCAGTACGCGCCTGGTCGGCATATGAGGCAGGGTCATTAAAATTAGCCGGATAAGGTGCAGGTGCATTTTCATCATTTCGTCCGCCCGCGGGGTAAGTATTAACGAGCCAGTCCGCGCTATTTTTCAGATCGGCTAAAACCAAAATGCCGTCGTTCTTGCAGCGTTGGTAAATCACATCATAATTCCAGCTGCCACTATTTGCAGGGTTAAAAGTATATGCGCCTTTAGTGGTTTCAATCCTGTTCCAGTTAAGGTAATGCCGCACTGCGCTGAATGATTTTACCAGGTCCATATTGTGTTCATAAACATGGTCCCTGTCGTTAGGACTGCCCGGATCCTCCAAAAAATTCCACTCATAGGCATTAATGCCAAACATGTTTTTTAAGGGCGTGGGGCTCCCGCCCAGGGTTAAGTTAAGTGGCGGCTCATTTATTTGACTTATAGAGGTGGTGTCGGGATTTACAGACGATATGTTTTTGAACGCTATACGATCTGCTTCGGAAGTAGGGCCAAACCGGCAATTTGTTGTAAATAATATAATCCCCGTAATAATAAAGACTGGTTTGTAATGAAAAGTCATGCAAAAATATTTCTCAGTAAAAAGGTAGCGTGTGTTGTTTAATTATAGCTATTTACGGGGTATTTGATGCGTTTTTAACTGCTACAATATATAAAAAACATCCTAAATGTTGTAAGCTTTTTACGTTTTTTTCGGTCGCCGGGTTTGTAACAAAAAGATAAATAATTTAATAATTTGATAATCTGAAGATTAAAGATCGCTTCGGATTTATGTTATTTTCCGATTCAGCGACAGCCTGATATCTTATCGTAAAACCTTCAAATTGTCCACTTATCAAATCTTCAAATTACCAATAAATATGTACTTTAGTGCCATATGCAATCTTTTGAAATAGACAAATCAGACCTGCTGCGCATTAAAACTGCACTGGAAGGTGATGACGCTGAATTAGAGAGGGTTCTGAAGGAATATCATGCTTCAGAGATTGCGTTGCTATTTGAAATGCTTCCCCAGGAAGCGAAAGAAAGGATCATCAACATCCTGCCGACGGATGTTGCTTCGGAAGTAATTTCTGAAATGGACGAGGAGCATCGGCCCGGCGAACTCTTAATTAATCTTAATCCCGAAAAAAGAACGGAAATTGTTGAGGAGCTTGACTATGACGACGCGACGGATATTATTTCGCAGCTGGATGAAGATGAGCAGCAGGAAATACTAAAGGATATTGACCAGGAGGATGCCACAAGCATACGCGCGTTATTAAAATATGACGAGGATACCGCAGGGGGGCTGATGAACTCCGAAATTATCAAGGTGAATATTAATCTTGATAAGAAAGAAGCCCTGGACGAGATCATCCGCCAATCCGAAGAAATGGAGGAGTTTTACACCATTTACGTGGTTGATGATGCTGATGTTTTACAGGGGATCTTATCCATAAAATCAATCATAAAAGCCCGGGCCGATGCGCATGTGCGCGACCTGGTGAGTACGGATTTTGTATTTGTTAAAGCAGATTTGGACCAGGAAGACGTTGCCGGATTAATATCCCAGTATAATTTAACTACTATCCCGGTTGTAGATGATAACATGAAATTACTCGGCCGGGTAACGGTTGATGATATCATCGACGTAATGGAGCAGGAGAACACCGAAGATATCCTGAAATTTTCCGGTGTATCAGAAGACGAAGAATTAAGCGGTAATTGGAAAGATGCTGTAAAAAGCCGGCTTCCCTGGCTGGTTATTAATTTGGGTACCGCCTATTTGGCGGCATCTATCATCCGGCATTTTGATGCAACGGTGGCACAATTGCCCTTATTGGCAGCGTACATGACCATTATTGCAGGTATGGGGGGCAACGCTGCAACCCAGGCACTTGCCGTTACCGTACGCCGTATTTCATTAAGTGACTTAACGGATAACCAGGCCTATAACACTGTCTTAAAGGAGTTTTTGGTGGGGCTATTGAATGGTGCTGCAAACGGGCTGATCGTTTTTTGTATTGCGTGGTTCTACGATGCCGATCCTTTACTCGGCCTGGTATTGTTTTTGGCGATGACGGGCAATCTTATTGTAGCAGGGTTAACCGGGGCATCGATCCCATTGGTGTTGAAAAGAGTGGGTATTGATCCGGCCGTGGCATCGTCCATCATAATTACTACCTTTACCGACTGTGCAGGGTTTTTGCTGCCACTTTGGTTTGCT
>CAZZUU010000440.1:0-3216 GCA_964657275.1 uncultured Mucilaginibacter sp. | reverse complement strand
CCGCTTTTGAACATGTGCCGTTTAAAAACGAATCATATAATAATGAAAAGCGCGGCGATGTACATGCGTTTGCGCACAATGCTATCGATGCTGGGGCAGATCTGATTTTAGGTAACGGCCCGCATGTGTGCCGGGCAATGGAGTTATATAAAAACCGCCTTATCGCTTATAGCCTGGGTAACTTTTGTACTTACCGCTCGGTAAGTGTTGCCGGGATTTGTGGTTTTGCGCCTTTGCTTAAAGTGTATGTAAATAAAAAAGGCGAATTTTTGAGCGGCCGGATCATCGCTGCAAGGCAAACGCACGAGAAAGGGCTGCAGCCGGATAGCACCAACCGGGTTATAAACCGCATCAGGCAACTTACCACTGCTGATTTCCCAAAAAGCGGCCTGAACATTGCTGAAAATGGGCAGATACGTAGAACGCCCGGTTACACCGATTAATAGTAGATTTCACCCATCATTTTGCAAATGAAATTATTTGGTTTATTTATAGGTATACTGTTATTAACCTGGTTAAACGTTGATGCGCAGCTTGGCGTGAAAAAGACAACTTTTAACCGTGCCGATTCACTTCGCGGGCAATTGACACCTTTGCGCACCTGTTATGATATCGACTACTACCACCTGGACGTTAAGTTTGATATCGGCAACAAATTTATCAGCGGCAGCAATCTTTTTAAATTTACTGCAACGCAGGATTTCACCATGCTGCAATTCGACCTGTTTGCCAATTTAAAGATCGAAAAGATTGATTACAAAGGAGAACCGCTGTCTTACAGTCGCGAATTCAATGCGGTGTTCGTCACTTTTCCGAAAACGATCACTAAGGGCAGTAAGGATGAGTTTACCGTTTATTATTCGGGTAATCCCACCATCGCCAAAAAAGCGCCGTGGGACGGGGGAGTTGTTTTCACCACCGACTCCTTGGGCAATCCCTGGGTTGCTACCGCCTGCCAGGGGATTGGCGCCAGCATTTGGTGGCCGAATAAAGATCAGCAGGCAGATGAAGTAGACAGCGCATTAATCAGCATTACGGTACCTGATAGCCTTCAGGACGTATCCAATGGACGGCTGCGTAAGGTAACGCCGTTAGGTGATGGTTATACCCGTTACGACTGGTTTGTGGCTAACCCTATCAATAATTATGATATTGAAGCAAACGTGGGCAAGTACACTCATTTTGATGACAGCTACGACGGCGAAAAGGGCAAGGTGAGTCTTGATTATTGGGTGTTGACCTATGATCTTGAAAAGGCAAAAATTCAGTTCGGCAGAAATGTTAAGGATATGCTGAAAGCGTTTGAATATTGGTTTGGCCCTTACCCGTTTTACGAAGATGGTTATAAGCTGGTGGAAACACCCTACCTGGGGATGGAACATCAAAGCGGTACCGCGTATGGCAACCAATTTAAGAATGGATATAAAGGCACCGATCTGTCGGGGACCGGCTGGGGCCTGAAATGGGATTATATTATCGTACATGAAAGCGGGCACGAATGGTTTGGTAATAATATAACAGCGAAAGATATAGCAGACGAGTGGATACACGAAAGCTTTACCTGTTATTCGGAGTCTTTATTTATAGAAAGCAAATATGGTAAACAAGCCGGCCAGGAATATGTGAACGGACTGCGGCGGAAGATAAAAAATGATGCACCAATTGTTGGCGTTTATGGCGTGAACGACGATGGTTCGCAGGATATGTATTATAAGGGTGCCAACCTGTTGAATATGGTTAGGACGATTATTAATGACGATGAAAAGTGGCGCGATATTTTGCGCGGATTAAATAAAACATTTTATCACCAAACGGTTACTTATCACCAAATAGTAGACTATATCAGCATGCAGTCCGGTAAAAATATGTCGCCGTTATTTGAGCAGTACTTAAAATATAAGGATATACCAACATTAGCTTTTAAAATCCTCGACGGCAAACTGCAGTGCAGGTGGGTAGCCGATGTTAAAGATTTTAATATGCCGGTACGCGTGAAAATTAAAGGCGGCGAATATCGGTTCATCTACCCGAAAACTCATGATACGCCGGTTGAAATAACCGGCGCAACCCGCAAAAACCTGGAGATTGATACCTTGAATTACTACATCAAGGTGCGGTTGAAATAATAAAAAGGGCATGGAAAGGATGTAAGCTAAGTGCTGTTTTTACCCATGACAATCAGGAAGTTGAACACAAATGCTGTTGTTTTTTGTTAAAACTACCATAAAACGGCAATTCTGTCGTTAATTTGCATAAACATCCTTATGAAAAAATTAATAGTATACGCTCTCGTTTTAGGTTCTTTTTTACTGATCAGCAAGCAATCAAACGCTCAGAATTCACAGGATTATAAAACCGCAGTCGGGTTAAAATTCGGAGGCTACGAAAACGGTATCTCCATTAAATACTTCACTTCGAATATCGTGGCCCTTGAGGGTGAAATAGGTTTCAGGAACAACGGCCTTGTAATAACAGGTCTATACGAATTTCACCAGGAGGCATTTGGTGTGCCTGCACTAAAATTTTATTATGGGGCCGGTGCGCATATCGGTGCTGTTGGCAGGGGAACCTACCATACTTTTGGCGGTACCGATGAAACTTATAGCAACAGTCATATTTTGATAGGTGTAGATGGTGTTTTGGGTTTAGAATATGTGATCCCGCAATCTCCAATAGCCGTAAGTTTGGATCTTAACCCACGCGCCGAACTTGGAACCGGGCCGTTTTTTGATTTGGCGCCTGGTTTGGGTATAAAATATACGTTCTAAAAACCGAGTGCTACTTTTTAGAATCGGCAAAACCGAATACTTTATGCAGTAACGGTGTCGACCGTGCGCCGATGTTTTTGCGGATATTCAGCTCTTCCAGCGCTATTTGGTAAAATAAACCGTCGATCGCTTTTTGAGTGGTGTAGTCGCTGATATCGGGGTTCATCTTTTTTACAAAAGGTATTTTGTTGTATTCCTTCGCTGCGTCCGAATAATATTTTGTTGCGCCAACCTTGCTTAAACTAGCCTGTATAACCGGTTTGAATTTTAACGTAAGATCGGCAGTAGTGGTACGTTTAAAATATTGAGTAGCTGCATCCTGGCTGCCCAGCAAAATGTTGGTTACATCCTGCAAAGTCATTTGTTTGATGGCGTTCACAAATATAGGTTTGGCCTGTTTAGCGGCATCTTCAGCCGCGCGGTTTAGTGACAGGATAACGTTATCGCA
>CAZZUU010000439.1:0-3220 GCA_964657275.1 uncultured Mucilaginibacter sp. | reverse complement strand
AAGAATAATTGCCATGGCGCAAAAATAAAAAAGTCTCCCGATGTATCGGGAGACTTGCAAATATTATTTTATAAACAAAAAAATTATTTTTTGCTGTAACGTGTACGGAACTTGTCAATACGCCCTGCAGTATCAACCAGTTTCATTTTACCGGTAGAAAAAGGGTGCGACATGTGCGAAATTTCTAATTTCACCAGTGGATATTCGTTACCATCTTCCCATTTTACTGATTCACGGGTATCGATGCATGACTTAGTTAAGAAAGAATAATCGTTAGACATATCCTTAAAAACAACTAACCTATAATTTGATGGATGCAGATCTTTTTTCATTGCTATATTACTTCTTATAAAAGAGGTGCAAATGTAGTAAAATATTTTTAAAGTAAAACAGGTATCTTATTTTTTGTTGTCTAAGTTGATCCGATTGGAGCAGGTGATTAAGTTAGATTTTTATACGAGCTATTAAAAGATAAATAGGTTAGAAATTGATTTTTTACATGAATTTTGGTAGAGACGCAATATTTTGCGTCTCTACATTTCCGTTTGCATGAATGCAGGGGACGATTTGCCGCCAGCTCAATTTTTCACCTCCTGGCACAACTCCACTAACACCCCGCCTGCACTTTTCGGATTTAAAAAACAAACCAGCTTATTATCAGCTCCTAATTTCGGTTCTTCATTTAGCAAAACAAATCCTTCAAGCCGTAATCGGGTCATCTCCCCAATAATATCCTCTACCTCAAACGCAATATGATGCATGCCCTCCCCTTTTTTTGCTATAAATTTCGCTATCGGGCTATCGGCAGCAGTAGCTTGCAGCAGCTCAATTTTATTGGGGCCGCATTTTAAAAAAGCTGTGGTTACCCCTTCAGACGGCACGGCTTCAGTTTTATAAATTAAAGTATTCAGCAGCTTTTCATATATCGCGCCCGCAGCCTTTATATCATGTACTGCAATACCAATATGCTCTATCTTGTTCATGTCCAAATATTGTAAATTCTTAGTTGCTTATCATACTTTCACCTTGTTTTGAATGATTTTAAATAAAAACTATTCCTTATCTTTGTATCGTTAATTTATTAAGTATGAACCTCCCCATTTATTTAGATAATAACGCAACTACACCGATGGATCCGCGTGTGCTGGAAGCTATGCTGCCTTATTTTACCACGAAATTTGGTAATGCAGCAAGCCGCAATCATCCTTTTGGCTGGGTAGCCGAAGAAGGTGTTGATTATGCCCGCGAACAGGTTGCTAAATTGATTGGCGCCAGCGAAAAGGAGATCATCTTTACATCCGGGGCTACAGAATCAGATAACCTGGCTATCAAGGGGGTATTTGAGATGTATAAGGAAAAAGGCAACCACATTATAACCACCACCACTGAACATAAAGCGGTGCTTGATGCATGCAAGCATGTGGAAAAACTGGGCGGCAGGGTAACTTACCTTCCTGTTAAAGAGGATGGCATACTCGACCTTGCGTTACTGGAGCAACATATGACCAACGAAACCATCTTGGTTTCGGTTATGTATGGAAATAACGAGATCGGGGTTATACAACCAGTAAAAGAAATTGCGGCAATCGCCCATAAATACGGCGCTTTGTTTATGACCGATGCTGTACAGGCGGTTGGCAAAATACCGGTTAATGTAATTACCGAGGGCATCGACCTGCTGGCTTTATCGGCACACAAAATATACGGCCCTAAAGGAGTTGGCGCGTTATATGTTCGCCGTAAAGGCCCGAGGGTTAAAGTTACTGCCCAGATGGATGGTGGCGGCCATGAGCGTGGAATGCGTTCGGGAACCTTAAATGTACCTGGCATTGTTGGCTTAGGCAAAGCCTGCGAATTATGCGGCCTGGAAATGGAAAGCGAGGCAAAACGTTTATCAGCTTTGCGTGATAAGTTGCAGGCTTCGTTAACACAGCTGGAAGAAAGCTATGTGAATGGAAACGTAGAACACCGTTTGCCGCACGTTGCCAATATTTCTTTTAAATACGTAGAGGGCGAAGGTTTAATGATGGCGATGAAGGATCTGGCGGTTTCGTCAGGCTCGGCTTGTACGTCAGCGTCCCTTGAGCCGTCATATGTATTGAAAAGCTTAGGATTATCCGATGACCTTGCACATTCTTCCATCCGTTTCGGCTTAGGAAGGTTCACTACCGAAGAAGAAGTTGATTATGCTATTGAAGTAACAAAAAATGCGGTTAATCACCTTCGTGATCTTTCTCCGCTTTGGGAGATGTTTAAAGAAGGCGTTGACCTGAGCAAAATTGAGTGGGCAGAACATTAATTTGATGTGCGGATGTGCAAATATGCAGATGTGCAAATGCTATATTAATAATTTTACAATACTGGGATTAAAAATCAATTATTCAGTAAATCAATATTCAATAATTTAAAACTATGGCTTATTCAGATAAAGTAATCGATCACTATACCAACCCCCGCAATGTTGGCACTTTGGACAAAAGTAACCACAAGGTAGGCACAGGTTTGGTTGGCGCCCCTGAATGCGGCGACGTTATGCGCCTGCAGATACAGGTTGATGATAACAACATGATCACTGATGCTAAATTTAAAACGTTTGGCTGCGGCTCGGCAATAGCATCATCGTCATTAGCTACAGAATGGCTTAAAGGAAAAAGCATTGACGATGCTATGAAAATTGATAATATGGATATTGTTGAAGAACTGGCTCTTCCGCCTGTAAAAATCCATTGCTCGGTTTTGGCAGAAGATGCGATAAAAGCAGCAATCAATGATTACCGCGTAAAAAATGGTATGGCGCCGATTGAAAGCGAAAAAGTACATCACTAAAAAAGAATCAAGACTATTAGAGTCAAGAATCAAGATCTGTAGAAAAAATTGATCTTGACTCTTGTGTCTTGACTCTTGAATCTAAAACAATGGTAACTATAACTGATAAAGCAAAAAGTAAGATAGATCACCTGATGCAGGATTCGGGGCTTGACGCCTCCTATTTTCTTAGGGTGTCTGTGAAGGGCGGCGGCTGTTCAGGCTTATCGTATAACCTGGATTTTGATAACGAAATAAAAAAGGGCGACCAGTTTTTTGAAGATCGCGGCATTCGCATAGCCCTGGATATGAAATCGTTCCTGTACCTTGCGGGGACTGAGCTCGATTTTTCAGACGGTTTGAACGGAAAAGGTTTTAACTTCCACAATCCTAATGCAAGCAGAACTTGCGGTTG
>CAZZUU010000438.1:0-3230 GCA_964657275.1 uncultured Mucilaginibacter sp. | reverse complement strand
CACCTGCAGGAGAAAATGGTGAACCTTCGATCGGTATCGTTGCAGCGGAAAATGTGGTAGTTAATTAATCAGGACAAATTTTAAATTATAATAAATGAAAATTCTTGTTTTCACAACGTTGGTCGGAGCGGTACTGTTGTGCTTTTGCTTTACGAAATCAAAAACGGATATCCCCAATACCGACTGGCCTAAATATGGCGGCAACAATTTTGGCAACCGCTACTCGCCGCTCGACCAAATCAATAAAACGAATGTTAAAGACCTTAAAGTTGCCTGGGTATATGAAACCGGCGACAATAAAGGCGAGCAAAGAAGAGGTGTAGGTATGCAGTGTCAACCAATTGTGGTACACGGCATTATGTATGGTGTATCACCCAAGCTAAAAGCGTTTGCAATCTATCCTAATACAGGAAAAGAAATATGGCGGTTTGACCCCTATGCCAATTCAGATCCTATGTATCATCCATGCAGGGGCGTAACCTATTGGGAAAACGGCGATGATAAGCGGATAATTTATACCGCCGGAAAGTTTATTTACGCCTTAAATGCCGAAACCGGTAAACTGGTAGACAGTTTTGGCGATCACGGTAAAGTTGATTTATATACCGGTTTGGAAACCGGGCTTGACCATGATGTGCATCAGCAGTATGTTACTCAAACTACACCGGGTATTATTTATAAAAACACGTACATCATGGGCACTATGGCTACTGAAAGCGGCGATGCTGCACCCGGCCCTGTGCGTGCATTTGATGTATTAACAGGTAAACTTAAGTGGGTTTTCCATACCATTCCGCTGCCAGGCGAATATGGATACAACACATGGTCAAAAGATGCTTATAAATATATGGGCGGCGCTAACAACTGGTCTGGTGAAACCCTCGATGAAAAACGTGGTGTTGTTTATACGGGTACCGGTTCAGGCTCGGTAGATTATTATGGTGGAGTTAGAAAAGGGACTAATTTGTTTGCGAATTGTGTGCTTGCGCTGGATGCCGAAACGGGCAAGCTAAAATGGCACTTTCAAACCATTCACCATGATCTTTGGGACAGAGATATCCCGGCCCCACCAAACCTGTTAACAGTTAAGCACGATGGTAAAATGATCGAGGCCCTCGCTGTAGCGGGAAAAGATGGCGTTATCTATGTGCTTGACCGTGATACCGGAAAGCCAATATTTCCGGTAGTTGAAAAGCCTGTTCCAACAGATCATCACCTTGCCGGTGAACAGCCCTGGCCAACACAACCTTACCCGGTTAAACCGGCTCCTTTTTCAACGCAATATCTTACGTTAAATAATTTAACAAACCTTACACCGGAAGATCATAAATTTGCCTTGGATCGTTATTTAACTACGCGACATGGTAATAAGTTTATGCCGCCAAGCCCCGAAGGAACAATCGTATTCGGTATTGGTGGTGGCGCGGAGTGGGGCGGTACAGCGGCCGATCCCGACGGTATATATTACCTGAACGCCAACAATATGCCCTGGGATTTAAGGATGAATTCATTGGAGGCATTTAATAAAGAAATTACCTCTAAAGGGAACGCGTTATTTATGACTAATTGCGCCGGGTGCCATGGCGCTAACCGCAGGGGAAGTTCAGACTATCCCAGCCTGGTTAACATTGGTAAAAAATTAAAACCAGAACAAATTTTCAGTATTTTAAATACCGGGAGCGGCCGTATGCCTGCATTCAAAAATTTGCAGCCGCAGGATAAATTTACGTTGATCAGGTTTTTGATGAACGACGACAAGTTGGGGCACGACAATATGCACAACGCGCCCGCATCAAAATCAAATCAAAAAGTTTCCGTTGTTAAACCAGGTCAGGTGCCTAAGTACCCTTATGTGCCGCCATTTGTTAGCAACGGTTTTCTTCAGTTTCGCGGGCCTGATGGTTATCCTGCCATCAAACCACCATGGGGAACTTTGAATGCTATAAACTTAAATACCGGTGATTATGTTTGGAAAGTGCCTTTAGGCGAATATGCTGCGCTTACTAAAAAAGGTGTTAAGCCAACAGGTACAGAAAATCACGGTGGATTAGTAGTTACCGCCGGCGGATTGATATTTATTGGTGCTACTGAAGATGAAATGTTCCGTGCCTTTGATAAGGATACCGGTAAGATCCTTTGGGAGTATAAGTTGCCTGCAGGCGGATTTGCAACGCCAATCACTTATGCAATTGATGGCAAGCAATACGTAGTAATTGCCTGCGGCGGTGCACGATACGGCTTAAAAGCCGGCGGATCCTATCTGGCGTTTGCGCTTTAAGAAGATACAGTACAGTTTTTTAAAACAACAAAGCCCTTCTGTTAAAACGGAAGGGCTTTGTTGTTATCAACTAGTTGCGGTTACAGCCTGCGACGAGCCAGCGAAAGCTTGTCCTGCTTCCATAAACCCAATATGCGGCTTACAGCATGGTAATCATTTACATTAACATGGTTTCGTGCCATAAAAGCACTTACCTGGCCTGTTATAATCACCACCTTAAAGCGGTAGTTTACATTAACTACAAACGTTGACAGATTTGGTAACGTGTATGAAGGATTTATCTTACTAAAGAAAAATCCAAATGCAACGCCGCCTACATAAGGCGTAAACTCAAAGTTGTAGTTATAGTTGTTGGCAACAGGGAACACCCACGGAAGAGGAACCCAAAGATCATCATCAAAATCAGGTACGGAGTTGATATAGGCTAATACGATGCCGTTATCTAACTCATAATCGGTAACATTTGGATTGTTATACTCAAACTGTAAATGCGGATTTAACAATATTTGCGGAACAGTGGGGCCCGTTTCTAACGGAAAATATCCAGCCTGCTCCCATTGATTACCGTAAACGGTAGTTGTATCCACAATTACGTTTGAGATACCTGCCGGGCCTTGTGGTCCCTGAGGTCCCGGAGGCCCCTGTAAACTTATTGGAGAAGCCCAACTGCTGCCAACTTTGGGTCCGTATAGCAGATAGCTGCTTATATCAAGGTAATAATCACCCGGTAAACCCAGCGAATTGGCCGGGGCGCCGCTGCCGCTGTATATCTGGCTTCCTGCCGCTCCTGCAGCACCGGTTGCGCCTGCGGATCCTGTAGCTCCGGTAGCTCCTGTAGGGCCAGCCGGGCCCGTGGCACCAGTAGCTCCTGTGGCGCCAGCAACCCCGGTTGCACCCGTGGCACCTGTAGCTCCGGTAGCGCCTAATGAATATCCCGTCCCCCATCCTGAAG
>CAZZUU010000437.1:1912-3240 GCA_964657275.1 uncultured Mucilaginibacter sp. | reverse complement strand
TACCCTTCCCAACCTCCGAATCACGAACAAATATCTGGCCGTCGTGGTAATTCTCCACCATACGTTTGGTTAATGAAAGTCCAAGTCCCCATCCCCGCTTACGGGTGGTGTAGCCGGGCTGAAATACGGTATCGAACTTAGATCGTGGGATGCCCTTGCCGGTATCGGTAATATCAATAAACACTTGTTTTTTAACTTTATTGCCCGAAATTTCCACTTTTATCTTGCCCTTGCCTTCTATGGCATTTACGGCGTTTTTTAACAGGTTTTCCAGCACCCAGTCAAATAAGGGGACATTTAACCCGGCCAGTAAATAAGGGTTGCCGCCCATTTCAAAACTAATATTTTTGCTTACGCGGATCCTGAAATAATCCACAAAATCTTTAACTACCTCATACACCTTATGCTCTTCCAGTTGCGGTTTGGAGCCGATCTTCGAAAAGCGGTCGGCTACTATCTCCAGTCGTTTAACATCGTTTTCCATTTCACCAATCAGCGGGTCGCCTTCAGCGTTAAACTTCTCCTTCATTAATTCTATCCAGGCCATTAATGATGAAATGGGCGTCCCCAACTGGTGGGCGGTTTCCTTGGCAAGCCCCACCCAAACCTGGTCCTGCTCTGATTTGCGCGATGAACTAAAAGCCGTATAAGCCATCAATAGAAAAACGGCGATCACAGAAAGCTGGATGTAAGGGAAGAATTTCAATTGCCTCAGCAGATCGGAATCCTTATAATAAACTAACCAGTTGGTATCCAAAACGGTGAGCTTTATCGGGTCATGCTGCTTTTTCATATAGGCCAGTTCCGACTGAAAGTACTCCGGGTCATACTTCAACTTTTTATTTCCCTCGGCAGCCAGTTTTATAAATGTCTTCGTTACATCCAGCCCTCTCGAAAGTTGAATTTCATCTTTATCATTAGTAACGATGGCCGGCACAATAGAGCTGTCGCGTACGGCAAAAACATAATTCAGAAAATCATTATCGTCCGATGCCAGCACTTGCTTCATGCTGATGGCCCAAACCTGCGCCCGCGTGCGTTCGTTACGGGCAATATTGCGTACCAAATACTTGGTATACAATAATGATCCGCTGGCGATAACTAACGCAAAGGCCAGCAATATATATTTCCAGCGTTGTTTTTGTTGGTAAGGGTTCATTGTTTTGAGTCCGAAAGTCGGAAAAGTCAGTAAAGCCCGTAAGCTGGCCGAAATTACGTAAAAAGACGGAAAGTCGGAAAAGTCGGAAAGCCCGAAAGTCCGAAAAGACCGTAAGCAAAAAGCCGGGCTTTCCAACTCCCAACCATAGTTAGAGTAAAAAGCAAATTTC
>CAZZUU010000437.1:0-1902 GCA_964657275.1 uncultured Mucilaginibacter sp. | reverse complement strand
AATTTCCTTCTTTCGGACTTTCCCGACTTTCGGACTTCCGACTATCTCAACTGTCAGATCAAAAACAGTTTTTCCTTCTTTCTGACTTTCCGGACTTCCGGACTTTCCCACTCTCC
This sequence comes from uncultured Mucilaginibacter sp., assembly GCA_964657275.1. Classification (GTDB taxonomy): domain Bacteria; phylum Bacteroidota; class Bacteroidia; order Sphingobacteriales; family Sphingobacteriaceae; genus Mucilaginibacter. The sequence continues at coordinate 1,786 of CAZZUU010000437.1, read as the reverse complement.
CCACAAAAACTATCTTTGCCAAACTATGTCTGATAAAAAAGTTAGGGTACGATTTGCGCCGAGTCCAACGGGCGGCCTACACCTGGGAGGTGTTCGTACCGTATTGTTCAATTATCTTTTCGCCAAAAAATATAACGGCGATTTTATTTTGCGTATTGAAGATACCGACCAAACCCGCTTTGTTGAAGGCGCAGAAGAATATATTTTAGACTGTTTAAAATGGTGCGGCTTAACGCCCGATGAAAGCCCGGTAACCGGCGGCCCATACGCGCCTTACCGGCAAAGTGAACGCAAAGCTATTTACAGGGAGTATGCCGAAAAACTGGTTCGGCAGGGAAATGCCTATTATGCCTTTGACACCCCGGAGGAGCTTGAACAAAATCGCCGCGAAATTCCCAATTTTCAGTACGGGCAGGCTTATCGCGATGGCTTGCGCAACTCATTATCGCTAACGCAGCATGAGGTCGATCAGTTGCTCGATGCACAAACACCGCATGTGATACGCATAAAAATGCCTGCTGACGGGCGCGTAAGTTTTACTGATATGATACGCGGTCAGGTGAGTTTTGAAACTAACCAGGTTGATGATAAAGTATTGCTAAAAGCCGATGGCATGCCAACCTATCATTTGGCGGTAGTGGTCGACGACTATTTAATGAAGATCACACACGCCTTTAGGGGCGAAGAATGGCTGCCTTCGGCACCTGTGCATTTGTTATTATGGGATTATTTAGGCTGGAAAGCCGATATGCCGCAATGGGCGCATTTGCCGTTGATATTAAAGCCTGACGGCCACGGTAAGTTAAGTAAACGTGATGGTGCGCGCCTGGGTTTCCCTGTATATGCTATGACCTGGCTCGACGCTAAGACGGGCGAACTTACACCCGGCTTTCGGGAGCTTGGCTTTTTGCCGGAGGCATTTTTAAACTTGCTGGCTACCCTCGGCTGGAACGATGGTACCGACCAGGAAATATTTTCGCTGGACGAACTGGTAAACAAATTCTCATTAGACCGTGTAAGTAAAGCCGGGGCGAAATTCGATTTTGAAAAAGCCAAATGGTTCAATGCGGAGTGGATTAAGAGGTCTGAAGGTGGAAGTCTGAAGTCGGAAGTCAGAAAGGTGCTGGAGGATAAGGGAATTGTTATAGCTGACGACGATTATCTGTTGAAAGTTATCGAAATGGTTAAGGACCGTTGTGTATTACTTACAGATTTTTATCAGCAGGCTGCTTACTTTTTTGAATTGCCCGCAGAATATGACCTCAATGCGGTGAAGCCCAAATGGACGGATGTTAAAACAGATTTCTTTAATTCCTTAATTGCCAGGTTTGACAAAGTTGAATTATGGGAAGGCGCTGAATTAGAAACAACTTTTAAAGCTTTTGCCGAAGAAAAGGAAATCAAAGCCGGTGAATTGATGCTGCCTTTTCGCATTATGCTGGTAGGCGGCAAGTTTGGGCCGCACGTGTTTGATATCGCCGCATTGCTGGGTAAAAAGGAAACTATAAAACGTATAGAAAAAGCGCTGGAGGTATTTACGGCGTAAGACTATTTCAAAGCTTCTCTGATCTTCTCCTGCGTTGCCTGCAATCGTTCAGGTGAAAACTTTAGCTTTGGCAGAGAAAAATTGATATCGTCCATATCATTTAAGGGTATTAAATGGATATGTGCATGCGGCACCTCGAGCCCTATAACCGCAACGCCGATTCTTAAGCATGGGATAGCTTTTTTTAAGCCTGTCGCTACTATTTTAGCGAAGATCTGCAGGCCTGTATACGTTTCATCA
>CAZZUU010000436.1:0-3245 GCA_964657275.1 uncultured Mucilaginibacter sp. | reverse complement strand
CGGAAAAATATTCAGGTTGTAGGGTAATAACAGTTCAACGATATCATGATCGAAGCTGCCGGCGCCAAGTACGCCTATTGCATGCAGGTTTAATTCCAATGCAGTTATGGTGTCCGGTATGCCTTCACAGATATACAGATCATCGCCGGGTCTGATATCATGCAATACGGGTAAGTTATAAATTGCTGGTTTCAGGTTCGATAAGGTCACGTACTTCCATTTGCCGGGATCGGCGGCCATTCTTCTTGCCTGTAAATAAACGATACGGTGATTGGCGTCCAGAAAAGGAAAAACAAGAACAGGGTCCCACCAGATATTCCGCGGCTGATCCTGGTCATTTAACTTCATTAAGCCGCAGTCCAGCAATGCCTTTATTCCCCATTTACCGGTTAGTTTTTTAAATGTTGCGGCAGGTGCCGGGATATCTCTTATTTCCAGCCGGGAGATGATGTTTTCAGAAAATTTTCTTTCTTCCTTTAAGTATTTCAGGGCTGGGGCACTTAGCTTTATCTCTTTAATGAGCCATTCATAAATTTCAGGGTTCGGTTTGAATGGGTTTATACGGGCTGCTAAAAGTGGTTTAGGGGAGTTGACAGGTTTAACCGGGCGTATTTCTCTTGTCCGCAGGGGCTCATCTACCGATACCTGAAAGCGGCTGATCAGCCAGTTGCAGGCCTGCGGAAAAGTTAGATTTAATTTCTTTTGGACGAGCAGTATCGTATCGCCTCTGAAGCTACAGACAAAACAATGAAAGGTGTTTTTCCTGATGTCAAAATGAAGACTGGGATTACGGTCGTCATGGTTAAAGCAAAGCGCCTTCTTTTTCCTGATGTCCAGTCCGACTTCCTGGCCAACCTGAATAATAGGCAAAGCTTTGAGTTTAGTTATCGTTTCTGGTGTCATCAGGTTTAAGCGCGGCGGTTTATTTGTAAATATAGTTATTTTGAATGGCTGCATTTACCGGATTTGCCGAAGCGGTGATTTGCTGTCGGGAATTCCGCTGCCATAAATTTGTGTTCCTATTTAAATTTAAAGGTGCCGGTGATGATAAAATTGGCGTTGCCAAAGCCGGTGTTTGTATGTATCCAATCTACGCCTACACCGAAAGAGGTCGGAATGGTGTAATTGGTGGGCGTGATCTTTGCCGGAAGTACCAGCATGAAAGCACCAAGATGGTAGTCGGTCTGGTTATTGGAATAGGCATTCAGTTCAGCGAAGGGAATCATGTTCAGATACCAGAAGTACATGGGGGCAGCGAGGGAAAAGCGGCCATTGGTAATGTCATTTTTAAAATCTCCGTAACGGCCGCGAAAACTATCGAAAGCAACTACTTTATCCGTAATAGTGGCGGCGGAAATATTCTGGTAACTTAACAGTTCATCGTCATTCCAGGTATGATAGATGCTGGCAGTTGCCGAAAGCATCCAGTAAAACCTAGCAGTATTACTGTGCGGGAATAGATGGTTCATATTGCCCTCCAGACCATAGGTAACCGGAAGTTTGTTTTCTTCCTGGTTATTATCCGTGTTATAAAGATTGATATTGTTGAGGTCGAAGATGGCATTGATTCCCCAGGTCCAGGCGCCGCCGACCACATCCAAGTGGTTAACGGTTTCGATGGAAACTTGATATCCAAAGGCAAGACCGATACCGGGTCTGATTTTCTTAAAGGTGGCATAATTGTTTCCGTCGTCGGTCAGCATAGAACCCTCAAGGATGAGGAGGTGTTGCTTTAATACTGTAGGAACGGTGTCCTCTTTGGCGGGTTTACCTTTCTGCCATTGCCCGGTTATGTAATATTTATGGACGGTATCGAGGGTCCACATTTTATAGATCGATACCGGTGTGGAACTGCTGGTCTGAACGGCAACGTTGTTGTCGGGGGTGTAGTAACTGAAAATGCTTTTGTTTTTACTGTCAACGCCGACGCTCTGGGCCCTTGTGGTGGCTATGAATGCAAAACTGAGGATCAGAAGGCAATAAATATTTTTCATACAACTGTGAATAAGGTTGTTATAAAGGTAGGGCAATTATTTTATATTTTAATATTTGCAGGATTAATCGAATCATGAATGTCTCACACGTCATGCCAGTCCTTTAGTGTTAAATGTTTTCTGCAACTGGAACGACAAAAATTAAATCGGGTTTATCCTTTTAGCCCGATCTTCCGAATGATGTGGAAAACTATTTGATCCTGAAAACGTATAGTAAACTTTCTTTTTATATCTTTGACTATACGATTGTATATGAGCATACCTGATAATATCAAGAAGCATCGGTTATCCAAGTCCCTCTCCTTACAGCAGCTGGCCGACCGGGCGGCGTTGTCCAAAGCCAGCATTCAGCAATACGAGGACGGGACCACGCAGCCAAGCAATAAGGCCTTGCTCGCTATCGCGCGTGCCTTACAGGTGAACCTGTGGAGTTTTTTTGATTCCAGTGAGATCATACTGGAACTAAAGGAATTCAGGCATGGCGAAATGCTGAGCGATACGGAAGCAGAAAAAAAGACCATTCACGATGAAGTTATCACCCGCTCACAGGGCTATATGGAGCTGGAGAATTTGCTTAACGCGGCTATAAATTTTGATAACCCTTTGAAGGGATTGTCAGTTTTCACGCCGGAAGATGCAGAAGCAGCTGCTATCAAACTCCGGAAAAAATGGAAACTTCAGTCATTGCCCATTGATGACCTTTCCAATTTACTGGAAAATCAGGGGTTTAAAATACTGACCATTGAGCGTCAGACAGAATCACCAGGCATTTGCGGCTTTATACAGGAAAACGAACAGGCTATTCCTTTCATTATCCTGAACGTATTTCATGAGCACGTCCGCGAAACAACCCGTAAACGCTTTACCCTGGCACACGAAAGTGCCCATCTCCTGCTGGAGATTGAAGAAACGCTAACACTTGAAATGAAAGAAAAGATCTGTAACCGGTTTGCCTCTGCTTTTCTTTTACCCGCGGAAGCTCTCACAGATTTTTTAGGTACAAACCGCACCGGCATATCAATTGCTGAATTAAAGGAACTGAAGCAGATCTATGGCCTTTCCATTTTAAGCATCATTTTCCGATCCAGCGAAATCGGCCTGATCAGCCGGGAAGTTTGCAAACAATGGATAGAACTTTATAACAGTTGGCGGATTGACCAGGAAGATTTCGGCATTTTTGTGAAATCGAAGGAAGAACCTACCCGTTTGTACCGGTTAGTCAACCGTGCGCTCTCAGAACAGCGGATATCG
>CAZZUU010000435.1:0-3294 GCA_964657275.1 uncultured Mucilaginibacter sp. | reverse complement strand
TACAATTTTAGTCCCGCCAAATACCTGGGTAATATCGATAACTACGCGGCCATTTATCTCGGCCTGGGTAAAGTCGAGCTCGGCGCCGCCGAAGATGTTCACTATTTCGCCGCCTTTAAAATCTTTTGAGAGGATCATTTTTTTTACTCCTCCGAAAATCGAAACCGCATCAAGGTAATCGTCGCCTGTTGGCGGGAAGTTTGACGGCCCTTTTGGAGGAACATCGGAAGTCGTATAATCAACAACTGGCTCGTTTGGATTTTGGCTTGGATTAGGGTTGCGCCAATCCCATTTTTGGTGGTGCCGTTTATTCCAGTCGTGATCAAATTTGGTATGACGCCTTAATATCAGCCATACACCAAAACCTATTATCGCCATCGGCCATATCAAGTTACCCGAACCTGCAATATTTTTATCTACTAACAGCACCACGCCAATAGCCACTAATATGTATGAAGATGGTTTTTGAAAATTACTTTTGGCTGCGATAAAAAGCCCCCAGAAAATTAACCAGAAAGGCCAGGTCACAATTCCGGGCGGCAAAATGTAAATGCTGAATTGTTTAAGCAGCAGGTAACCGCCTACTGCAAGCAAAATAATCCCGGCCAGGGCTTTGCCATTACGGGGATTGTTAGGGTATTCTATATTGTTACTCATTATTTTGTCGAAATTATATCTTATCCAAAAGTAAAGTAACATTAAAGGTTACACAAAACAAAACTGGCGGTTTGAATAAAGAAGTCGGTGAGGGGTAATAAAATGTCGGTGAAAAAGCAATGGTTATTAAACTGCTTCGCCGTACGACGTTTTTTAATAAAAAAACTCCCTTGGAAACCAAAGGAGTTATCGCATTAAAGTTGAATTATAAATTATATCTCTTTAAAAGTATTTTCAGTGTGCGGAACATCGGTATGCCGGTTATGCCTTAATACCATCCATGTACCCACGCCTATAATGGCTGCCGGCCAAACGATCCGGTCTGCATGGTTAAAGTTGTCGGTAAACAGGAATGCGGTTCCTAATGCAATCATCCATATCCAAACCGGTTTCCTGAAATTGTATTTGCCGCCCATGTACAAGCCATAAGCGATGATCCACATCGGCCAGCTAAAAAGCCAGTTGGGTATAAAGAAAAGATTAAGCTGATCGATCAGTAACAGACTGCCGATTATTAATATGATCACTCCGGCCATTGCTTTGCCGTTGTTAGCGATTTTTGGGTTTACTATGTTAGTTTCCATTGTTTTGAATTTTAATTGTTACCCAAAAGTATAGCAGGAATGCAGGGCTACCAATGGGAAACTGGCGGTTGGATTGAAGATGTCGGCAGGGAGTGGAGAATGGTCGGTGAACGAACCAGTCGGAAGTGGGCAGTTTTAGAAACTTCTAAGTCTTGTCCGAAAAACGCCGCGGGGATAATCATTGAAAATTTCACTTCTTTCATTGAAATACTTCGTTTAATAGTCGGCGAATTGTATTTTTATATTTTAACTGACAAAATATGATAAACTTTTCATCCAAAGCCAAATGTGCTTTAGCAATCGCTACTTTTATTACGCATTCACTTACGGTAAGAGCACAAACCGAGGATAAAGCCTGGATAGCTAAATCAAATAAATACACAGAAATCTTGTTGGATATCGACAAGAAATATTCTCCTGAGTTCGGCTCATCTCAAGGTCTTGCTTTTTATGACACACTAATATCAGTGCCCACCATCGCAAATTTTTTAGCCGAACGTAAAGACAAAATTCAGGCTGTGGCGATGCTGAGAGATGCCAAACAAAAAGAAACAAACGCCGCGCTAAAGCAAGACCTCGACATCCTGATTAACCGGGTAGAATTGGATTTTCGCGGTGACGATTTTGAGGTAGCCAAAAAAGTTCCGTTTATAAATGCAACCAATCTGGTATATCAGGGCATGCAAACATTGCTTGATGACCAAACCCCTGTTGAGCGCCGCGCAGCTGCGGTAATACGTATGCGCAAATATGCCGGCCTGGAAAAAGGATATGCGCCGCTTACCTCCATTTTGCAGGAGCGCACAGAATTGCAAATGCAGAAACCAGGCGTGATTTATCCGTCGAAACAGCAAATGGATATTGAGCTTTCACATAATGCGAGCATAGTTACCGGGATTGAAGAATTATTTAAAAAATATCAGCTAACAGGCTGGGAACCTGCCTATGCGGCAATAAAAAAACAACTGGAAGATTTTGATGCCTGGGAAAAAGCAAACGTGCTGCCAAAGGCGCGTACAGATTTCAGGCTGCCGCCCGAAGAGTACAAACTTGCCCTGGAAGGCTACGGCATAGATATTCCCCCTGCCGAACTGGCAAAAATGGCACACGCGGCATTTACGGATATCCAAAATCAGATGAAGTCTGTTGCCGAACAGGTAGCGAAAAAATACAACTTGCCATCAAGTGATTATCGTGATGTGATTAAATTCCTGAAAAAGGACCAGATCATCGGCGATTCAATCATGCCAATATACCGGAGGCATCTTACCGATATTGAGGGCATCATACGTGAACACCACTTGGTTACTTTGCCTAACCGCCCAGCAATAATAAGGCTTGCAAGCGAGGCGGAAACCGCGCAGGGGCCTGCGCCCCATATGGTGCCGCCACCATTTTTGAATAATACAGGTCAGCGCGGTGTTTTCGTTCTTCCCCTTAATATGCCGCCTGCGCCAGGTGAAAAAGTGGATAAATACGACGACTTTACTTTCGAAGCTGCATCCTGGACCATCATAGCCCATGAATGCCGCCCCGGACACGAGTTGCAATTTGATAAGATGGTGGAAGAAGGCGTTTCGCAGGCGCGCGCGCTTTATGCTTTTAACTCTACTAATGTGGAGGGTTGGGGACTTTATTCAGAATATATTACCAAACCCTACATGCCCATCGAAGGCCAACTGGTATCGCTGGATTACAGGTTATTACGTGCGGCCCGTGCCTTTTTGGATCCGGAGCTGCAAGCTGGCATTAAAACCCAACAAGAGGCGCTTGACCTGTTAATGAACGATGTAGTACAATCACACGCATTTGCAAAACAGGAAGTTGAAAGGTATACAGTAAGGCTGCCGGGCCAGGCAAATAGCTATTTTTATGGGTTTACTAAACTTGTTGGTTTAAGAAAAGATACCGAAAAGGCATTGGGTGATAAATTCAACCAGCAACATTTTCACGACTTTATTTTATCACAGGGTATTTTGCCACCGGCTTTGATAAGGGAAGCGGTGATGAATGATTTTGTGCCGAAGGAGAAGTAGGTTAGAAGAGAGAATAA
>CAZZUU010000434.1:0-3294 GCA_964657275.1 uncultured Mucilaginibacter sp. | reverse complement strand
TGATCAGCGATTTTTTGTAAGCATCGATACTTTCTTCCAGCTTTTTATTTTCCAGTAATGAGTTCCCTAAATTATGATAGGCCCTTGCCGCTAACGCTTTGTTATTATTTGATGCGGCTATTTTGTTAAACTGGTCGCCCGCTTCTGCAAATTGTTTTTGCTTGTACAATGCATCCCCAAGGTTAAAGTTGCCTTCAACGTTCTGGTTTTTCTTTTCAACGGCTTTACGATAATCAGCTTCAGCATCTTTATATTTTTGCTGCTGATACAACTCATTTCCTTTTTTTACATAACCTTTCTCCTGTTGGGCATATACTGCCAAGCCTAGAAATAAAACTACCAGTATTATCAGTAATTGCTTCATGTATTTTTTACCTCAAATAGTTTTAACCTGCTTAACCTTGCGCTTTTTTGGTTGGTAATAAAAAATTCGACAACTAAAAACAAAAAGGCAAATGCAAGGAAAAATTGAAAGCGATCTTCAAAGTCCTTAAAGGTCTTGCTGTCATAAGTCTTTTTTTGAACCTTGCTTATCTGATCCATCACGATATTCAACCCGCTATTAGCGTTGGTTGCCCTAACGTAAGTACCGTTGCCTGCTGTGGAGATTTCCTTACACATATCCTCGCTCAACTTACTTATAACTGTATGGCCCGTACTATCGGTATGGAAGCCAACTTGTTTGCCATTCTGATAAATAGGGATAGGCGCGCCTTCGGCAGAGCCCATACCAATTACATTCACCATCACGTCCTTATCGGCGGCATTTTTTGCGGCTGCAACGGCATCGTCCTCGTGATTTTCACCATCGGTAATAATGATCATAGCTTTACCCGTGCCGTTCTTAAAATCAAATGACTTTAAGCCCATATCGATAGCTGCACCGATAGCTGTACCCTGCGTGGGCACCATGTTGGTGTTAATGGTATTCAAAAATAATTTTGCCGCTGAATAATCGGTGGTAACTGGCAGTTGCACGTAAGCCTCGCCGGCAAAAACCACGATCCCAATACGGTCGGTGTGTAAATTATCAATCAGCTGCGCAATCGCTTGCTTGGCATTCTCCAACCGGTTAGGGGACATATCCTGCGAAAGCATACTATTGGAAACATCGAGTAATATCATCAAATCATCCCCTTTACGCTTTTCTTCTTCCATTTTTGAGCCGATCTGCGGATCGGCAGCGCCAATAACCAGGAATAGGTATGCCAGTGCGAATAAAATAAACTTAAGCAATGGCGTAGAAAATGAAACCCCCGGCATCATCATGGTAACTACACTTTTATCCCCCAACGATTTGACCGCTTTCTTTTTCCAGCTACTTACCAGTATATAAACTAAGATAAACGCCGGGATTAATACCAATCCCCACAAAAATTCTATATGTCCAAAACGTAACATTTTATGTTAAAGCTCCTTTTAATACTGTGTTCTTTAAACCAAATTCAACCAATAAAAACAGCAGGGCCGCAAGTACAAAGGGCAAAAATAGTTCAGTTTTTTTATGATATTGGGTTACATCTATTTTAGCCTTTTCTAATTTATCAATTTGCTCGTAAATATGCTTTAGCTTATCATTATCGGTGGCCCTGAAATATTTGCCACCTGTTATGTTTGCTATCTTAGTGAGGGTTGCCTCGTCCACATCAACCGGCATCATCTGGTATTGAATTCCCTGCGCCGTTTGGACGGGATAAGGGGCAGAACCATGTGTGCCTATCCCGACGGTGTACACCCGCACATTAAATTGTTTAGCGATCTCCGCCGCAGTTAGCGGCGGTATGGATCCCATGTTATTTGAACCATCTGTAAGCAAAATCACTACCCTGCTTTTTGCCTCGCTGCCTTTTAGCCGGTTAACTGCCGTTGCCAGTCCCATGCCTATTGCAGTTCCATCGTCAATCATCCCGTATTTAATGTCTTTATAAAGGTTGATCAAAACGTCGTGGTCTATTGTTAGCGGGCATTGTGTAAAGCTTTCGCCGCTGAATATCACCAGGCCAATGCGGTCGTCAGGGCGATTTTTGATAAAGTCGATCGCTATATTTTTTCCGGCTTCTAAACGATTTGGTAAAAAGTCTTCGGCAAGCATACTACCCGAAATATCTGATGCGATAATGATATCAATCCCTTCGGTAGTCGTATTTTGCCAGCTCAAGGCGGATTGTGGTCGCGCCAGCGCAATAATAACTACTGCAAGTGCCAGCGATCTTAAAACAATACCTGAATGCCGCAGCTTAGGTACAACACTCTTGACAGGTATCGAGAACCCCTTTATTGCAGAAACATTTAAATGACTGTAAAGCTTTTGCCCGCGCCAAATGTACCACGTAACCATTAACGGGATTAAAATAAACAGCCACAAAAATCCCGGATAAGCAAATTCGATATCCTTAAACACGTCCATCAGTATTGCCTCCTTTGGTATTTAGCGCAGGTTCGGTTTGCTGCTGGGTGTTTAAAACAAAATTGATGGCATCGTCCATAGTTCCTTCATTTTCGTTAGGCAATGGTTTTTCCTTCGCAAACTTTACCAGGTCGGCAAGTTGAAGTATCGCCTTTAATTTGCTCCAGTTATCGCTGGCAATATTTTTATATCTCAACGCAGCTAAAATCTCATCCGTCGTTTTTTCGTGTGTTTTCACCCGATAGCGGCTTTCCAGGTATTGCCTGATGATGTCGCTTAATTCGCTGTGATAGGCCTTAAACTCATTTTGCTGCCAAAGCTTTTTATCGCGCAGGTCGTTCAATTTACTTATCGCAATAATATGCCCCGGTATTTGCGGAACTGCAGGTTGCGCAATAACGGGCGCCGGTTTTGGCCGTTTTATTAAATACCAGATAATTCCAATAATGGCCAGTATCGCAATAATGCCAATAACTACCCAGGTCCAGTTATCTCTCAGCCAGTCAAAAAAAGAATAGGTTACGGAAATTGGCTGTTTAATATCATATATGGCTTTGGTAGTGTCAACCTTTACGGTTTGTACCTGTAAGGTGAGCTCGTTAGTTTTTACTGCGCCGCTGCTTGTGCCAATGGTAAAAGCCGGGATGGTATAAGTACCTGCATCAAAGCAGGTAATGGTATAACTTTGGGTTACGGTAGCGAGGCTGTGATCGTTTTGATCAAATGAAGTATCCGGCTTGTTGGTGCTGATTAATTGAACCTTTCCGACTATGGTATCTGTTAACTTCGGAAACGTAAGATGTTCCTTAACCGGCTGATGCACGCTTAAAAACAGTTTGGTTTGGTCGCCTATCCTGATGGTATATTGCTGTAATTTTGCTTCGGCC
>CAZZUU010000433.1:0-3299 GCA_964657275.1 uncultured Mucilaginibacter sp. | reverse complement strand
GCGCCCGTAGGCTGGTCAAATCCCTTTACGCGCCAATGCGGATTTAATCTTTTCAAAGCTTTTGAAATTTCCTGTTCTGTAGGTTTACTGAGTTTTAATACAGCGGTAATATCTGCATATGATAATGAGCCGGGCGCGTCGTCGGCAGAAGAAGGGGCAGTGGCCGTACCCTGGGTTTTATAAAATGATTTGCTGGAGTATGGCTGTACGCAACCGGTGAGAAAAAGAGCTGATATTACGAACACTCCTGGTAAAAAATTGACTTTCATAGAGTAAAGTTAAAAAATATTGGATAGAAAATTGTGAGATTACAGCACCATAAGGGCATTATTCAATTGAATTTTAAATAAAACACTATTTCTATAGATTTAGTAGAATATTTAAAATATTTCTATATTTGCAGCGTAAAACAAACGCTATGAAAGCATTTTTACATTTTTTTAATACGTTGTCAGCATCCAAAACTATGCGTCCAGCCCACGGGATGTGTTGTTGCTGTTGTTGTTGAATTTCCCTGTTTAACACGAGCGTTAATTACTACTTCAAAATTTCTCACAGTAAATAGCAAGTCAAATTACGGTTTGACCAATCATCACTTTAAATTTTTTAACCCCACGAAATGAAATAGATATCTATGGCCCTATAAAAAGAAACCGGCAGGGAAGCCCTGCCGGTAGTTTCATGAAAGACCAGGAACCGACTGCGAATCACTCACTGATCTTCACTAAGTTTTACTAACAATTAATCATTAACATAAAACAAGTTAAATATATGGAAATATATATCCATGCCAAACGAAGGCCTTATCCTTTAAGGTTTATTTTTATAGCGACTCTTTTCTTATTTGCTTTAAAAGCTTCGGCACAAACAGAATCTGAACCGGTAATTAATACCAGGCTTTACGGAAAAGTGTTAGACTCGGTAACTAAACAACCCATACCCGGCGCCACAGTAAAAATAAAGAACGTAACCCACCAGGTAGTTACCGACGATAAAGGAAACTTCGTTTTTGTAACCGGTCAAAAACTGCCTTTTACGCTAATAATCAGCTATGTAGGGTACAATAATGGCGAGGTATTAGCTACGGGAAGCCCAGTAAATGTATTATTGCAGGAAGCAGTAAACAAACTGAACGATGTAGTAATAGTAGGTTACGGAACACAAAACAGGAAAGACGTTACCGGCGCTATTTCAACGGTTCCCAAAGAAAACCTTAACCAGGTATCATCGTCGGTCGATAATTTATTGCGTGGCTCGGCACCTGGTATCCAGGTAACGCAAAGTTCCGGCCAGCCCGGCGCTTCAGCCAGTATCCGTATCCGTGGGGGTAATTCAATAACAGGCGGAAATGAGCCTTTATATGTTATCGACGGCTTCCCGGTTTATAACGACAATTCAAATGTATCAACGGGGGCAGGGTCTGGCGCAAACGTGAATGCGCTCTCCACCATCAACCCGTCAGACATCGAATCGATCGAGGTGTTGAAAGACGCGTCGTCAACGGCAATTTATGGCTCCCGTGGAGCGAATGGCGTAATCATCATCACTACCAAAAAAGGAAAACGTGGTACTAATAATGTGGCCTACCAGGCTTATTACGGTGAGCAAAAACTAACACGCCAGGTGCCCTTGTTACAAGGTAGCCAATGGGCAAGTTTGCATAACGATATCCTTGCTTCTATAGGGCAGCCAACAGCATTTACACCAAGCCAGGTTACTGGTTTTGGACAGGGAACCAACTGGCAGCAGGCCGCATTCAGGGAAGCGGCGGTGGAGAACCATGAGCTAACCTTTTCGGGGGGCGACGAAAAATCGAGATATGCGGTATCAGGTAATTATTTCGATCAGGACGGCATCGTAATAAACACCAATTTTAAAAGGTATGCCGTAAGGGTTAATTACGACAGGGATATCTCGTCGAAATTTAAGATCGGTATCAATACCACCAGTAGCTACTCTATTACAACCGGGGCGGCTAATAACATTGGCCTGGGCACATTAAACAGCCCCAATTCTATTACCTCTGTATTAAACTCATCACCGGTTGTTGCTATAAAAGATCAAAGCGGTAACTACGATTTGAATAACCCTTACATCGCCAGTCCGGATAACCCGATACTTGACCTGGTAGAAACCATCAACCGCACCAATATCAGCCGTTCTCTTGGTAATCTTTTTAGTGAATATACGCTGCTGCCCGGCCTAAAAGCAAAAATTAGCCTGGGCGCAGATTTGATCAGCACTAAACAGGATTATTATGCTCCGGCCAATACAATCAGCGGATATGCGACTTTAGGCTATGCCTCCGTTGGCGCTGCCACCGTAAACACCTGGCTCAATGAAAATACACTTACCTATGATAAAGCGATCAATGAAAACCATTTTATAAATGTGCTGGCAGGTTACACTACCCAATATTCAAGCGGTGAATCGGTAACGGCAGGTGCAAAGAATTTTGTTTCGGATGCTACTACTTACAACAGTCTGCAAAGCGGCTCGCAGCCGCTTACGCCAACTTCAAATGCTTACAGCTGGGCGCTAAATTCCTATTTGGCGAGGATAAACTATTCCTACCAGCATAAATATAACTTAACGTTATCAGGACGTGCCGATGGCTCATCGCGGTTTGGGGCAGGCAACAAATGGGGTTATTTCCCATCGGCCGGGGTTTCATGGAATGCTATCGAAGAGGATTTTGTTAAGAAGATCAACACTATCAGCAATTTAAAGGTAAGGTTGAGCGCAGGCGAAACCGGCAACCAGGAAATAGGCCAATACCAGTCGCTGGCTACGCTTAGTCCTGTAAATTATGATTTTAACAGCGCACTGGTTACTGGTTTTGCAGCAAACCGCCTTTCAAATCCAAACTTAAAGTGGGAAAAAACAAACCAGTTTGACGGCGGCTTTGACCTCGGGCTAATTAACAATCGCATCAACCTTGTTTTTGACGCCTACTATAAAAGAACGAACGACCTGTTGCTGAATATCCCTATTCCACTGTCTACAGGCTATTCTTCTTCGCTGCAAAATATAGGCAGCGTTGAAAACAAGGGTTTAGAGATAGGCTTGAATACGGAAAATATAAAATCGGAAAAGGATGGGTTCAACTGGAAATCGTCAGTAATTTTCTCGCTTAACCGTAACAAAGTTTTAAGCCTAGGCAGCAGCGAAACATCGTTTTTCCCCAGCATTCCAAACGGAACATTAGGCTTATTGCAACCGGTTAATGTGGTAGTAGGGTTACCGCTCGGTACCTTTTGGGGATATAAAACCAACGGTATTTTCCAGGACGTAAATGA
>CAZZUU010000432.1:0-3311 GCA_964657275.1 uncultured Mucilaginibacter sp. | reverse complement strand
TCTAATTCATTATTCTTTTTCTTTTTGATGAATGAGATATATCCGTTTAACAATTTAGAGCACTGGTCATATTCTTCCTGAAATGATTTAAAAGTTTCAGTTGTTATTATTTTTTCATCCAGTGCAATAATCATATGATCAAGCGTTTCTGATAAAGATCCTCTTGCAATAATGCAAAACCGGATATTGTCCTGGTAATGAAAACGACCATGCCCTTCGGCAATGTTATTACCTATCGACCTTGAACATCTTATAATTTGATCTGTCAATCTGAATTTTTCCTCAGATGGAAAGCCCTTAACTAAACCAGATATCAAATTTCTAATCTTTCTCGCCTGCTTCCAGGTTTCCAGTTCAGTAAATGAAGCCATATTTATTATTACCCATATATTATTTTCTTAACCTACTCAACTCAATCAACCCAATCCAACTTAATCAACTACTTCACCACCTCAACCCACTGCCCCTTCAATAATGCCGTTATCGAATTATTATACATAGCCTCGCAATACACTGCCGGTAAATAGTACTTGCCCGCATATGCCGCATTCAGCATTACATAATAAGTTACTTCTTTGCCCTCAGGTAAACTGAAATAAGTATTTACCCTGTCATCCCTAATGTCCCGGTAATCTGATTCTGAAGATTTAAACGCTTCGTCGTTATTCATCATGCGGGTGTTCAAAATCTCCCAGCCGGAGGGAAATATCTGCGTAAGCGCCATGTTATCATAACGTCCGCGTTTGCCGGGGTTTTTAATGTTTACCTGCGCCACGAAATCAGTTCCCTGCGTTAGTTTTGAAGGATCAATTTCTTTGCCGCCGAGCGTGAAGTATCCGATGCGCATTTGCAAAACATCAGGATTGATAATGGACTGCACATCCTGTCCCGATGATGGCTGGCCTTGTTGTATCAGCCTTACATACAGTTTATTATTACCGTTATTCTTCAGCAATACTTTACCGCTGTTAACAGCAAGCGCCCTTTGCCATAAGTAAGATTGAGAATTCACATTCACTTTACCCAAACCAGATTGATAGTTAAATAGCAGCTTGGACGACGACTTGTTTTGTCCGCAATATTGCGCAATAGCAATCAGCGAATAGGCGGTGGTTTGTGTGCTGTACCAGTCATCCTGTGATAAACGATAGGCTACGGTCCTTAATAATCCAGCAGCTTTTTGTTGCTGGCCAAGCAGGGTTAACGTTTCGAGTATCATTGCTTCGTCGCGCAGATCTGAACCATAGGTTCCAAACATCGAATTATAAGGCTTGATACTCAGTGGTAACCCCGCTATCATTTGCTGTCCTACTTCAGGCTGACCGGCCAGTTTATAGGCTGCTGCAAGGCGCCAGCGCGCTTCAATGCTCAGGTATTTAAATTCCCTTAGCCGGTTCATCGCGCCGAGCTCAGGTGCCCTTGCGAGGGCCAGCAGGTATAAGCGGTAGGCCTGTACCAGGTCGGCACCATAAAAGCTCCGGGTATCCGGTGCCCAGGTAACCGCTTTTTGTTTTTGATAGGTTTTCCATTGTTCTATAAAGCCCAACGGCAGGGTATAGCCTTTGGCCTGGGCCGCCAGCATAAAGTGACCGGCATAATTGGTGCCCCATTCATCCGGTTCGCCGGTACCCGGCCAGTAAGTTAAACCGCCGCCTGTTACCTGGAAGCCATTCAAACGGTTAATGGTGAGCTTGATATTACGCTCCGTTTCGGCTTGCTGCCGCGGTGAAAGGTCAAGCAGTTGGTTCAGGTATAATTGCGGGAATGCCGACGAAGTAGTTTGCTCCACACAACCATAAGGATACTCAATCAGGTAGTCCAACCGCTTGGTGAGATTTAAAGGCGGGATAGAAGCAACCTCAAGCGTGGCTTTATTGGTGCCGTTGATGCCGATAGGAGCGTACGCCGTGCTCCACGTTTCACCGGGTTTAAGCTCTTTCTCTATTATTTTGGTGATAGGCGGATTAGGGTTTCGCACATTCAGTTCCACATCGTAAACGGCTGTTTCTTTGCCGCTTTTGGCGATAATCTTAACTTTTCCTACACCCACAAAATCCTTAACATCAAGGTCGAAGGTAACCAGCTGATCGCCTGTTTTTGTGAACGTGACTGATTTTTTGTCGTTGCCGGATAAATTACTGAATGCATTCGACTGCACCTGCAGATTTACAGTTTTGATATTGTCTTCCATCGCGAAAACCGTTACCGGTAACCGTACTTTCTCAGATGGGCCCAACACACGCGGCAATGTGGCGAGTATCATCAATGGCTTTTTAACTGCTACGTATTTGTCGGCAAAGCCATAACTGCCCTCGTGACCGGCAATTACCATTACTTTAACCGATCCAATATATTGCGGTAGGGTAAAAGTATGAGTAGCCTTATCGCCTGCATCCAGGTGGAACGGCCCCAGGAACTTCACTACAGGTTTAAACCGGTTTACGGATACATTGCGATTGGTGCTGGCTGTTCCGTCGCCACCGATGCTTAAAATCCGCTCCAAACCGCCACCGTAGGCACCGATCACATAATCAAACAAGTCCCATGTTTTTACGCCTAATGCCTCGCGGGCATAAAAAGCCTCGTGCGGGTCAGGTGTTTTGTAATTGGTAATATCCAGCAGTCCTTCATCAACTATAGCAATAGTATAGGTCATTTCCTTGCCGGATGCTTCTGATATGGTAACCGAAGATTTTGTCTCCGGCCTTATTTTATCCGGCATGCTGATGACCGGTTTTAGTATCGTCCCCGGATCATACACCGTTAACGGGATCACGCCGTACATCCGTATAGGCAAATCATTCACCGTTTGCGAATGCCGCTGTAACAGCGTAACGTTCACAAAAATATTAGGTGCCATACTGCCGTCAACTTTGAAGGTGTGGCGCGTTTGTCCCTTTTTGGTATCTATCCATACTGAGCTTAAAATTTTGCTGCCGCTCTCAAAGCTGATGAGCGCCCGACCATCTGACATGGTAGGGATGGTCAATGTGGCATCTTCACCCACTTTATAACTTGTTTTATCGGCAGTAAATGATAACATCGCCGCTTCAGTAGGGTTATTTTGCTGCAGCCTTTCCGACCAGTTCGGCCAGTCGACATAAAATATCTTTCCGGTAGAATGACCTGTTTCCGGATCTTTTACCCTTACCAGGTAGCGTCCCCAATCGGCCTGGGCGATGTGCAGGTTCCATTTGCCGTGCCCGTTAACCAGTGTTACATTTTCGGTTTTGATGAGTTTGTTATAACGATCCTGCGTAAAATTGCTCAATTCGTCGCCGGTTTGATCCCACCACCAGCGCCATTGTATT
>CAZZUU010000431.1:0-3343 GCA_964657275.1 uncultured Mucilaginibacter sp. | reverse complement strand
ATGCCTCTGTCGCGGTAGCAAACCGGATAGCTACGCTCATTCGCCATAAAGAAGCCAAAGGCGAAAATGCCGTGCTTGGCCTTGCAACCGGCGTAACGCCCATCGGTGTTTATGCCGAGCTGGTTAGGCAGCACCAAAAAGAAGGATTAAGTTTTAAAAATGTGATCACCTTTAACCTGGATGAATATTATCCGATGAAGCCAACGGCGGCGCAAAGCTACGTTACCTTCATGAACCAGCATTTGTTCAGTGATGTTGATATCGATCCTAAAAACATCCATATCCCGAAAGGTGCGCTATCAAAAGAAAAAATAGCTGCGTTTTGCCTTGACTACGAGCAAAAGATAACCCAGTTAGGTGGCTTGGATATGCAAATATTGGGTATTGGCCGTACCGGTCACATAGGCTTTAATGAGCCCGGCTCTGCACCTAACTCCGGAACGCGGCTGGTAACGTTGGACGAGCTGACCCGCAACGATGCATCGCGCGATTTTGGCGGCAAACAAAACGTGCCCACCAAGGCCATTACCATGGGCATCGGTACAATATTTAAAGCGCGAGAGATCATATTAATGGCCTGGAGCCTGAAAAAAGCGCCGATCATTAAAAAAGCGGTGGAGGGCGAATTATCGGGCGATGTACCCGCTACCTATTTACAGCAATCTGATCATGTTGAATTTGTATTGGACGAGGCCGCCGCATCAATGCTTACCCGTTTTGATACGCCATGGCTGGTGAAAGATTGTGTTTGGAATAATAGTCTTAAAAAGAAGGCCGTTATATGGCTGGCGAATAATGTGAACAAGCCTATTCTTAAACTCACCGAAGAAGATTACAACAACCACGGCATGGCGCAATTGGCTGTTGAACAAGGCCCGGTTTACAAAGTGAATATCGATATCTTTAACCAGTTACAGCATACCATTACAGGTTGGCCGGGAGGGAAACCTGGTGCCGATGACTCCCAAAGGCCGGAACGTGCTCATCCTGAACATAAACGTTCGGTCATCTTTTCGCCGCACCCTGATGATGACGTGATATCGATGGGCGGTACTTTTATTCGCTTGGTAGACCAGGGGCACGATGTGCATGTAGCCTACCAAACCTCTGGCAACACAGCAGTGTGGGACGACGAGGTATTGCGTTTTGTGGAATTCTCCATCGATTTCACGAAAAGCATCGGTGGCGATACTGCCAAGCTAAAAGAGGTTTACGAAAATATGCGCAGCTTTTTTCCCGAAAAGCAGCCAAATGAAGTAGATACGAAAGAGGCAAGGGACGTAAAGGGCTTTATCCGCAAAACGGAAGCTATCGCGGGCGCACGCTACGCGGGGTTAAAGGATGACCATATCCACTTTATGGCATTGCCGTTTTATGAAAAAGGCAAAACCCAAAAAGCTATAATGGGTGAAGAAGATATAAAGCAAACTATCCAGCTGCTGCAAAAAATAAAACCGCATCAAATATTTACTGCCGGCGATTTCGCCGATCCGCATGGTACCCACCTGATTTGCTTTAATATTGTTTTGGCTGCATTAACCCGTTTAAAAGCGACCGAAGATTGGGTAAAGGATTGCTGGCTGTGGATGTACAGGGGCGCCTGGCTGGAGTTTGAAACCTGGGAAATTGAAATGGCGGTGCCGCTCTCGCCTGAAGAGGTGACCAGGAAACGGAATGCCATTTTCAAACACCAATCGCAAAAAGACAAGCCGGTATTCCCCGGCGATGATGCCCGCGAGTTTTGGGTTAGGGCCGAAGATCGTAACCGCGAAACCGCCCACAATTATGATAAGCTGGGCATGGCAGAATACGAAGCGATGGAAGCCTTCGTGAGGTATCGTTTTTAAGAAAGGGTGAGCCGTAAACGATAATCATTCATCACTTTGTCAAAATAAACAATTTGTAACAAGCCTTTTCGTTTTGCATCTTAGCAAAATATATCCTCATATAAAAAATGAACTTAAACAAACGGGTTTCCATAGTTGCTTTAGCTTTACTCATCATAACAAGCGGGGCATTTGCACAGGTTAAGAAAAAGCCGGTTGCCGGGCAAAAAAAGCATGTTACAGCTACAGTACAACCTCCTGCCGAACTTTTACCGATAGATCCGGATGTTATCATCGGAAAACTACCCAATGGCTTAACTTATTATATCCGTAAAAATACCGAACCAAAAAACAGGGCCGAATTGTACCTCGTAAGCAAAGCCGGTTCAGTATTGGAAAATGATGACCAACAAGGCCTGGCTCACTTTACCGAACACATGGCATTTAAAGGCACCCGCGACTTCCCCAAAGACGATCTGGTGAATTACCTGCAAAAAGCCGGGGTGAAATTCGGTGCCGATTTGAATGCGTACACCTCTTTTGATCAAACTGTTTACCAGCTTCCCCTACCTACCGATAGCGCAAAAATATTTGAGAAAGGCTTTAATATTTTGGCCAACTGGGCCGCCTATCAAACTTTTGATCCGAAGGAAATTGATTCAGAACGAGGTGTAGTTTTGGAAGAAGAACGCCTTCGCGGAAAAAATGCACAGGAGCGCTTATCACAGCAAACATTGCCGGTATTATTGAATAATTCAAGATATGCACAGCGGTTACCTATTGGAAAGGAAGATATCCTTAAAGGCTTTAAACCCGCAACTATCGTAAATTTTTATAACGATTGGTATCGCCCCGACTTGCAGGCAGTGATAGCTGTAGGTGATTTTGACCCGCAGGAAGTTGAGGCTTTGATAAAATATAATTTCTCATCTATCACAAATCCTGAACATGAAAGGCCCCGCACCGTTTATACAGTGCCCCCAACGCCCGGAACAGTGATTAAGGTTGCTACCGATAAAGAATTTCCCTACACGCTGGCCGAAATTGTTGTAAAGCATCCCGGAACCATTGTTAAAACTACTGCCGATTACCTGCAAAGTATGCGCATCCAATTGTTTAATCAGATGCTGAATGCGCGTTTAGGCGAATTGCTGCAAAAATCCAATCCACCGTTCCTTTATGGTCAGGCCAGTTATTCTACTTTTTTTGCTAACCAGGACGCATTTACTTCTATCGCTGTAGCCAAACCCAATGAATTGGAAACTGCTGTAAAAGCAGTAGTTGCCGAAACAGAAAGGGCACGTATCTATGGTTTTACTACAACCGAATTAGAAAGGGCCAAGCAAAATGCCCTGCTGCAAATCGACAATGCCTATAAGGAAAGGGATAAAACCAAATCGGTGAATTTTGTTAACGAGTACCAGCAAAATTTCCTTTTGGGAGAAGCTATACCGGGTCTTTCTTTCGAATATAATTTTTTTGTGAACAACATCGGTAAAGTTACCCTGGCCGAAGAA
>CAZZUU010000430.1:0-3389 GCA_964657275.1 uncultured Mucilaginibacter sp. | reverse complement strand
GAAGCGTTAAGTTTTTAATAGTGAAACCTAAAATTTAACTGCGGTTAAATCTTAATTGCTCGTTATGTGTAAAGAACGTTATTACTTCGAGAAAAACTCAGTAAGCAAATGATCCAATTGATAAACCTTGTCAGCAACGTCGGTATCTTCTACCGCCACCTTCTTCTCCGCTTTTAATGTTGATGTTGCATAATGCAACACACACATCGAAAGCAGGTCCTGTTTATCCCTGACCGCATAATTTTCCTGGTATTCTTTTATGCGATCGTTGATCAGTTTAGCCGCTCTGCGTATTATTTCTTCCTCCTCCATGTTTACCTTTAAGGGGTAAACTCTGTCAGCAATATTTATTTTTATGGAGATTTCTCCCATTTGAGCTATTCACTTTTGTACTATTTTTTTAATAATACAATACACTTATCTATTTCCTGCACAAATTCGTTAATTTTTTGCTTTATGTCAAGACTTTTTTCATTTGTTTCTGAAAATGATTTCGCCATTTTCAAAACACGAAGCTTTTCTTCCAGTTCTTTTGTCTTGTTTGTACTGGCGTTAAGGGCTACATTTAAGGCCTCACTCTCCAGTTTCAACAAATCATTTTCTTCCTGCAAAGCAGCACAAAGCTCAATTAAGCGCTCCGTTCTATCTACAATTTTATTTAATTGCGCTGCTAATGACATTGGTTAGTTGAATGAGTTTATTTGTTAATTAGGTTGATTAAGTTAAATTTTGTTTGAAGGCTGAAATATATCAATAAATATTAAAAACTTAATCAACTCAATCCAACCCAGTCAACTTAATCAACTACTTCCTGATCTCCGCTCCTGCTTCTTTACTTAAATTATAAATCAGCTTTTGCATTATTGCGTCGATCGCTTTATCTGTCAGGGTTTTTTCGGCATCCTGTAAAATAAAACTCAAGGCGTATGATTTTTTGCCCGCCGGGAGTTTGTCGCCTTCATAAACGTCGAACACGTTTACATCCTGCAATAATTTGCGTTCTGTTTTTTGTGCGATCTGTTTCAACTGGCCAAAGGTCACCGCTTTATCGATCAGCATAGAAAGGTCGCGCCTTACTGCCGGAAACTTGGAGACATCTTCAAAAACGATCTTATTTTTCCGAACCAGCGAAAGGATCATATCGAAATTAAAATCGGCATAGAAAACCTCTTTATCAATATCCACTTTCTTTAACGCCTCCGCCGATACCGCCCCGAATTTAACCAGCTGTTTATTGTTCCGTTTGTATTGCAAACCGAATGCAAGCTTTTTACAGGTTGCGTCTTCAACAATAAAGTCGACGATGTTTAGCTTTGCCAGGATACCATCCACCATCGCCTTTAAATTGTAAAAGGAAACCGGCTTTGCCTTTTGGTTCCATTGCTCGGACTGACCAGCCCCTGATAGCAATACTGCAAACCTTTGCGTTTCGATATACTTATCGTCCGCAACCTCGTAAACCTTGCCAAACTCGTATAATTTCAAATCGGCATTGCGGCGGTTTTGGTTATAGGCTATGGCTTCCAACCCGGAGTACAACATGGTTTGGCGCATCACATCCAGATCATTGCTTAAAGGGTTCAATATTTTTACGGCTTTGTCGAGATCAGAAGAGTAAGCCGACTTTGTCAACGAGTTCGACATGATCTCATTAAAGCCGTTCGCGGTAAGCAGATCGGATAACAGGCTTTGTACTGAATCTTTATCCGGCCTGATGGATGTATTCAGCGATGCCCGTATCTGTGTTGGTATGGCGATATTGTTATAGCCATAGATACGTAACAGTTCCTCAACCACATCCACTTCGCGGGTAATGTCAACACGGTAAGGCGGAACCTTTAGCGATAAGCCTTCGCCCGTCTCCCCTACTATCTTAATCTCCAAAGCCTTAAGGATATCTTTTATCTCGCCGTGAGGGATAGCCTGCCCTATTAACCTATCCACATTTGTATAGGTTATCTCTACAGCAAACGGCGCAACCGGGTTTGGGTAAAGATCAACTATCTCTGATGATATTAACCCACCTGCAACTTCCTGTATCAGCAAGGCTGCCCGCTTTAAGGCGAAGACGGTCATATCCGGATCAGTACCGCGCTCAAACCTGAACGATGCATCGGTTTTTAAACCATGCCGTTTTGCTGTTTTGCGAACCGACACCGCGTTAAACCAGGCGCTCTCTAAAAAGATATTTTTAGTGGTTGATTTAACCCCCGAATCCGCTCCGCCAAAAACCCCGGCTATGCACATAGGGCCATCAGCGTTGCCTATCATTAAATCATCGGCAGAGAGTTTTCGCTCCACATCATCCAGCGTTTTGAATAAGGTTCCTTCAGGATAGTTTTTTACAATGACCGTGTTGCCCGTTATCGCATCTGCATCAAAGGCATGCAGGGGCTGACCTAAATCGTGCAGCACGTAATTGGTGGCATCCACAATGTTGTTGATAGACCGGATGCCTATAACTGCTAATCGTTCCTTCAACCATTTTGGCGACTCCTTAACCTCAACACCCGAAATGGTTAGCCCTGAATACCTCGGACTGGCCGCTTCATTTTCAATAATAACTTTTATAGGCAGGTTATTGTTATCAACCTTAAATGCCGAAACATCAGGTTTCTTGATGCCTATCTTTAAAAATGCGGCAACGTCACGGGCGGTACCCAAATGAGAAGCTGCATCAGCACGGTTGGGCGTTAAGCCTATCTCGTACAGGTAATCATCTTTAAGCTTAAAATAGTCTTTAGCCAAAGTGCCGACCATCGCATCTGCGTCAAGCTCCATGATACCGGCATGATCTGTTCCCAGGCCTATCTCGTCCTCCGCACAGATCATCCCTTCGGATACCTCACCCCTTATCTTTGATTTGTTGATCTTAAACGGCTCGCCTGCGGTTGGGTAAACGGTGGCGCCAACGGTGGCGACAACAACTTTTTGCCCGGGGGCAACATTATGTGCGCCGCAAACAATTTGCAGGTCCTCGCCGGTGCCTGCATCAACCAGGGTAACCCGCAGCCTATCGGCATTAGGGTGCTGGGACGCTTCTTTAACATAACCAACTACCAGCCCCTCTAAGCCGCCGGGAATGGGCTGTACCTTTTCAAGGCTCTCCACTTCCAAACCGGTACCGGTAAGTATTTTCGAGATTTCTTCGGGTGTTTTGTCAGTCCCGATAAATTCTTTGAGCCAGTTATAAGATATCTTCATTATACCGATTTGATAATCGGCAAAGATATAAAGATTTCGGAAGTCGGAATTTGGATTTCGGATTTAATACTATGTTGTCCGTCCGTTTCCGGATACCGAATGTATTAGGACAGGCGGACAGCATATTGTTTACCTATCCCCCAAGTCATGCCGAATTTATTTCGGCACCTCTCAGGACAGTGAAC
>CAZZUU010000429.1:0-3430 GCA_964657275.1 uncultured Mucilaginibacter sp. | reverse complement strand
TTTCATTCTCTTTTCATTTGTAAGCCGTTCAATATGTTCTACGTTTCGTTTCGACCATATACTTCGTGCACGGCGTGGGGTGAATTTCTGGATCCAGGAATCACTGTCAAATTTCTTCTTTTGTCCGTCAATCCAACCATAACAGAGTGCTTCGTCGAGCGCTTCTGCATAGGTGACGGTTTTTTCGCCCGACTCTTTCTTGAAAATGCGCAGCCAGATACCCTCTGACTCTGCATGATTGGCAGCAAGCCATTTCTCCCACACACTGGCAGATGCAAATGATTCGATGGGCGCATCTTTCTTGTTTTCCGTAGTACTCATTTAGCCGCCGTCCAATTAAAGCAGGACAGCCGATACTAACTTACTGAAATGTTTTTGAAATAAGGTTTAGTATGCTCCCTTTGGCCACGCCTGTTCCAGTGTCCCCCGTTAGTCCCGATGTTCACGTGTCCGCACTTGAACACAAACAATTTAAGCGTCAACGCTTAAATTAAAAGCTTTCCGACCGCAAATTAGATCCGAATTCACGTTCACGCTTATCGAACCGCCTAATTTATAAGCAACGCGTTTATAGTTAATTATAACAAATTGGCAAAAATAGGTCCGTTCATGGTTGCAAAATACTATCACCACAAAAATGTTATAGAAAATTTAATACAAAAAATGTACCCGCATTTAACGTTCTCGAAAATTACTCCAAAAAAAAAAAATTAAAATACACGTCATTAGTTTTTTAATTTATAAAATACTTGTAATTTTAAGTTCCCTTTAATCAAGTGTTGATTAACTAAACTTTTATCACAGAGTAGATTAATTAAGTAATAACTATTCTCCTCTATCTTTTAAGCAATAAGTACAAGCTCAAGCCCAAAAACAGGCAAGGTTGAAGTCATTTCCCCTGTCTGCCAAAATCCGGCATTATTTTCCGTTTAACGTTTAAAAAAAACTTATCCGCCATGAAAAAACTCCTACCCGCAATTTTTTTCCTGTTGATATTAACCGGATTAAACGGCCTTTTTGCGCAGGCCCCTATTATTAGTTATGCCGGGCCCCAAGCCTATACCGTTGGTTCGGCCATAACCCCGTTGGTGATGGTAAACACAGGCGGCCCTTTGAACTCCTTCCCCGATTTTGGGGTGGTCCTTTTGGGCGGAGGAGCAAGTACCTTTACGACGATAAATGGCTTTATTACCGGGCTGACGATTGACGCGTCAGGCAACTTGTATGCGGCAAATCGCGACAATAACTTGATCAATAAGATCAGCCCAGCCGGCGTAGTTACAACTTTTGCGGGCAGCGGCGCAGCAGGTTCGGCAAATGGAATGGGCACAGCGGCAAGTTTTAACGGCCCAACCGGAGTAACAGTCGATGCGTCTGGCAATGTGTACGTGGCAGATGCAGGAAATAACCTTATTCGCAAAATCAGCCCGGCAGGTTTGGTAACTACCTTTGCGGGCAGCGGCGCAGCAGGTTCAGTAAATGGAACGGGCACAGCGGCAAGTTTTAATAACCCGCAAGGTGTAACCGTAGGCAGTACAGGCACTGTATTTGTAGCGGATGCCGGGAATAACCTTATCCGTATGATCAGCCCAACAGGTGTGGTAACTGGCTTTGCGGGCAGCGGCGCTGCAGGTGCGGCCGATGGAATGGGTACGGCGGCAAGTTTTAACGGCCCAACCGGAGTAACAGTAGACCCGTCTGGCAATGTATATGTGGCAGATACGGGGAATAACCTTATTCGTGAAATTAGCCCGGCAGGGTTGGTAACTACCTTTGCGGGTTTTGGAGGCGAGTTTGATGCCCCATCTGGCATAGCAGTCGACGGCGCTGGCAATGTTTATGTAGCGGACGTTAATTTGGGCCTTGTAGCTAAGGTTAATCTTGCACCTGGCATTGCTCCTACAGTAACCACTTATGCACAGTTGGGTACCGCCGGTGGTATAGCGGTGGATGCTTCGGGAAATGTGTATAACGGCGAATCTGGTAGCGTGCAAAAGTTGGTCCCGGCTTTACCTGCGGGGCTGGGATTGGATGGCTCTACAGGTACCATCAGCGGTACACCAACAGTAATAACCCCTGCAACAACCTACACAATTGGAGCTTTTAATTTTTCAGGCGGCAGTTACGCAACAGTCAGTATAGCCGTAAATAGCCTGTCACCGGTAATCTCTTATCCTCAAAGCCCGCTAACTGTTACCACCGGTATAGCCATTTCTGTAAGCCCGATCCATACAGGCGGCGCACCAGGCAGTTACGTTTTGAATACCCCACTGCCAGCAGGGTTAAGTTTTGACGGCACAACGGGTATAATCAGCGGGACAGCATCGGCGGCAAAAGCGGCGGCAAATTACAGCATAACAGCTTTTAATATTGGCGGCAGCGGTACCACAACGGTCAATATAACGGTAAAGAGCCCTATACCTGCGCCAAATATCAGTTACGCAAGCCCCAAAACCTATACCACGGGTACAGCAATTGCTCCGTTAAGTCCTGCTAATACGGGCGGTGCGGTGCCGGCGACCACCCTGGTAAGCACCCTTGCGGGCATCGGCGCTTCTGGTGCTGCTAATGGCTCAGCTACGGCGGCAAGTTTTGCTAATCCTTTAGGAGTAACAATCGATGTGCTAAGCAATGTATATGTGGCAGATGCCGGCAATAACCTGATCAGAAAGATCAGCCCGGCAGGGCAGGTAACCACTCTTGCAGGCGGTTTTAATGGCCCATCCGGAGTGACCGTTGACGGGGCTGCCAATGTGTATGTTGCTGATACATTTAATAACGTGATCGATGAGATCAGCCCTGAAGGGGTGGTAACGTTCTTTTCGAACGGCAAGGGGCCAATAAGTTGCGCTTTGTGCGCGAATGGTTTTTCTCATCCTACAAGCATCGTATTCGCCGGTTCTGTGTATGTGACCGATTTTGGCAATCAGCAGGTCGATATTGTCGGGGCATCAGCTGTAGGTATTATTCAAGATTTTTCCGGTATTGCCTCACCCTGGGGAATAGCGAAAAGTGGCAGTGCGTTGTATACGGATGATCCACAAGGAAACATTATTTACAAGGTCACCAATGGAATTATTGCAGGCACTGCCGGTGTAACAGGTTCGGCCAATGGCACAGGAGCTGCAGCCAGTTTCAACGGCCCCCGTGGTTTAGCAACAGATGCCCAGGGCAATGTATATGTGGCTGATGCAGGTAATAACCTGATCAGGAAGATAACCCCGGCAGGCGTGGTGACAACTTTCGCCGGCAGCGGCAAGCAAGGCTCCACCAACGGTGCAGACACTTCGGCAAGCTTTAACCAGCCATATGGCTTGATAGTGGACCCGTTTGGCAATGTATATGTGGCCGATGCTGGCAATAATCTCATCAGGAAGATAGTTCCCGGCGGCTATAGCATTAGTCCGGCCTTACCTCCCGGGCTGGTATT
>CAZZUU010000428.1:0-3447 GCA_964657275.1 uncultured Mucilaginibacter sp. | reverse complement strand
GTAAAAGAAGAAGAATTAGTTTAGTTTTTTTAAGTGATATAATAACGTTGTTATGGGAAGTAGCGTGTTGAGTCTTTAGTCAAAAGTCTTAACACTAGCTACTCCCAAAATAACAAGTAACAAAATGAGTACAGAAATATTTAATTATAAAGGGGCTTTTAAGCTGGAGTCGGGGAAGCAGTTGCAGGAGTTGCAGATCGGGTTTACTACCTATGGCACGCTCAATAAAAACCGGGATAATGTGGTATGGGTTTGTCATGCACTAACTGCAAATTCGGATGTGTTTGATTGGTGGAAGGGTCTGTTCGGCTTTAACAATTATTTTAACCCGGAAGATCACTTCATCGTTTGCGCCAATATTCTCGGGTCGCCTTATGGCAGTACTAACCCGTTAAGTATAAATCCCGTTACAGGCCAGCCATATTATTTATCATTTCCCCAGTTTACCGTGAGGGACCTGGTCAAAGCTCATCAATTATTAGCCGAGCATCTTCTAATTAGTAATATAGAAATATTATTGGGAGGTTCGTTAGGCGGGCAACAGGCCATAGAGTGGTCGATAATTGAACCTGATCGCATTAAAAATCTTATCCTTATTGCTACCAATGCACGCCACTCACCCTGGGGCATTGCATTTAATGAATCGCAGCGTTTGGCTATAAGTGCCGACCGTAGTTTTTACGCCAACACGCCTGATGGCGGAAAAAAAGGCCTGAAAGCAGCAAGAAGTATTGCATTACTTTCCTATCGTAATTATAAAACCTATTCTATTACGCAACGGGAAGAAAAAGATAATCATATGGACGATTATCGTGCATCATCCTATCAAAACTACCAGGGCGAAAAACTGGTAGGCCGCTTTAATGCCTTTAGTTACTGGTACCTGTCAAAATGTATGGACTCGCATAATGTGGGGCGCAACAGGCATGGATTGGAAAAAGCGTTAAGTTTGATTAAAGCACGTACATTGGTAATAGGTATTAAATCGGATGTTTTGTTCCCGATTGAAGAACAGCAATACTTATTCAGGCACATTCCAAAATCGGCATTAGCCGAGTTGGATTCATTTTATGGGCATGATGGTTTCCTGATTGAAACAGAAGCATTAACAAATATTATAACATCGTTCTTCAAAACCGACGTTAAAGGAAAAATTATAGAGCTACAACGAACTGCATAATGAGTAAAAAATTAAATATCGGCCTTTTCGGCTTTGGCGTTGTAGGACAAGGATTATACGACATCATCAAAACAAAACATTTAAACCTCGAAATTGTAAAAATCGCGATAAAAGACAACAGCAAACAACGCTCGCTGCCTGCGCATTTGTTTACAACGGAACGGGACGAATTGTTAAATAACCCCGAGATTAACACGATCGTGGAGTTGATAAACGATACAGAAGCCGCATTTGAAATTGTGTCACGTGCACTTAGTTCGGGGAAAAATGTGGTGTCGGCCAGTAAAAAAATGATCGCGATCCATTTGAACGAGTTAATCGCTTTACAACAAAAACATGGCACCTCGTTACTGTATGAAGGTGCGGTTTGCGGCAGTATCCCCATTATTCGTAACCTGGAAGAATACTATGATAACGAACTGCTGCATTCTATAAGCGGTATTTTCAATGGCTCGTCAAATTACATCTTGTCAAAAGGGTTTAATGAAAATATGGATTATAGCACTGCGTTAAAACAGGCCCAGGACCTGGGTTTTGCAGAAACCGACCCTACTATGGATGTTGGTGGCTACGATGCAAAATTCAAGCTGGTTATAGCGGCAGCACATGCTTATGGTGTTGTAGTAGATCCCGATGAGGTATTAAATATCGGCATCCAAAATCTTTCGGCTCACGATCTGCAATATGCCCGTGAAAAAGGATTGAAAATTAAACTGGTGCCGGTTGCCAAGGAGTTAGATGACAGGCATGTTACTTTATTCGTGCTGCCGAAATTTGTAAACGATAAAGAGTTTTTATATAATGTGGAGTATGAATACAACGGCGTAATTGTGCAGGCGGCATTTGCTGATCAGCAATTCTTCTTCGGCAAAGGTGCGGGTGGTCATCCTACCGGTTCAGCAGTCTTATCAGATATAGCAGCACTCCGATACGATTACCAGTATGAATATAAAAAGGCCAAAGAAAAGGCAAATTTAAACTTCACCAATAATATTGAGCTTAATGTTTACCTGAGATATGAGGATGAAAGTTTGGTTGACACGCTAAACTTCTTGCATATACACGAACGGTATTCGGGCAGCTTTAAATATGTTATCGGCAAGATCAATCTTCAAAGCTTGATTGACAATCAACAACTTATTGCCAACAATAAAGCGTTTATTGCTTTCGCAGATCAGCTTTCGGGTGTAACTTTAGCAGCAGAAATTAAAGAGGCGGCGGCGGCTTAACGACATTATCTACACTTTTTTCATTGCGAGGAGGAACGACGCGGCAATCTCTTAGTTTTTTATGATGAATATGCATATTGGCTATATGCGACGACGAGATTGCCACGCTACGCTCGCAATGACAATTTTTTTAGAGTACTTTAAATAGCCCTGTTTTCATCCCATTGTTCCAGGTAATCGGAAACGCGTTTTACAAACGAGCCGCCCAGTGCTCCGTCCACTACCCTATGGTCATAAGATAACGATAAAAACATCATGTGCCTGATGCCAATAGCATCACCTTGCGGGGTTTCTATTACGGCTGGTTTTTTCTTTATCGCGCCAACGGCAAGAATTGCTACCTGAGGCTGATTGATAATAGGGGTTCCCAGTACATTACCAAAAGATCCTACATTGGTGATGGTAAATGTACCGCCTTGTATATCATCCGGTTTTAGCTTGTTGATACGGGCGCGGTTTGCGAGATCATTAACTGCCTTAGTGATTCCCAGCAAACTCAACTCATCAGCCTTTTTGATAACCGGAACAATAAGGTTTCCGCTTGGTAAAGCAG
Organism: uncultured Mucilaginibacter sp.; assembly: GCA_964657275.1. Lineage (GTDB taxonomy): Bacteria > Bacteroidota > Bacteroidia > Sphingobacteriales > Sphingobacteriaceae > Mucilaginibacter. The sequence continues at coordinate 485 of CAZZUU010000428.1, read as the reverse complement.
TTGCCATGCTGATATTGATATCTTTCTTTTTAATGATCTGCGTTCCGTTAACCGAAATATTGATCATCGGAAAATCCCTGATCGCTTTAACTACGGCTTCTATAAAGATTGGCGTAAATGTTATCTTCTCCCCTTCGCGTTTCTCAAAGCTATTTTTGATCTTCTCGCGCCATAAAACCAAATTGGTAACATCAGCTTCTACAAACGAAGTAACGTGTGGCGACGTGTGTTTGCTCATCACCATGTGATCGGCAATTAAGCGGCGCATCCTGTCCATCTCGATAATCTCATCGCCGCCTGAAACTGAGCCAGCAGCAACAGCGTTTGCTTCAACTGCTTGTTCTTTCGGGGCATCGAAAGCTGGTTCGGTTTTGGGTTGAGGTGTTTCTGCAACCGGTTCCGGTTGTTTTTCTTTAGCACTTGGTTCAGCTTGTAAAGATGCTGGTATTTCAACCGGAGCCCCTACCTCAGCCTTCTCAGTTTCC
>CAZZUU010000427.1:0-3460 GCA_964657275.1 uncultured Mucilaginibacter sp. | reverse complement strand
ACGTTGATATATGGAGCTACGCTTATTCAAACAACTACACAATTGTTACGTTTGATAGTGATGTTATTGATCTTGCAATTTTAAAAGGATCACCGCCAAAAATCATCTGGCTTCGGTTTGGTAATTCATCAAACTTAAAAATCGCTAATAAACTGATCTCGAATTTAAAAGAAATAAAGGAGTTTGTATTGAATTCTGAGTCACTGTTGTCCGGTAAAAATAACAAATAGAATTTAAAGGGCGATTGCGTTTAATCCGGGGGTATTTTGAGTTGGATTAAAAACAAAGCCCCCGGATCAAGTTTTAAAAAGCGAGAGCTGGTAACTTTTTACTTCTTCAGTATATCCAATGATAGCTTTTTCGGGACTTACAAGGAATTTGATGATATCGATGTAAGTTCCAAGGTGTTGCCTGATAAGGCCGGCAACATTGGCGAACGACCATTTATTTTTCTTTAGCTTGTCCGCCTTGTTTTTTACTATATTGACCAGCAGATCGGCTATCAGCGTACACCAAATCTGTATCTTAATAGCATTTTCATTGTCCCCAAGGAAATTATAAAGTTGAAAATTTTGCTTAACCCGCTTGAAAAGCAGTTCGATTTGCCATCTTCTTTTATAAATGCCCGCTATTGTTAAGGCAGCAAGTTCCATGTGGTTGCTGAGGAATTCAAATTCCTTACCTGTTTCTTCATCGTAATAGGTAATTAGCCGGGCTTGCTGCGGGGGCACGTCCTTTGCTTTTTCCGGATTGCCCAACACGATGTCTTTATCGCTGCGTATGCCTTGGGCAGCCATCTTTTCACTTACCTGCCTCTCGGCTATACATTCCCATCTCGCCCTTTTATTTAAGCGGGTTACCCAGGAAATACCTTTTTTTGTCCATTCGGCCATAGGCTTATAGCTATTGTAGGCTTTATCCATGACAATTATAGACCCCTTAGGCAAATCTAACTCGGGCATTATAGTCTTGTCGTTGGTTGAGGCACTGGTAATATGGACAAAACAAGGGACATTATCTTTGGCCCTGATCATAACATGGGCTTTAACGCCGCCTTTCTTTTTTCCGTTGGCCTTTGCATTCCCGCAAGCCTTAAAAACCTCCGAGAACAAGGTTACCGTCGTTGAATCAACGATAAATATCTTATCAGCTAGTTTGCCATTAGGCAGGCTGTCCGGTAAAACCCCAAAATGATACCGGAAAAGTTCATGATATAAATCTTTGAAGAACTCGTCAGAACGCCGCTCATTGGCATCTGCAAGTGTGCTTCTGCGGGGTGTATGAACTATCCCCAAATGATTTAGCCGGTGTGCGTTTACCTGAATACCTGTTATAAGCTCCCTAAGCGATGTACAATGATGGAAGCAGCAAAAAAGCATCGTCACCAAGTGATCGTAAACTTTAAATTTCTTACAATAGTAATCTGATTTATGCTTAACTGCCAGCTGATCAATCTTAGTGCGGGGAATGTAAGAAAGTAATTGATTGAATATCGGCTGTCCGGTAAAAAATGTACTTTTGGGCATAGCTTAAACTTTGGGTGTGGTAATTCAAAGTTAAACTATGCAGGGGTTTTTCAACCCCTGTTTTTATGTTTACCGGACAACAGTGATTCAACACTATCTTAGTTGCATTCCTGTCCATTTATTGAGCCTCCGTTTAGTATAATATAAAATTCCGTAGAACATGAACAAGCGGGCAACGTTAAAAGCGATTTGCGGAAGTATAAAAATTTCGTTAAGCAGGCAAAATCTGAAAATGCCTTTTTAATTGTGCCTTAGTGTATTATATACAACAATGTTACAATTTGATGAAATAAATCAGTGCTTAATTGTAACAATTCCTTTAATTTCGCCTCCAATTAGAAAAAACACAGCAAATGAAACGTTTTTATATATTTATTGCAATTTTATGCTCTTTTATCACTGCTAATGCTCAATTTGGCGGTGGCTCAACGATAGTTGGGAAAATATCAGGTACGCTGATTGATTCGGTAACTAAAAAGCCAATGGACTATGCCTCGGTTGGTTTATACCGGAGTGGCGGAAAGGCGCCGATAACTGGTGTTATTACTGACGAAAAGGGAAATTTTAAGCTCGATAATTTACATCCCGGCAGCTATAAGCTTAGCATTACCTTTATAGGTTATCCAAACAAAGTAATTGATCCGGTGGTAACAACCGATTCAAAGCCCGACAAAAACCTGGGAATTGTGTATGTGGCACCAAGTGCCAGGTCGTTGAAAGAAGTAGTAGTGACCGGGCAAGCGCCTATTGTTGAAAGCAAAATTGACAAGATTGTATACAACGCAGAAAAGGATTTGACTGCAGCAGGAGGCACCGCGACAGACTTGCTTGAAAAAGTTCCATTGGTATCGGTTGATATAAACGGTAATGTTTCAATACGCGGCGATCAGAATGTGCGTGTCCTTATCAACGGGAAGCCTTCTGGTGCCACATCAGCCAGTTTATCAGATGTATTAAAAGCTATCCCTGCTGATCAAATCAAGAGCATCGAGGTAATTACTTCTCCATCGGCAAAATATGATGCTGAAGGGTCTGCAGGTATTATCAATATCATAACCAAGCAAAAAAATGTTTCGGGTATCAGCGGCTCGGTGAGCGGTGGTGTTGGCACCAGGCAAAACAATGGCAATGCCAATATCAACTACAATAAAAACCGTTTTAACTTGGGTGTAAACGTGGGCGGCAACGCATCATGGCCGCAAACTTCAATTACTGATTTTAACCAGACGATTGACCTTGATACCGTGCATACCTCCACTTCGTCGCATGGTACCAGTGTACTGCACAGGCATGCTTTGATAGGTTCGGTAAACGCGGGTTACCAGTTTAATGCTTTTAATAACATCACTTCCACTTTCAGGTTCAACCAGATTGAATTTAACAATAATGGGAATTCATCAACCATGTCGGCGACTCCGTATACATCCCAAAGCCTTACACACAATTTAATTGATGGTTTTGACTGGAGCATGGATTACACACACAAGTTTAAACAAGAGGGACACGAAATTGATTTCTCTACGCAATGGAGTCACAATAACGGTACTACTGACTTTACGAATTACTATTCGGGGGTGTTCAACAACTTGCAGGACAATATAGTGGGCATTAATAATGAGTACACTTTGCAGCTTGACTATACCTTACCCATAAACAAAGTGTTTAAACTGGAAGCCGGGGGTAAAACAATTATCAGGAGGATTAGCAGTACTTCAGATTATTTCCTCTACAACAGTGGGTTTGTTTTAAGCCCGCAAAATTCAAACGTGTACGATTATAACCAGAATGTTTATGCAGGTTACTCCGTATTTACCATTACATTGCCCAAAAGTTATACTATCCTTGCAGGGATAAGGGATGAAAATACTGATATCCATGGCAGCCCGTTCAATGCTACTGAGGCACTTTCGCCTTTTAGCCAGAACTATAACACA
>CAZZUU010000426.1:260-3465 GCA_964657275.1 uncultured Mucilaginibacter sp. | reverse complement strand
GAAAGCTCCCCCTTTAGGGGGCGGGGGGGGTATCGGCATTATTCAATACGGCGCCGGGAACATCTTCTCTTTAACTGCTGCTTTGGAGCGGCTGGGGATTCCGCATGGAATGATCAATAAAGAGGAAGATTTTGAACAGTATGACCGCTATATCATTCCGGGTGTTGGCCATGCTGGTGCAGCTATGAACAAACTCGAACAAACAGGCCTGGTACCCACCATAAAATCGCTCACCAAACCAACTTTGGGCATTTGTGTAGGTATGCAATTGCTAACGTCATACTCTGAGGAAGGCGACGCTAAGCTGTTAAATTTATTCCCTGTAAAAACATTAAAATTCGCAAACAGCCCCGATTACAAAGTGCCGCATACAGGCTGGAACAGGGTGTATCCCGAAAAGGAAAACAAACTTTTTCAAAATATTCCTAACGGTTCACACTTTTACTTTGTACATTCATACTTTATTGAGTATAATATTGAATATACTTTATCTTCAACAACTTACAATAACAAATTTTCGGCATCAATTTGGCGGGACAATTTTTACGGTGTACAATTTCACCCGGAAAAATCTGGCGCGTATGGCGAAACCTTACTAACAAACTTCTCAAAAATTTAAAAACATGTACATAATTCCTGCAATTGATATTTTAGACAAAAAAGTAGTGCGCCTGCGCGAGGGGGATTATAAACAGGTAACTGAATATGACGTTACCCTCGAACAAATGATCGAGCGCTACCAGTCGCACGGCACTAACATGATCCACATCATTGATTTGAACGGCGCCAAAAACGACTTTTCCAATCAACAATACTTGTTTGATGTGATCAAAAAAACAGACATGCTGGTACAATATGGCGGCGGTATACGCAGTATTGATAAGGTAAAGGAATTAATAGATGCGGGGGTACATAGGGTAATAGTGGGCACCCAGGCGCTTACCAACCCAAGTTTCCTTAAAGAACTCAGCCAGGCAATTTGCGGTCGCGACAAATGTTCTGACCAGGTGGTAATTGCCATCGACGTGCTTGACGAGGTGATCAAATATTCTGGATGGATGGAAAGCTCTCCGATTAAATTAATGGACTATGTTGACCGATGTTTACAGTTAGGATTTTTTCGCTTTCTATGTACCGACATTAATAAAGATGGCAAACTGGGTGGTGCGGGCGTTGAGCTTTATTCAAAATTGCTCGACCATTCGCCTTTTATCAAACTCATCGCTTCCGGCGGCGTAAGCTCAATGGATGATATTGAACAATTAAGCACTATAAAGGTTGAATCGTGCGTGGTTGGCAAAGCAATTTATGAGGGTCACATCACTATTGATGAAATAAAGAATTGGAATTTGGAGAGTCTCATCTCCATCTAAAGCCCCCTAACCCCCTGAAGGGGGAACCATCGTTGTGAAAAAGAAAATGTTTTTAGGCGCAGGCCATCTTATATTTAAGAATGCAGAGGCGCTGAGATATAATATGACGCCAGCCGAAATGTTACTTTGGGGACATCTAAGGGGTAACCAAACTGGCGCTAAATTTAGAAGACAACGCCCATTAGGCATTTATATTGCTGACTTATATTGCCATCAGCATAAGTTGGTTATCGAATTAGATGGCATCATTCATCAACTCGCTGACGTAGCGAAGAACGATATAGAACGGCAGCGCAATTTGGAACTTGATGGTTTAAAAGTAATACGTTTCACAAACGATCAGGTATTTAATCACTTAGAAAAAGTATTGGAAACAATTAAACATGCTATTAACTCCCCCTTTAGGGGGTCGGGGGGCCTCTCGAAAAGAATAATCCCTTGTTTAGACGTCAAAGACGGACGCACGGTTAAAGGTGTGAACTTTGTAGACCTGCGCGATGCCGGCGACCCGGTTGAACTCGCCTGGAACTATTCGCAACAGGGTGCAGATGAACTTGTTTTTTTGGATATAACGGCAACTGTAGAACGCAGAAAAACTATGGTGGAGTTGGTAAAGTCTGTTGCCCGGCAAATCAACATACCGTTCACTATCGGCGGCGGTATCAATGAAATTGCTGATGCTGATGCCTTATTAAATGCAGGTGCTGATAAGATCTCTATCAATTCGGCTGCAGTGCGCAACCCGGCGTTGATTGACGAGCTTGCGAAAGCATTCGGTGTACAGTTTGTGGTAATAGCGGTAGACACGCGGCTAATTAATGATATTAACACTGTTCATTTAAATGGCGGTCGTATCCCAACCGAAAAAGAAACGTTACACTGGATAATGGAGGCCGAAAGTCGCGGTGCGGGTGAAATATTGCTAACTTCGATGGATCATGATGGCACAAAAGCCGGTTTTGATAATAATTTGTTAAAATTGGTGAATGATGCGGTGAACATCCCGGTTATAGCATCGGGGGGTGCCGGTTCGGTACAGCATTTTATTGATGTTTTTGAAAAGTCAAACGTTGATGCAGCACTGGCAGCTTCAGTTTTTCACTATGGTGAGATATTGATACCGGATTTGAAGAAGATATTGAAAAGTAATAACATAGAGGTTAGGGAAATAAATTAGAATGTCATGCTGAACTTGTTTCAGCATCTCACATGCTAACTCAACACCATGCAGACGAATTGTCCTGTGGGGTGCCGATCCGCCGATAGGCGGACGGCATGACGTGTTTGATTTAGTGTGTTTAAGAATATATAACATGAACATCGATTTTAACAAAACAGACGGATTAGTACCGGTAATAATACAGGACGAACAAACATTGGAAGTGCTGATGCTTGGTTACATGAACCAGGAAGCATACGATAAAACCGTTGCCGAAAATATAGTCACCTTCTTTTCACGCTCAAAAAACCGTTTGTGGACCAAAGGCGAAACCAGCAATAACTATCTTCATGTTAAGGATATCCATATTGATTGTGATAACGATACTCTGCTGATAAAGGTTAAAGCCGATGGCCCTACCTGCCATACCGGTGACCGCAGCTGTTTTAAAACGGATTATAATCAAAATTTCATACTGCAGTTGGTTGATATTATTGCCGACCGGTACGAAAATCCAAAAGAGGGCTCTTACGTCAATAAACTGCACAAAAAAGGCTTAAACAAGATTGCGCAAAAGGTTGGTGAGGAAGCTGTGGAAACAGTGATAGCGGCGCTAAACGAAACAGAAACCGACCTGATCAATGAATCATCAGACCTGGTTTTTCACCTGCTG
>CAZZUU010000426.1:0-250 GCA_964657275.1 uncultured Mucilaginibacter sp. | reverse complement strand
GTTTTACTCCGCGAAAAAGGGTTAAGCCTGGAAAAGATAGCTAAGAATTTAGAGGAACGGCATAAGTAGACTTGAGTCCATAGTCAATGGTATTGGAACTTCAGCTATGGACTATCGACCATGGACCATCGACTAAAAAAAATGATCTCCGTAGAAAAAATAGCAGAACTTAACGGGCACGGCAATCCCATATTTACTTTGGAGCTTTCACAAAAGCCGGGGATATTATTTACCGGCGGTAATGATAAGG
>CAZZUU010000425.1:0-3477 GCA_964657275.1 uncultured Mucilaginibacter sp. | reverse complement strand
TACTATTGTTGAGCTTGCCGCCGAAAACAAGATCGTATCCCCTGCCCTGATCGTGTTTGGCGAGGTGGTAGCATTGCACCCGCAGTTTAAAACTATTAAAGCGCTTTATGACGTTGTTGCCTAAGGATAGTAAGTTAAAATCCATAAAGGATGAAAAAGCCGAAGGCAATTGTTTGTTCCCGGTTTTTTTAAAGCTGAATGAATTGCATACGGTGCTTATTGGCGCGGGCAATGTGGGCCTCGAAAAACTGAACGCGATTTTACAAAACAGCCCCCAAGCAAAAGTTACCGTAGTAGCGCTTGCTATTTCTCCCGAAGTACACTTGCTTAGCGCGGAATATAAGGGTGTGCATATCCTGCAAAAGTCATTTGCAGATACTGATCTGAACGATGCTGATGTGGTAATTGCTGCAACTGACGATAGCAAGCTAAACAAATTCATCAGGCAGGCTGCACGCGACCGTAAACTGTTAGTAAACGTTGCCGACAAACCGGAACTCTGTGATTTTTACCTTGGTTCAATTGTACAGAAAGGCGATCTTAAAATAGCTATTTCTACTAACGGTAAATCGCCAACGGTAGCCAAACGCCTAAAGGAAGTGTTAAATGAAGGCCTGCCTGCCGAAATAGATATTACGCTGCAACAGATGAGCCATCTGCGTAATTCACTTAACGGCGATTTTGCGTATAAGGTTAAAAAGCTGAACGAGGTGACATCAATACTGGTTGAACCTAAAACCTCTTTCAGGAAAAATTTTATATGGCTGATTTGGAGTACCCTCATTTTATCCATTATCATAACCGTAACCGCCCTATGGTTCAAAGAGCCTGATTTTAAAGTATATATCCAGGCGATAAACCCGGTTTTTTATTATTTCCTTGGTGCCGGATTTGTGTTTGCGCTGATTGACGGAGCGATAGGTATGTCATATGGGGTTACCTCAACCACTTTTTCGTTATCGATGGGTATTCCGCCAGCGTCAGCAAGTATGGGTGTACATTTGTCGGAAATCATGAGTAACGGTATTGCCGGCTGGATGCATTATCGTATGGGAAACATCAACTGGAAGCTGTTTAAATTACTGCTTCTTCCTGGCATTATCGGTGCTGTGTTAGGCGCCTATCTCCTATCTTCGCTCGAACATTACAGTCAATATACCAAACCATTTGTATCTTTGTACACCTTAATTTTAGGGATCGTGATTTTTTCGAAGGCTTTTAAAACAGGCGTAAAAAAATCATCTGAAAAAATTAAAAAGATACCGTTGCTGGGATTTGGCGGTGGCTTTATTGATGCTGTTGGCGGCGGAGGCTGGGGGTCAATCGTTTTATCAACATTGATAGCAGGTGGTCGCCACCCGCGTTTTTCATTAGGAACCGTTAAGTTAAGCCGGTTCTTCATCGCGCTGATGAGCTCCATAACATTTATCACGATGTTAAGCAGCAACCATTGGGAGGCGGTAGCAGGTTTAGTGATTGGCAGTGCAATAGCATCGCCGATAGCGGCTAAAATATCAAACCGCATATCCGCGAAAGCGATAATGATTGCGGTTGCGGTAATTGTTATATTGATCAGTATTAGAAGTATTGCTATATTTTTAGGAAAGATATTGTAAATGAGTGAGTTAACCGAAGATATAAGACAACAAACCGCAGGAATCGAGCCTGTTGCGGCTTTGGCACTTTTGGCGGAAAAATTCCCCGGGGAAATCATATTTTCGACCAGTTTTGGATGGGAAGACCAGGTGATCACGCACATGATCTTCACAAACAACCTCCCTATTAAAGTCTTCACGCTTGAAACCGGCCGTTTATTTCCTGAAACCTATTATGTATGGAACCGCACGATAGAAATTTACGGTAAACCTATCCATGCTTACTATCCCAACAATGAACTACTGGAGCAAATGGTAAACGCCAAAGGGCCGAATAGCTTTTATGAGTCGGTAGAAAACCGGAAAGAATGCTGCGGTATCCGTAAGGTTGAACCGTTGAAACGCGCTTTAGCCGGTAACCAGTGCTGGGTAACCGGTATCCGTGCAGAACAATCTGCCACACGCGAACATATGCATAACGTTGAATGGGACGCGCAAAATAACCTGGTAAAATACCATCCGATATATAGCTGGACACTACAGGATGTAAAGGATTACATAAAATTATACAATATCCCCTACAACACACTGCACGACAGGGGCTTCCCAAGCATTGGCTGTGCACCCTGTACAAGGGCGGTGCAACCCGGCGAGGATTTCAGGGCCGGCAGATGGTGGTGGGAAGATACATCGAAAAAAGAGTGCGGTTTGCACGAGGTAAATGAAGTTATTGACAAATGAGTAAACATCAACTGGATTATTTAGATGAGTTGGAGGCTGAAGCCATTTATATTCTGCGCGAGGTAGCGGGTCAGTTTGAAAAGCCTGCGCTGTTATTTTCGGGTGGGAAAGATTCCATAACATTGGTACGCTTAGCCGAAAAGGCTTTCAGGCCGGGTAAGTTCCCCTTCCCGCTGGTACACATAGATACTGGTCACAATTTTGTTGAAACGATAGAATACCGTGATGCCATGATCAGACGGATCGGCGAAAAGCTGATCATAGGCCATGTACAGGATTCTATCGACGAAGGTAAAGTAGTAGAGCAAAAAGGCAAAAACGCCAGCCGCAACGCATTACAGACCGTTACGTTGTTAGATACCATCGCCAAACACCAGTTTGATGCCTGCATAGGCGGCGCCCGTCGTGATGAAGAAAAAGCACGCGCCAAGGAACGTATTTTCTCCGTAAGGGATGAGTTTGGCCAGTGGGATCCCAAACGCCAGCGCCCTGAGCTTTGGAATATTTTTAACGGTAAGATACATAAAGGCGAAAACGTAAGAGTTTTCCCGATCAGTAACTGGACCGAGCTTGATGTTTGGAACTATATACGCAGGGAAAAGATCGAGTTGCCATCCATCTATTTCGCTCATGAGCGTGACGTGATCACCCGCAACGGGCAGTTAATGGCGGCTTCTCCATTTTTGAATATGGATGAGGATGATGTTATTGAGCACCGTAACGTTCGTTTCCGCACCGTGGGTGATATGACCTGTACGGCAGCCGTAGAATCAGATGCGTGGAAGATTGATGATATTATAGATGAGATCAGCGCCTCTAAAATCAGCGAGCGCGGTGCCCGTATGGATGATAAAGTAAGCGAAGCCGCTATGGAAGACCGTAAAAAAGGTGGATATTTTTAAAGGAGACTCCAACGTAATTTTGTTGGTGACAACACCAACAAAGACAGGAATCCAAAACTAAATCCGACATCGAAAATCCGAAATCCGAAATATAACATATGGATATTTTAAAATTTATAACTGCAGGTAGTGTTGATGATGGTAAAAGTACCCTTATCGGGCGTTTACTGTACGATAGTGAATCGATACTTGCAGACCAACTGGAAGCCTTGCATCGCTCAAACCGCAAAAATGATGAC
>CAZZUU010000424.1:0-3485 GCA_964657275.1 uncultured Mucilaginibacter sp. | reverse complement strand
TAAAGAAGTAGACCCCTCAGCTAACCCCAACCGACTCCCCAGGCGAACTATAATCGTTAAGCGCCAATTCAATGTTATTGGTGTCTTTGATATTAAATTCCTAATTAATGGAATTTATTTTATCCATAATTTCGTCGTGATCGTCAAGAAAACCGTTCACGGCGAACCATATAGTTTCAACCTTATCGTTACTAACCCAATAGGTTAATTTGTAAGTGCCGGTGTCACGAAAAAAGGAAAAACTTCTTTTTTCAATGCTGGCAGCTTGATCCTTTTTCACAACCACCACTTTATTGGAAAAAAGGTTGAAGAGATACAACTCTGATCCCTTATAATAAATTCGCTTTGACTGATAAATAATATAAACCCAAAAAGCAAAAATGGGTAAGTAAAACAAAATATAGATCAGTTCGTTCGGCTCACCGTAAGATAAAGTAGCTACAACAACAAAAAATGCTGGTATAATAAATATGACAAGGTAAACGGAGTAGGAATATAATCTTACCATAATTAAGCTAAAGTTGTATTGCAATTTAAAACAAAATCGGAGTAATTATAACAGTTGAGAATATTATATGACAACAAAATCCTAAACCCCAACCGGTTCTGCGACCTCACTCAGCAAGTTAACCGCCTGGTTTATGCTGTTAATGCCCTCAATGCTTAAACGCAGCGTGTTTTTCACTTCTTTTAAATTACACCGCCTTGGGTTGGCCTGCACAAATGAAAGTATTTGCCTGAAAGCCTCGGTCTCAAAATAGGGTGATTGCTGGTTAGCGATAAAATAACCGCGCAGCACGTTCTTCTTTAATGAAATCTTTTCGAACCCGATCGCTTTTCCCAGCCATTGCAGGCGCATGGTATTTAACAGATCGTTAACCTGCGGCGGGATAGGGCCAAAACGGTCATGCAACTGCTGCTGGAACGCTTTTAACTCCACCTCGTTTTCCAGTTTGGATAGCTCTGTGTATAAATTGTACCGTTCGGCTATGTTGGTTACATATTCATCCGGTATCAATATCTCCATATCGGTGTCAATCTGGGTAAACGAAATAAAGGGTCTCGGTTTATCATCCGGAAACACGCCTTTAAATTCATCTTCCTTTAGTTCCTGTATCGCCTCATCCAGTATCTTATGGTACATTTCAAAGCCTATTTCGGCTATAAAACCGCTTTGCTCGGCGCCTAACAGGTTACCGCTTCCGCGGATATCCAGGTCGCGCATGGCTACGTTAAAGCCGCTGCCCAGGTCGCTGAATTCTTCAATGGCGCTCAATCTTTTACGGGCTTCATTGGTAAGTGTTGAAAGCGGTGGGCTCAGCAAATAGCAATATGCCTTTTTGTTGCTGCGACCAACACGGCCGCGCATCTGGTGCAGGTCGCTCAATCCAAACATGTGCGCATAGTTGATAATGATGGTGTTTGCATTAGGAATGTCAAGACCAGCCTCAATAATGGTTGTAGCTACTAAAACATCATACTCCCCGTTAACAAACTTCAACATCACATCTTCCAGGGCATCGCCTTCCAGTTGCCCGTGCGCAATGCCAATGCGCGCCTTGGGCACCAGGCGATGGATCATCCCGCCAAGCTGCGGAAGGTCCATCACACGGTTGTGGATAAAAAACACCTGGCCGCCGCGGTCTATCTCATGCTCAATTGCCTCTTTTATAAGCGTATCGTTAAACACATGCAACTCGGTTACTACCGGTTGCCGGTTAGGCGGCGGGGTTGAAATAATGGAAAGGTCCCTCGCGCCCATCAGCGAAAAATGGAGCGTACGCGGGATAGGCGTCGCTGTAAGCGTAAGCGTATCTACATTGGCGCGCATTTGTTTCAGCTTTTCTTTGGTGGTTACGCCGAATTTTTGCTCTTCGTCAATGATCATTAACCCTAAATCCTTAAACTTAACATCTTTACTCACCAGGCGGTGCGTGCCGATAATGATATCCACTTTCCCGTCTTTCAGATCGGCTAATGTGTCTTTAATCTGTTTGCTCGATTTAAAGCGGTTAACATAGTCAATATTACAGGGAAATCCTTTTAAGCGGTCGGAAAAAGTTTTATAATGCTGCGCCGCCAAAATAGTTGTGGGTACTAGTATGGCCACCTGCTTGCTGTCAGATACCGCTTTAAACGCCGCCCTTACAGCGATCTCAGTTTTACCGAAACCAACATCCCCGCAAATTAATCTGTCCATCGGGTGGGGCGATTCCATGTCTTTTTTAAAGTCGGTGGTGGCTTTTTCCTGGTCGGGGGTGTCCTCGTAAATAAAGGAGGCCTCCAGCTCGGTTTGCATATAGCTGTCGGGCGAGAAGGCATTGCCCTGCTGCGCCTTACGCACAGCGTAAAGTTTGATCAGGTCGCGGGCTATGTCTTTAACTTTTTTTTTTGTGGTTTTCTTCAGCCTTTCCCAGGTATCTGTGCCAAGCTTATTCATCTTCGGCACAGTGCCCTCCTTACCACTATATTTTGATATGCGGTTAAGCGAGTTGATATTTACATACAGCAGGTCGTTATCGGCATATATCAGGCGAATCATCTCCTGCATTTTGCCCGACACCTCCACTTTCTCAAGTCCGGCATATTTGCCAATGCCGTGGTCAATGTGCGTTACATAATCGCCTGGCTTTAGTTCACGAAGCTCCTTTAACGTTATAGCTTGCGAACGCTGGTAACCTTTTTTTAGTTTGTATTTATAGTACCGGTCAAATATCTGGTGGTCGGTATAGCATGCTAACTTTTGTTCACGGTCAACAAAACCCTCCCGTATCGAAATACTTATCGGTGTGAATTTTACGGTTTTATCAAGATCTTCCAGTATAGCGTATAGCCGCTCTATTTGTCGCGCCGAGTCTGTAAGGATGTAATTTTCAATATGCTCGGCGTTGTTATTCTTAAAGTTGTGGATCAGCAGCGTAAAATCCTTGTTAAAAGAAGGCTGCGGGCGCATATCAAAATTAATGGCCTTATCGGGATTGTAAAAGAACTGTTTGCCAAATTCCACTATCGCAAAATCATGCAATTGGTGGGTGATCAGCTTTTCATCTGTAAAACCAAACTTGGGGTCTATCCAATCCGGATTTTGGTTTTTATCCTCAATAGATAGCGCCTTCCATAGCTGCGTGGCCTTTTTATAACCGCTTTGAATAATATCAAGGGTAAATTGAACATCTTTTATCCAGACCTGTGTACCTGCATCCACATATTCCAGCAGAGAAATATTGCTTTCCGTTAAAAACTTCGATTGCACATTGGGCACAATGGTGATGGTCTTAACCTGTTCCACCGAAAGCTGGCTCTCGATCTCGAATGTCCGAATGGATTCGATAAAGTCGCCGAAAAATTCAACACGATAGGGCAATTCGTGGGAGAAAGAAAATATATCAACAATACCGCCACGGATAGAGTACTGCCCAGGCTCGTATACAAAATCGACACGGTCAAAATCGTACTCGGCTAAAAACTCGTTGATAAAATCGATG
>CAZZUU010000423.1:0-3486 GCA_964657275.1 uncultured Mucilaginibacter sp. | reverse complement strand
ATTATCTTTAACTTACATTGCTCATGGTTTTTTAACCAGCCTTCGCCATTCAGCATTTGAGCATACTCGGCTATAGTGAGGCCATACACAATAGGTATAGGATTTAGCCCGATAAACGACCGGTTTACGGTGTCGAGCACTGGCCCGTCAATATAGGACCCATTGGGGTTGGGCCTGTCGAAAATCATCAATTCGATATTATTTTCAGCACAGGCTTCCATTATGTATTGTAATGTGGAAAGGAAGGTAAAGAACCGGGCACCAACATCCTGGATATCAAATATCATTACATCAATCCCTTCCAAGTCATTTAGCGTTGGTTTATAATGCTTGTTGCCATACAATGAGATTACCTGCAGCCCTGTTTGCTGATCAACAGCATCATTTACGTTAGCACCGTTACTCGCATTTCCCCTGAAACCATGCTCTGGCCCGAAAATCTTTTTAATAACAACCCCGCGTTTTAACAAACTGTCGACACTGGGTGCCAGGTTTTTGCCGATCACAGAGGTTTGATTTACCACCATACCAACGTTTTTACCTTTCAGATAATCGACATAAAGGCCGGTTTGGTCGGCACCGGGAATTATCTTTTTTTCGAACTTTCTGCCACTTTTATTTTTATGGATATGGTAAATGTGGTTGCGCGCCAAAATTTTATTGGGCAATAAACTGCCAATGATTGCGAAAGCAAAAAAAATGTTTGTGCCTTTCATTAAAAATATAGATAGAAGAATTAAAAAGTGCCAGTTTTAAAGGCAAAACTGCATCTTTGCGAAGATACAAAAAAACACGCTGCATTGAGTTTCGCCTATTTCGTAGCCAACCGCATAACATTTAAGTCAAAGCGTACATTTTCAAAACTAATAGTACGCATAGCTATTATTGGCATTATGCTGGGCCTTGGCGTGATGATACTTTCCGTTGCCATAGTTAAAGGCTTTAAACAGGAGATCAGGGAGAAGATCCGGGGTTTTTCCGGCGATCTGCAGGTTGTAAAATTCGACCTTAATAATTCCTATGAAAACTCTCCTTTCACAGCAAATCCCATATTCGTAAAAAAGGCCCAGGCCAATTATTTGATTGACAGGATAATGCCTTTCGCTACTAAGCCGGGAATTATAAAGGCAAATGACGAGATAGAAGGAGTCGTTTTAAAAGGGGTTGATAAAACATACGACTGGTCCTTCTTTAAAAGAAATCTTATAGCCGGAAATATTATTGATTTTACAGATTCAACTGAAGCTACAAAAGAAATCCTGATATCCCAATTTACGGCAAACCGGTTAAAGCTAAAAGTGGGCGGCAAAATATTAATGTATTTTGTACAAGAGCCATTAAGACGGCGGCCATTTACAATAAAAGGCATCTACAGTACCAGTATTGATGATGTGGATAAAACCTATGTAATTGGCGATATGTCGCTTATAGGCCGGCTAAATAACTGGGACAACAACGAGATTGGCGGTTATGAGATCAAGATAAAAGACTTTGACAAATTAAAAGAAGCCAGCGATGCAGTGGATAACCTGCTGCCAGGTAAGCTTAAATCATATACCATAGTGGACAATTACCCAACCATTTTTACGTGGATGGGACTGCTGGACGGGAATACCAATGTAGTGCTGATATTAATGATCATAGTAGCGGTGATAAACATGATATCGGCGTTATTGATTATGATACTGGAGCGTACATCAATGATCGGGATATTAAAAGCAATGGGGGCTACCAACTGGGAATTACAAAAAGTATTTTTATACAACGCTTTTTATATGATCGGCCTGGGCTTATTACTCGGAAATTTATTTGGATTTGGGCTTGGGTTTCTACAATCGCAAACACATTTATTTAAACTCGACCAGGCATCCTACTACATGAGTTTCATCCCCATACAATTCAGTTGGATAGATGCAGTGCTGTTGAATGCAGGCACATTAACTGTATGCTTGCTGGTAATGATAGGACCCTCAACTCTTGTAACCAAAATAACGCCGGTAAAAGCGATAAGATTTAAATAAACGAGCGATTAATTTTTCTTCAAATTGTAGCGATAAGTTACCGTATCCAAGGGATCACTGCCGGTAATGTTAAGGTACAAGTTGTCATACACGTAATTATAAACACCGCTCAAATGTGTTTTCGTAGGTATTCCTGTTGCAGGGTAGGTAGCATCGTAAAACTGAAGTTCGGTGCTTGAATCATAGGCGAAGGTACCATGGCTGCCGGCATGTAATGTTGTTGTATCGCCGGTAACCGAAAAAGTTTTATCAGAATTCATAACAAGCTGAATGTTTGCCGATATGGTATCCAACTTCGTACTATTCGCCGGCGTATGTATATATAAAAACACTCCGGAAAATGAACCTACAGGGTTCACATTTTTTACAGGCGCAGGTATATTGGTATTTGAGCATGCGGCGGTGAAAGCGGTTAAAATAACAAACAGGTAAAGTATGGGATGTTTCATTTCTATGGGTAATTATTATTTATTGAATAGGGGTTTTTATTAACGAACGTTACAAATATTGAAATATTTTAAATCTTTTTAGCTTCTTCCCAAAAAATATCCATTTCGGCAAGCGTCATGTCACGTAATTGCTTGCCGTTTTCCACTGCTTTGTTTTCGAGGTATTGAAAGCGCTTTATAAATTTACGATTTGTTTTCTCTAAAGCATTTTCGGGATTAATGTTTATGAACCGCGCATAATTGATCAATGAAAAAAGCAAGTCGCCAAATTCGCCCTCCGCTTTTTCGTGGTTGATGTTAGCTTCGTCTTCAGCATTAAATTCGTTTTTAAATTCTTGTAACTCTTCTTCCACTTTTGCCCAAACCTGGCTTTTTTCTTCCCAATCAAAACCAACGCCGCGGGCTTTTTCCTGTATGCGCGAGGCTTTTACTAACGCAGGAAGCGATGCAGGCACGCCGCCGAGAACAGACTTATTGCCTTCCTTTAGTTTAATTTGCTCCCAATTTCGCTTTACATCGTTTTCATCCTTTACCTCAACATCGCTATAAATGTGTGGATGCCTGTTAATTAATTTATCGCAAACACCATTTAATACATCCGTGATGTTAAAATCATTTGTTTCTGATGCGATACGTGCATAAAATACCAGGTGCAGCATAATATCACCCAGCTCTTTCTTTATTTCAGGCATATCGATACTTAAGATAGCGTCCGAAAGTTCATACGTTTCTTCGATCGTTAAATGACGGAGGCTTTCGAGCGTTTGCTTTTTATCCCAGGGGCAATTTAGGCGCAGATCGTCCATGATTTTAACAAGTCGATCAAAAGCAGTTGCTGGTGTTGGGGCTGTAACAGGAGGTATTAATGGCATTGTTGCAAAAGTAATGTTTTATGTTTGGAAGGGCGTAAGGACGAACATATAAAAAGATGTGGCTATGCTGTTTTTATAGCCCGCAGCATTTCCCGCTTACCAGCTGCACCGGGCGCTTTTTCAATCTGGCACCCCAAAGCCTTC
>CAZZUU010000422.1:0-3531 GCA_964657275.1 uncultured Mucilaginibacter sp. | reverse complement strand
AACCGGTATATGGGTTGCAACAATATACAGATAATAGCGATGCGGACGAATTTCCGGATACTATACAGGGCATAGCAGCACGGTATGTTGAAGAAATGTTGTTGCAAAACCCGGACGGTCCTTACGCTTTATCCGGGCATTGCCTTGGTGGTACAATAGCTTTTGAAATGGCCATTCAACTCCAGGCAATGGGTAAAAAGGTATCAATGCTTGCTATGTTTGATGCCAATGTAAAAGAACAAAGACTAATGGTGCCTGCGTCTTTTGGCAATTTTTATCACATCCCAACAGTAGTAAAAAAATTAGTTTCCACTATTCCAACGAAAATTAAATTTGAGTGGTTCCTGCTAACAAAACACCCCAAACAGGCGGTGCTTTATAAAACTACCCGGGTTAAACCGTTGTTTGGTATCCCCGAACCAAAACTCGAAAATATAGAACAGGATGTTTTTGACAATTTGACCGTTAAAATGGAAAGAGCATTTAGCACTTATAAAATGACGCTATATGATGGTGACATTATATTGTTTGCGGCAATGCAGCACTATTTCTTTGTGGATACAGCAAATAAAATTATTTACAAGGAAATGCCGGTTAATTATGAAGCTAAATACGCCTGGAAAAAATATGCAAGGTCGGTTAAAAGCTATGAAGTTAAAGGCGAGCATTCTACTATTTTCAATGCTGTAAACGCCACTGAATTCTCAAGAATATTGCAACAGCATTTGGACGAAAGTCATTCAACGAATGCTAATAAGGAATATGAAACTGTAAAAGAGAAAATGGCATAATAACAATTAGGCTAGTGAAAATACGAGGCCCGGTGTGTTAGTGCCGGGCTTCTTTATTTTAAACTATTTACGCTGATGATATTTTGTTATTTTTTTGTTTGATTGCTTGTTCTCTATTATTTTTATTTTTTAACTGGGATTAAATTATATTTTAAGTAAGAAATTTATTGTAATGATAAGTTTGACGTGAAAAACATGGTTTTTTTTATCAGGAAAGTACTCATTTTCAATTATTTGATATATTTAGAAATCAACACTCATAGGGAGTGGGAATTGCTCGGCATATATTAAAAAAGATTTAATTTCGTTTAACGATAACTTTTAAAATTTTTAGTCGTATAATTTTCAAAAATTGATAAATTGATGAAGATAAAAACGCTCGTTATGGTCCCCTGCTATAATGAACAACAATCGTTACCGGATTTATTAAATGTGTTGATGCGCTTGGACTACCTTGAAAAATATTCGCTGCATGTTTCTGTAATTAACGATTGCTCTACTGATAATACCAATCATATAGCGAGATCATACAACACTCACCTTATCGATTTACCAGTTAATTTAGGCATCGGCGGCGCCATTCAAAGCGGCTTGAAATATGCCCTGAAAAATAATTTCGACCTGGCCATACAAATGGATGGCGACGGGCAGCATCCGCCACACGAATTAATAAAACTTATTAATTGTTATGAACAAACCGGTGCCAATGTGGTTATTGGTTCACGTTTTATTGAAAAAAAGGGATTTCAGACTACTTTCATGCGCCGTGCTGGCATAAAATATTTTCATTGGTTGAATAAGTTACTTACCGGTTTACACATCTACGACAGCACATCGGGTTTTCGGTTATTTGATAAAAAGGCAATAGCACTGGCAGCTGAATGTTATCCAGACGACTATCCCGAACCCGAATCGTTACTGATTTTTGCTAAGGCGGGATTAAGTATAAATGAGACGGCTGTGCAGATGGCTCCCCGTAATGGCGGAAAGTCTTCGATAGGAAATCTTAGGTCCTTCTATTATACATTAAAGGTTACAATAGCCATGCTTTTTTCATTCGTACGCAAACAAAACTAATTATGTTAAGGATTCAAGTTATTACCATCATTATCAGTGTCGCATTTTTAGGTCTGGTATCACGTCTGGTGATTAAAGGACGATTGCGTGAAGAATACTCCATCATTTGGCTGTTATTTACCGCCATTTTAGTTACATTTTCTATTTGGGGCAATGGGCTAAAAGTGTTCTCTGGTTTGTTTGGGGTATCCATCCCAGCAAATTTGGTTTTTACTATATCAGTTTTTGTCTCGCTTGTGTACTTGTTGCACTTAAGTGTTGTGGCTTCCAAATTGCAAAAGCAAAATAAAGTGATTGCGCAGGAACTGGCATTATTGAAAATAGAAATGGCCGAGATTAAAAAGGGTGCTTCAGCAGCCTCTGAGCACAATTTGTCTTAATTTTTTTTGAGCTAAAAACATGAATAAAACCAATAGAAATGTACTGGGCTTTGCCATTGCTGTTTTGTGCCTGTTAATTGTCGCTTATGCCAATCATTTTAATAACGGGTTTCATTTTGATGATTTTCACGCGGTAGTTAACAACGTTTTTATTCGTGATTTAAAAAATATTCCGTCGTTTTTTACCGATCCTAAAATGTTTAGTGCCGACCCATCCCATTGGGGATTGCGATCGTTGGTTACAACTTCACTTGCTATAGACTATTGGCTTGGCAACGGACTTGATCCATTTTATTTTCAGCTTTCAACTTTCATTTGGCACATTGGTTTGTGCGTAGTGCTGTTTTTCTTATTCAAAAAAATACTGAGAGTTTCATTCGATCATAACTGGGCAAGTTATCTGGCAATAGTTGCTGTTTCATGGTACGCTCTTCACAAAGTGAACGCCGAAACTTTAAATTATATCATTTCCCGTTCAGATGTTTTGTCAAGTTTTATGGTCGTTTTTTCGCTGTTTGTCTATGTTAATTGGCCATCCAAAAGGAAATATTTCATTTATATAATACCTGCATTTTTGGGTGTTTTTGCAAAGGAGATTATGCCTGTATTAATAATTATCCTTTTTTTTTACATTTGTCTATTTGAGAAAAAGCTTTCAATTGCAGGCTTATTCTATAAAAAGAACTTGAAGCCTCTCGGTCAAACACTGACCAGCTTAGCGCCCTTGGTTTTGGTAATTGTTATTACGCAAACTTATACACTATCACGAATATCATCCATCCCGGGCATTACCAATCCGTTGCTGCCTTACGTTTTAACCCAAACATTTGTATGGGTTCATTACTTTATATCATTCTTTATTCCCGCTAATCTTAGCGCAGATTCGGATTGGACGATAATAAAAAATGCCTTCGACGAACGTATCATTATAGGCTGTATTTTCGTAGTCTCCCTTATTATAGCTGTTTTCAGAACATCAGTTAAAGACGAAACAAAGCCGGTCGCTTTTGGATTAATCTGGTTCGCGGCAGCTTTATTGCCAACATCTTTGGCCCCTTTTGCTGAGGTAACCAATGACCATAGGATGTATTTTCCTTTTATTGGCCTTTCATTAAGTGTTGTCAGTTATGCGGGCGTGATATTGAGAAGATATAAGGTAATTGAAAAAGGTAAATTTGCTATGTCGGCTCTTGTGATAGTTTTTTTTGCTGTATTGCTGCTAAATGCCCATGGCGTATCACAACGCAATGAGGTTTGGCACGATGAGGGGAGTTTGTGGAGGG
>CAZZUU010000421.1:0-3533 GCA_964657275.1 uncultured Mucilaginibacter sp. | reverse complement strand
CCTGTACCCCCCGCCAAAAAAATAAACCAGTACGGGTAGCTTTTCATTCGCGAGTTTTGCAGGAGTCCATACATTGAGGTACAGGCAATCTTCACTGGTACTATCGGCACGGAATATCATGTCGCTGTAAATCCGTTTTTGCATGGGTTGATGGCCAAAATGATCAGCCATTCGTACCCCTTTCCAATTTTTTACAGGCTGTGGTTCCCGCCAGCGCAATTTGCCCACGGGGGGTTGCGCAAACGGGACCCCTTTAAAGCTTCGCACCCATGAACCTTGATCTATCGTCCCCTGTACAACGCCATTCTTAGTTTTAACCTGTAAAAGATCGGTTTGAGCTATTGCCGGTTTTAAAAACAACAACGTAAGCAACAGGCATAAAAAAGTTTTCATATAAAAGGATTAAATTGGTAATGGAGTAACTTCTCAAATTAATGAAATGTTTTTTTAAGATTACATTTACGGCATTATAATGTTACAATAGCATGGGTTGGGCCTCACTTAAATCCTCTCCAAAGGAGAGACTTGAAGCCCCTCTCTCTTGGAGATGGGTTGGGGTGAGGCGCGAATTGTCAAAAGTCAAATAAACTAAATAAATGAAAACTATAAGGTGGGGCATTTTAGGAGCCGGGCGCATTGCGCGTAAATTCGCAGGCGATCTTCAATATGCTGAAGATTGCGTTTTGATTGCCGTTGGTTCGCGCAGTAAAGCATCTGCGGATGATTTCAATAAGGAGTTTCCTGTGAAATATGCGCATGAGAGCTATGAAGCGCTGGTTCAAAATCCGGAAGTGGATGTGATCTACATTGCTACCCCACATAACCTGCATTATGAAAATACATTGCTCTGCCTGCGCAACAATAAAGCCGTGTTGTGTGAAAAGCCATTTGCAATGAATAGGAAACAGGCATTGGAAATGATTGAAATAGCCAAAGAAAAGAAGATCTTTCTAATGGAAGCGTTATGGACAAAATTTCATCCGCATTATATAAAAATGCAGGAGATGATAGGGCAGGGCTCACTCGGTGACATCAAATCAGTTTTGGTGAATTTTGGCTTTAAGCCAACCCCACCCGTACCAAAAAGGTTATTTGATCCCGCGCTGGGCGGTGGAACATTAATGGATATTGGTATTTATAACGTTTTTATAGCCATGAGCGTCCTCGGAAAACCAGATCATATCGATGCCGTAATGACGCCGTCTTCAACCGGGGTTGATGAGCAGTGCGCTATCCTGTTTCGCTATAACAATGGCGCGCTCGCACAGTTGTTTTCATCTTTTTCAACTAACCTGGCTACCGATGCTGATATAAGTGGAACAAAAGGCCGCATACGGCTTACATCGAGGTTTTATGAAACCTCGTCCACAGTTGAGTTCTATAACGAGCGTGTAGATAGTAAACAAATCATCCCAATACAAAAAGAGCAGGGTTTCGGCTATCAATACGAAGCAAGGCATGTGAACGAATGTTTAAGAAACGGTCTCACCGAAAGTCCGATAATGTCTTTTGCAGATACTTTGCTGCTGATCGAAACACTTGATGAAATAAGAAAGATAGCCGGTATTCATTATCCTGCGGATGAGGGATAAATATTAAATATAGCGACGGGTTTTAAACCCATCGCTATGAAATATCATTATTGACGTACTAATCCTCTTTTACCTTGTTGTTTTTTGCAGGTACGGTTTGTATATACGCAAAAATGGCATCAACCTCGGTATCGCTTAACCGTTCGAATTTGGGCATGGGTGCATGCAGTTTTCTATCAGGTGCCTCGCCTTCTTTTATGGCTTTGCGGAATTGTTGTTGGGTGTAATCGCCTATTCCGGTATTTTTATCAGGCGTTATGTTGGACGCATATTTATCATGACCAGGTTCGCCTTTTAGTTTTATTCCACCGGCGAGATAACCTTTGGATTGATCGGGGTGTAAGTAATCTAACTTGGTAAGGCTTTTTGAATGGCAATGGAAACACCCCAAATTGTCAACCAAATAAGCGCCTAAGGCAACGGGCTCGGTTGGACGGTGCGCTACCGGCACGTAGGGTATTTCTTTTGCAGCACCATTCATGTACATCTTACCGATAAAACTATAATGGGTAAGGCCAACGGTGGTATCCGCCGTTGCTACTGCCGGGTCATCCGAGCGCAGATAAACGATAATGTCGTTTATATCGTCATCGGCCATATTGGGACGCAGCATATATGATTTAAAGATACCATCTTTCGCAACCCCCGTCTTAAGAAGGTGTTTTATCTCCGCGTCTGAATAGTGAACCATTACGCCGTGCGTTTTGGAATGGGTAAGATTTGCCGAATATACGGTACCGGCGATTCCGGGTACATCCTCAATTTTATTTCCGATAAATTTATTAACAGATCGGTTATAATGGCAACCTGCGCAAATACTAAAAACCAGGGTTTTACCCTTTTCAAAAGCTTCGGGTGATTGAACAGTGGTGTAATTTTCTTTAGTTGTTTCGAATTTTGTTTTACAACTGTAGGCCACAATAGCTAATAATACCAGGCTTATAACGGTGATAGTCTTATACTTTTGCATAGTTTTTCGCTGGGGTTGTGAATTTATCGAACTTTGTTTGCATTAATACACCATTGGAGTTATAATGTTTTATCATAGTTACGCTTTATGGCTTGTTTTAAGTTGCCTATTTTTGAAATTAAATTAGAAAATTCTGAAATCATTTTTAATAATCCACACCCTGATTTTATTCGTCATGGTTTTCTTTAAAAATAGAAGCATTAAAACTTCGGAAAAATTCAGAATTTAGCGCCGATGAATGTTGAGTTGTTTATTCCTTGTTTTATTGACCAGTTGTTTCCCGAAACTGCATTTAATACCGTAAAGGTATTGGAAAAAGCGGGTTGCAATGTACAATATAACGCGGCACAAACCTGTTGCGGCCAGCCTGCCTTTAACGCCGGTTTTTGGGACGACGCCAAGGAAGTAGGTAGAAAGTTCTTAAACGACTTTTCGGAAGACAGCGTTATTGTATCGCCCTCTGCCTCATGTACAGGTATGGTAAAAAATTATTACAACGACTTATTCACCAATACCATTTTACACAATAAATGCCGTGCCATACAGGGCAATATTTATGAGCTGACTGATTTTTTGGTAAATATATTAGAGGTTGATTATTTCGGCGCAGAGCTGGAAGGACGGGCAGTTTACCACGACAGTTGCAGCGGACTACGCGAATGCAAAATTAAAAACGAGCCCCGTCAGTTGCTTTCAAAAGTAATAGGACTTGATCTGGTTGACCTGAAAGACAATGAAACCTGCTGCGGTTTCGGCGGCACGTTTGCCGTTAAATTCGATGCCATTTCTTCTGCCATGGCGCAGCAAAAGGTAGACAATGCGCTGGCTGCCGAAGCCGACTATATTATCTCTACTGACTCCTCATGCCTGCTGCACCTGCAGGGGTATATCGATAAAAATAACCTTCCCATTAAAACCATGCATATCGCTGATGTATTGGCAATGGGATGGGGAAACATTTAAGAATTTCG
>CAZZUU010000420.1:0-3542 GCA_964657275.1 uncultured Mucilaginibacter sp. | reverse complement strand
GATCCATTGACGGCACAAAACTATGGAAACATTTTTAGATTACAAAGTTTCCATAGTTTATTACCGTTTGCTGACAATTTTTTCTGTAAGTAGTAGTTGCAGTACCAAGTGGCAGTAAAAAAACAGCGGCGGTAGTTTTACAATTTATTACTGCTACTGCTATTGCTACCCGCCACTCCCACCTTATCCTGCTACTACGATTCAAAAACTGCAACTGATTTACTACCTTTGCAAAATGAACCTCACCTCTCTTTCAGCAATTTCACCTATTGATGGCCGCTATCGTAATACCACTGCCGTACTCACGCTTTATTTTTCGGAATATGCGCTGATCAAATACCGGGTGTTTGTTGAAATTGAATATTTCATCGCTTTAGCCGACCATCCATTGCCGCAATTGCATAATTTGGATAAAAATGCCATAGAAAAGTTACGGGATATGTACAGAAATTTTACTGAATCGGATGCAGAAGAGATAAAAGAGATTGAAAAAACCACCAACCACGATGTCAAAGCAGTTGAATATTTTATAAAAAAGGCGTTTGATAAACTCAATCTTCAACAATATAAAGAGTTTATACACTTTGGCTTAACGTCGCAGGATATTAACAATACTGCTATACCTTATTCCTTTAAACTGGCGTTGAACGAAGTTTACTATCCTGCATTCAATGAATTACTGAGCCTGTTAAAAAAATATGCTGCCGATTGGGAGCACGTGCCTATGCTGGCACATACCCACGGCCAGCCAGCATCGCCAAGTCGGCTTGGAAAAGAGATACAGGTTTTTGTTGAACGCCTGGAAAATCAATTAAAGTTATTACAGCCCGTACCTTATTCTGCAAAATTTGGGGGTGCAACGGGTAACTTTAACGCGCATCATATCGCCTACCCGGCAACAGACTGGAAAGCATTCGGGAATAATTTCGTTAACAATATTTTAGGCTTAAGCCGATCCCAATTTACCACGCAGATAGAGCACTACGACAATTTTGCAGCCCAATGTGATGCTTTAAAACGCATCAATACTATTTTGATAGATCTTAACCGGGATATGTGGGCCTATATTTCGATGAATTATTTTAAGCAGCAGATAAAAGCAGGCGAAATAGGCTCGTCAGCAATGCCGCATAAGGTAAACCCCATAGATTTTGAAAATTCAGAAGGCAACCTGGGCATAGCAAATGCGTTATTCGAGCATTTCTCCGCAAAGCTTCCGATCTCCAGGTTACAACGCGACCTTACTGACTCCACCGTGCTGCGTAATATCGGCGTGCCGATAGCACATACGCTCATTGCCATTAAATCAACTATAAAAGGGCTCAATAAATTATTGTTAAATAAAGATGCCATCAACGCTGGCCTCGAAGCCAACTGGGCAGTTGTTGCCGAGGCTATACAAACCATATTGAGGCGCGAAGGGTATCCAAATCCGTACGAGGCGTTAAAGGAACTTACCCGCACCAACACCCATGTAACTGCAGAAACGATTGCAGTTTTTGTGGATGGGCTAGCGGTTAGTGATGTGGTGAAAGAGGAATTAAAGAAGATAACACCGCTGAATTATACGGGTGTGTAGAGATTAGTGGTTGGTTATTAGAGATCAGGCGAAAATGTATGTGTCCCCGATTCTCTTATTTTAGTATTACTAATCTCTAACCTCCGGTCTATAATCTCTCGGTCACCCACGGGTCATAACAATATAATAAAGGTATTTAAATCAAAAAGCTGATTAAATTTGTTTCCTGAAGTATAATTTCAAATAAAATGAACATCAACGTATATACCGAATCGACCCCAAACCCGGCCACAATGAAATTCATTGTGAACAAGTTGCTGATCAATGGCAGTGCCGACTTTGCTACCAAAGAGGCCGCCGAAAAATCGCCGTTTGCAAAAGAGTTATATAAGTTTTCGTTTGTTAATGGTGTTTTCTTCGCCAGCAATTTCGTGACTGTAACCAAGTTTGAAAATGATAACTGGGACGACCTATTACCAATTTTAAAAGAGTTTGTTAAAGGTGCGGTTGAATCTGAATTAAAAGTACAGGATGAAGAGCAACCCGAAGCAGGTGATTTTGAAGGTACTGATACTGAAGTTAAAATACAACAGATATTAAACGACTATGTGCGCCCTGCCGTTGAACAGGATGGCGGTGCTATAACCTATAAATCATTTGATGAAGGCATTGTGACTGTTGAATTGCGCGGCTCATGCAGCGGTTGCCCGTCTTCTACCGTCACGCTAAAAGCCGGTATCGAGAATTTATTAAAGAGAATGGTGCCCGAAGTTACAGAAGTGGTGTCAGAAGCGCTTTAACGATTTCACCGATTTGAGGATGATTGCACGATGAATTAAAATCGGTGTAATCATTTTCCATAATCGGTGAAATCCGTATATAAATCGATGTAATCCTAAAAATATTTTTGGATAACCTGCAACAACTCTTTGGTTATCTTACCATTTGTGGCCAACAGTTCGCGGGTGTTTAAAACCTCGTCCCCCCCTTTAAAATTAACCACTTCTCCACCAGCCTGTTTCACTATTACCACACCGGCGGCAACATCCCAGGCATTTAAATTATACTCGTAAAAAGCTTCGAACCTGCCGCATGCTGTGTAGGCCAGATCTACCGCTGCCGAGCCAAGCCGACGCAGGCCATGACAGCTTTTCATCAACTCGGCAAACAATTCTATATAGGCGGCTTGCTTTCCAAAATCGTAATAAGGAAAACCTGTAGCCAACAAGCTCTGCGCAACTGTTGGGCAATTGCTTACCTTAATTTCGTGGCCGTTAAGGTATGCAGGCGAGCCTTTACAGGCATAAAAACACTCATCAAGATTAATCTCATACACCACGCCCAAAACAAGCTCCTCATATTCCTGCAAAGCGATACTCACGGAATAAACAGGCAAACCGTGGATAAAATTAGTAGTGCCGTCCAGCGGGTCAATTATCCAGTTATACTCTTCACCGATTGTGCTAATGGTTTTTTCCTCGGTTACAAAACCCGCACCGGGCAATATATTTTTTAGCCCGGCAACAATCATCTGTTCAGCAGATTTATCGACGTAGGATACCAGGTCATTTAAGCCTTTGATTTCAATTTTATCGGAACTAAATATTTTTCGCTGCTCCCTTATAAAGGCACCTGCCTCTTTTGCTATTTCAACTACTTTTTGGGTGAGGGTTTCCAGTTGCATGGTGTCGTAAGGATAAACTGAATGAGAAAAATTTATGGATAAAAAAGCTTAGCGCAAACAAGCTAAGGGCAGCAGCTGGCCGGGCTATAACCGGATCCATCCGAAGCGTTTGAACAAAGAATTTTAAAACGGCCAGATTAGCGAAGTACCCGACAATAGCAACTGATATAAATCTGAAGAATTGCTTATAAGGGGGTAATTCTGATTCTGAAAAGACAAAATATCTCGTGATCAGAAAATTAGTAAGTACTCCCAGGAAGAATGAAATAGAAAAAGAAAGCGTATAATTTCGAACAGTAAAAGATAGCACCTGGTATGTTTTCCTATCGAAAAGGTTAT
>CAZZUU010000419.1:2593-3562 GCA_964657275.1 uncultured Mucilaginibacter sp. | reverse complement strand
GTTACTCACCACTCGTCAGAGCATTTTAATTTCCCTACCGGTTTTCGTTCTACCGTTTTTGAGCCGCTTTACCGGGTTTTCTTTTATTTGCCGCTTGCTATTATGGGCTTTAGCGCTATAGATATATTATATGCTTATTTAGTTACGCAATTATATGGCAACCTGGTGCATACCCAATACAATGTGCCATTGCCCAAGTGGTATGGGTTAATATTTGTAACGCCATCTCACCACCGTGTTCATCATGCGTCAAATATCCCCTATCTCGATAAAAATATGGGTATGGTTTTAATTATCTGGGACAGGATATTCGGCACCTTCCGTGAAGAGAACCTGCCCGAGCCTGTCAAATACGGTTTAACCAAACAACCTGACAACCTTGGCCCGGTAAATATCCTTTTCCATGAATGGAAATCTTTATTAAATGATGTAAAACGGGCGCCAAACTGGAAAATAAAGTTCAAATATCTTTTTAATCCGCCCGGATGGAGCCACGACGGCACTACGCAAACATCAAGAATGTTGCAGCGGGGGTATAAAAGGAATAGAGCGGCGTAGTTGATTTTTACGAAATATTATTTTGCCCAATTTTCTATTTCGATTCCGGTGAGTCTATCAAAATCAGACACGTTCCTTGTAATCAATATTAAATTATTAGAAATAGCTGTCGATCCAATTAGCAAGTCAAAGTCATCTAATATTCTCCCGGCCTTTTTCAAGCTAGCCTTTTCCTTCGCATACACATCCAGTGAATTAAAAATGGGAAGAACAGTAAAACGCTGCTGAAGTTGATTTATTTTTTCTTTATTTCTTTCAGGGAAATCACTATTCTCAGCACCAAATTTTAACTCTGCTATAGTTATTTCAGAAATGAAGAACTTACTTGTACCGATATCATCAATTTTTTCAGCAAGATTAAACAATCCCTTAAAAAGGTAGATGCATATATTTGTATCTAAAAGATATTGT
>CAZZUU010000419.1:0-2569 GCA_964657275.1 uncultured Mucilaginibacter sp. | reverse complement strand
ACACGACTCTGTCTCACGGTTAAAATTCCTTGCCTTTTTCAACTCGTCTATAATTTCGTCACCAGTTTTTTCAGGTATAAAATCACCGGTTAATGATTTTAAGGAACTTATTTTACTTTTCTTGCCGGACTTTAACGAGTCTGACAGCCCTGATATCAAATCAAGTTTGCTATTCGGACTCAAATTTTGCAAAAGCTCGAGATAGCTATCCACCAATTTTTTATTTATATCAACTGTCTGCATATAAACAAATATACAAATTCAGAATAATATTCATTAATGTTCCAAGAATGGGAAACTTCATCTAATAATGTAATAAGCGCAAGCTGGAGTCAACTCCAATATCTTTTTTATCCGCCCGGATGGAGCCACGACGGTGCGACACAAACATCAAGAATGTTGCAGCGGGGTATGAAGAGGACAGGGCCGCTTAGGAATTTTTAATCCTGGAGTTATTGTTTTTCAAGAGCAATCTGCGTCAGGGATTGAAGCGGATACAGGCCATGAGCCTAAGGCCTGCAGGCGTATGAGCGTAAAGCCCGCCCGGACGCCCCAATAAATTAAACCGTTAATTACATCAAAATTAAATAATTACGATAGGTATATATGCCTATAACAAAAGTTCCCACCCTCTTTTTTCACAGCTTCTATCTCTGTCCCCTCTTAACTATCTTATTTTACTTATTGATTCCTATTTGCTCGTCGGCCCTCCTTACCAACCTGTTCAAAAAAGCGCAAAAAAGCGCCAGCAACATCATTCAAACCAAATAAAATTCTGTCAACCCCACTTATTTTCAAAAAAATAAAATTTTCTATTGATTATTTAATTTTAACATGTACATTTACTGCGTAAACAAAAACAATGAATTTTAACAGGGCATATTTTTATGGTTACTACTTTTACTTCAGCAGTAAGAGCCGGGACTAATATGCTTTAATTAACATATAAAGAAACTGAAAAGTCCCGGCCATAAGGCGGGACTTTTTGCTTAACAATGGTTTTATGAAGAACGAACCACCAAAAGTTGCCATACAGGGAATACGCGCTTCGTTCCACGAAGAAGCGGCACTTAAGTATTTTGGAGAAGACATCCAGACTATTGAGTGTAATTCTTTTAAACAAACATTTGAATCCTTACAAAATAAGGAAGCGGATTATGTAGTAATGGCCATTGAAAACAGTATTGCAGGCAGTATCCTGCCTAACTACTCGCTATTGCTTAGTTATGGTTTCCCGGTGGTTGGCGAAATCTATTTGCCTATTCAACTGCATTTGATGGCCCTGCCGGGCGTGAAGTTCGAGGATGTAAAAAACGTCATCTCGCACCCCATAGCTATACGCCAATGTGTTGATTTCATTGACGAATACCCGCATCTGAAAATTGTTGAAAGCAGCGATACAGCCGCCTGTGCCAAACGGATCCGAGATGAGCAGTTAACTGATACCGTAGCCATTGCTAATACACTGGCAGCCAGGCTGTATGGACTGGATGTGTTGGAACGCCGGATAGAATCAAATAAAAAGAATTTTACCCGTTTCCTTATCCTTACCCATTACGATAACGTAGAAAAAATACAGGCAAACAAAGCTTCATTATGCTTCCAGATAAGTAATAAAGTTGGTGCATTGGCAAAAGTGCTCAACATTTTTGCCGAAGAAGCCGTTAACATGAGCAAAATACAATCGATGCCTATTTTAGGCAAGCGAAACGAGTATAATTTTTATGTCGATATCGAATGGGATGAGCTTAAACAATATGACTCGGCCATCAGGCAGATATTGAAATACACCCATAATTTTAACATACTTGGCGAATACATGAAACACATTGAGGAAGGAAGCCCCACCCCAAAAACGGAAAAAAGCGAAAAGGCACCCCGAACATATATAAAAATTAAGCGAATGGGGATATAGAGGAAGTCGGAAAAGTCCGAGGTAAGAAAGTCAGTAAAGACAGTAAGTTGAAAATACAACAGAAATCAGCAGATAAGAAAAAAGAAATAATAAACATAAACAAACATTGGAACATTCGGATTTTCCGGAGTTCCGCACTAAACAAAAACGATGAAACTTAATTTGAACATACAGCCGCTTAGCTCCTGGATAAAAACAGGTAAAGAGCCCCTGTTGATTGCCGGGCCATGCAGTGCCGAAACAGAAGATCAATTGGTTGCCACAGCGCACTTATTGGCAAATACAGGCCGTGTAGCCGCATTACGCGCCGGAATTTGGAAACCACGCACACGCCCCGGTGAGTTTGAAGGAATTGGCAGTATAGGGTTGGAATGGCTTAAACGCGCCAAGGCCGAAACCGGCTTGCCCACAACAGTTGAAGTAGCTACAGGCAAACACGTTGAAGAAGCTTTAAAGGCTGGCGTTGATATTTTGTGGGTTGGGGCACGTTCAACGGTAAACCCTTTTACCGTTCAGGAAATTGCCGATGCGCTCAGAGGTGTTGATATACCTGTGATGGTTAAAAACCCGGTAAACCCTGATCTTTCTCTTTGGATAGGTGCTATCGAGCGTATCAATAACGCCGGTATTACCAAACTGGCAGCTATTCATCGC
>CAZZUU010000418.1:0-3562 GCA_964657275.1 uncultured Mucilaginibacter sp. | reverse complement strand
CGGTTACTGTTTTAGGCCTTTATTTGTTTTTGGTTTTACGGCTGATAATGGTTGCTGAACGACAGCGATCGCCATTCTCGCGTATTTACGGCTACGGAGTAGCCTCTGTTATATTTTTCCACGTAATGATCAATATTGCTACAACCATAGGGCTGGCCCCCGTAATAGGCATCCCACTGCCTTTTGTAAGCTATGGCGGTTCGTCATTGTTAAGCTTTACTATGCTTTTGTTTGTACTCCTGAAGCTTGATTCTAACCGGATGGGGATAGTGTGATAGTTAGCAGTTGTCGGTTGGCAGTTTGCAAAGAGTCCACCAAAAATGTCTATTGGGGAAATAATGGATATTGTCTGTCTAATACTTGCAGCCGCTTAAACTGCTTACTACAAACTGCAAACTAAATTAAGCGTAGCGCCGTTTCAGCAATGCGTAAAACTTCTCGGAGGTAGCAGGTTTAGCCTCCCAATTGTTTTTTGTGACGTAATTGGTTTTTAAAAAACGCGTCGCTTCCTCGAAAGTAGTGAAGCGGTTTAATATCTCTACCGCTTCCGTATAGGCCAAACTATAACCGTTAAAAAGATCTTTTACAAACAATAGCTTGTCATTTAAGGTCACTGCTTCCTTAATATCGCTAATCGGCAATCCGGCTGCCTGTTCAGTTCTTCCCGCAGACTTGTCGCCTAACTGAGCTGATAATTTTTGATTGATGGTAAGTATGTCTTCCGTTGCTTTATCGTTTACAGGTTCAATTTCTGGTTTAAAAAACTGTGGCGCTGGTTTTTCTGTTTTAACAGGCTGTATAGGCTCTTCTTCTGCAACAGGTTCCGGCGCTGCATCGTCCGTGGCTTCGTCTAACTCCAGCGTTTCGTGGTATTCGTCGTCTTCCCAATTTTCGGTATCATCCAGGATCAGTTCGTGCCTGATGGTTTCGGGTTCTTCACGGATATATGAAAAAGTCTCTTCTGGCGTTTCTGATGATAAATCGATATGGGGAACAGGCCGGTCTTCAGGCTCAAAATTGGTAATTTCAACCTCGACGGGTTTTTGTTCCTGTACTGGTTTTACTTCTTCCCAGTCACCCTCATATTTCACCTGCTGCACAACGGGTTCAAAATATTTTCGTTCGCCGGGCTCTATCTTTTCTATAGTTTTCTTTATAGCAATACTTTGCTCATTCAATTTGCGCAGTATTTCTATATGGTCGGTTAAAAAATGAGCATTGGAAACAAAAAGCTCAAGTTCCAGGTCGTTCAGATCGCTTTTTAATGTTCCCAGGTATTCATATTGATCACCGAGCTCTTTTATTATACTACCTATTTTCTTAAAAACCTCTTCCTGTTTCATCTATAAGCGTTAGAAAAATACTTATCAAAAATAAGATTAAATTCTGATATTTGGTGTTAGAGATTAGTGGTTGAAGATTAGAGATAAGGAAAATTAGACCCCGATACGAAGCTAACTAAGCAATAAAATCTTAAAAAACGCAACCCATTAACTTGGTTTTAAACGAGGAAACCTTCAGGCGAAAAAATGAATTTGGCGGCAGCGTGGAAGTGATCTGCGGTTCGATGTTCTCGGGCAAAACCGAGGAACTGATACGAAGGTTAAACCGAGCCAGGATAGCCCGTTTAAAGGTAGAGATATTCAGCCCGAAGGCGGATACCCGTTTCGCCGAAAATGCGCTTGTTTCTCATAATGCAAATTCCATCCCTTCCACACCCGTTGAAAATTCGTCTTCCATATTGCTCCTCGGCAGTGACGTACCGGTAATTGGTATTGATGAGGCCCAGTTTTTTGATGAAGAGCTGCCGGATGTATGCAATATATTAGCCAACAGGGGTGTGCGTGTAATTGTTGCGGGTTTGGATATGGATTTTAAAGGACGTCCGTTTGGACCGATGCCAGCAATTATGGCCATGGCTGAATCCGTAACCAAATTGCATGCGGTTTGCGTGCGGTGCGGAAATCCGGCCTTATACTCCTATCGCCTTGTGCCTGATGATGATAAAATATTACTAGGCGAAAAGGAAAGCTATGAACCGCGCTGCCGTGTTTGTTATCATAAGGTTTTTGAGGATAATATCGATTAAAGACGCAAAGTGTTGCGTCTCTGCGTAGCTACACATTTTGGTCAAAAAGTGAAAGTCATGCCGAATTTATTTCGGCAACTCTCAGGACGGTAAATACCCGCAAATTGTACGACTTGCATATCGCCGACCTATCGCGCGTTTATATTGCATGAGGGGTGCTGAAACAAGTTCCGCATGACATCAATTATTATCGAGCAAATACTTTTTAAATCCCTCGAAATCTTTCCCTAATTGGGTTTTTTGTTTGGTTTTCTTTCCGAGTTCTTTTACCTGTTCAGGAACATCTACTTTACCGGCGATGCTTTCAGGATAAACATCCGGGAATTTACAAGGATGCGCGGTAGACAAAAAGACACCCGCGGTATCTGCCTTAAAATTATCCTGCTGCCAATCTTTCAGTGCCTGCCAGGCAATAGCGGTATGCGGGCAAACCACGTAGTGATAATCGTCATAAACAAACTTTATAGCGTTCAGCGTTTCTTCATCATCGTAACGATAGCCGGTAACCAGGTTTTTCAGCGCTTCAGTGTCATCTTTAAATAGGTCGGCTATGCGTACCCAGTTACTGGGGTCGCCAACGTCCATCGCGTTAGATAGCGTAGCCACCGACGGTTTTGGCTGATAAACGCCTGTTTTCAAAAACTCGGGCACGGTATCATTCACATTGGTAGCAGCTATAAAATGCTCAACCGGCAGGCCCATTTTCCAGGCCAGTAAACCTGCACCTATATTCCCAAAGTTTCCGCTGGGTACGCAGAAAACTACTTTATTTATCCCCTGTTTAAGCAATTGTGCATAAGCATTAAAATAATAAAATGTTTGCGGTACAAGACGCGCGATGTTGATTGAATTGGCTGATGTCAACCTGAATTTCTCATTCAACTCCGCGTCGGTAAACGCTTGCTTTACCAGCGCCTGGCAATCATCAAAAGTGCCGTCGATCTCAACAGCGCGGATGTTTTGGCCGTTGGTAGTGAGCTGCAACTCCTGTATATCGCTCACTTTTCCTTTCGGATATAAAATAGTAACCCTGGTATTAGGAACACCTAAAAAGCCAAGTGCAACAGCTCCGCCCGTATCGCCGGATGTTGCTACCAATACATCTAATTGTTTCTCGCCCTGCTCCAAAAAGTAGCTCATTACCCGGCTCATAAAGCGGGCGCCAAAATCTTTAAATGCTAACGAGGGGCCGTGAAAAAGCTCCAGCACAAAAACATTTTCTTCCAGTTTAACAACCGGCGCCAAAAAATTGATCGCATCATCAATAATAGCTTTCAGTTTATCATCGGGTATATCATCCCCCAACAAATTCTTCGCTACATGAAAAGCAATTTCGGGCAGGGAATATTGATCAAGGTTACTAATAAATTTATTATCCAACAGCGGGATATTCAACGGCATATACAAGCCATTATCCTGCGGCATGCTGTTAAATACCGCCTCCCTGAATGATACCCGGGCGGATGGGTTTTT
>CAZZUU010000417.1:0-3565 GCA_964657275.1 uncultured Mucilaginibacter sp. | reverse complement strand
TGCGCGGCGACTGAGTAAATGGTTTGATGCCAGGACCGTAATTCACGACCTCAGGGAAACTGCAGATGCACAATTCAGGCTAGGCTTATCAGAAATACATTATCTGATTCGCGTGCCTGTTTTTTCAGACCAGTCTTTGCCTCATTTGCTGGCGATCCCGCAGAATCTCATCACTCATATCATATCGGACCCTGATGCTATGACGCGGGGCATGCTCATAGCCGGTCTGCCTGGCGCTGGTAAGACAACCACTTTAAAAGAAATTCTGGCTAAGCTTGCTTTCGCCAATCACTTATCCCTGTTTATTGCCGATGTGAAAGGGGAGTATCAATCCTTTTGTCAACAGCAAAATATTGCTTATTACCCCGCCGGAAAAAATCCGGCCTGCCTGGCGGGGCTGCATATCAACCCATTCATCCCTGGAGAAAATGTACGGCTGACAAGCCATATTGATGCCCTGGCTGCCATCCTGGCGATTGCTAACTCCGGAGGGGCCGGAATCCTTTTGAGCCAATATTTTAAACTGTTATTGGAAGATTTTTATGGAACTCTGCTGGCCCGGAGAATAAGCACAGACGGTTTGTCGTCCGTTGAAAAAGGATTAAAGTTGGCCTTGCTGAACCTAAGCGGCGCCGAATTGAAAGAAAGGCTGGGCGGCAGTTTTGAACGGCTGCGTTTTGCCAATCAAAGCTTTACTCAATTCTGGGAATCTAACACTGATCTTTTCTTTGACAGGCTGTTTTCGAAAACAGACCGTTCCAACAACCGTGCCGAGCTGCAAAATATTATGGCGGCCCGCTTTGCCTTTTTCCGGACCTCTGTTTTGCAATATTTTGATTACGATGGCGGCGGTTCCATCGATAGTTTGCTCAGCCGTAATATTTGTGTATCCTTTCAGGGCTTTTCAAAAACGACGATGCAACTGCTGATGAGCACTTTGTGCCTGCTTGGCTTTGAAGCCCTGTTAGCGGGAGAGGAATCCAAATCCCTGAAGTATTTATGGGTGATCGAAGAAGCTCATATTGTAGCAGCCAGGGTTGCAGAAAGCGCTGAGGTTGTTGGCGTAGAGAAACTCGTTGGCTCCATCATTGAGCGCGGGGTCACCGAGGGCAGGAGTAAGGGCCTAGGGCTGGTATTTACTGATCAGCAGCCCGGCACGCGGCTCATGGCGAGTATCTTGGCCAACACGCATATTAAGATATGCCACGCCTTACTGGGAGCCGACGGTGAACTGATGGCGGAAGCTATGGGAATCAGCGGCACCAATATGAGTAATCTTCGTGTCGGCGAAGCCTATGTTAAACTCGGTAACGGTATGCCTGCGTTTCGCAATAAAATCCCATTATCTGGCATTATTCACTAAAATGAACAAAACGATATTTTTCAAAATAAATGAATCATGGTTTGCGGAACCTTCCTTAACCAGCTCCATCATCGGGACGGAAAGATCACCCGGCATCTGCCCATGGGCCAGCCGGCTTAAGATCATCATCAAAGCCTCCGCGAACCAGCCCAGGTCCTCCTCCCAAAGCTGGATCGTCTTGCGCACATACTTTTCCTCACCCACCTGGTCACTGCGGCTGATCAGTAAGAAATGACTGTTATTAACCGCCTTCTTCACATCAATAAAATAATGCCTTTTCCCCGTTCCGAACGATTCGCTGTCCAGGTTCGGGTATAATGACTGCACGTTTCCCATAGCTTAATTGTTTAATAGCAACGAAGTTACCACCAACGGAGATAAAGGCCTTTAATTTGGCAGGGTTTAAACGATTATAACCGTTTAACCCTCCAAAACCAAGAAAACATGCCCGAAAACGAACCCTTAACCCCCGCCAAATCCTGCCTGGAATGCGAAGAACCCTTAGGCCCTGGGCGTGAAGACCGGAAATTCTGTAACGACGCCTGCCGCACCAGCTTCAATAACCGGAAGCGGAAAGCCGCAACCGGCATCGGTGAAAACAAGTTTATCCAGCAAGACTGCAGGGCCATTCAAAAAGTTTAT
This sequence comes from uncultured Mucilaginibacter sp., assembly GCA_964657275.1. Classification (GTDB taxonomy): domain Bacteria; phylum Bacteroidota; class Bacteroidia; order Sphingobacteriales; family Sphingobacteriaceae; genus Mucilaginibacter. The sequence continues at coordinate 1,560 of CAZZUU010000417.1, read as the reverse complement.
GAAATCCTCCTCCGGAACCGGGCAATTTTAGATGACCTTTCCCGGGATAACGATGCCCAAATAGCGCTCCGGGACCTGCTGGGGCAGGGGTTTAACCTGAAGTACAGGACCAGTGAATACATCGGTGAAGAAGGCCTTGTCTATCAGTTTTGTTTTGATCTGGGCTACCGTATCCTGGAAGGCGGCCGGGTGCTGATCATTTGCCGCCGGGAAGAAATAGGCGACTGAAATTAGATGAAAAGACCGGGTCAGCGAAACCGCCCCGGCAAATCAAAGTTGCTCCGGTATCCCGAGTGCCTCCCGCAGGCGCAACCGGACATAAGCAGGATCGATCCCGCCATACCCCCCGGTCAGATGCGCATATAAGCCCTCTTCGAAAGCATCGGTACCGATCAGGCCCGCTAATTCCTCCTTCAACCAGGCGCGCACCTGCGCCGGACCGGCCTTCATTTGCTCCTCGAAGTCATCGACATTTTCCAATACATACACCAAATCTTCAAAGTCCTTACTCGTCCGGTACCGGTTACGCCCCCGCCCTTTAAAGGCCTCCCATTTAGCCGCCACAAAATAGGTGAGGGTAAAAATCCGGATCACCGTCCCGGCCTCCAGCTCATGAGGTATCGCTGTAGCAAAACCCTCCGGGTACCAGCGGTTACTGAACCCGATCACCGAAGGGTCCGTCGGCATGACGTCCACGATAATCCCCTGGATGGTATAACGGCAAATTACCTCCGAATACACATCATTTTGAAAACCGAGACCCCGCAATTTCTCGTCCAGCCCTGCATAACCACTATAGGAAGCCAGCTCCACGATCACATCCACATCATCCGTAGGCCGGATCTCGCCTGCCAGTGCAGCATCCGTCGCATACAGCGCAACAGTGGCACCACCAACGAAGACATAATCCTGCCCCAGGCCGGCCAGCGCCTGCGCCACCGCCTTCATCCGCAGCAGGTTCTCATGCATAAGCCGGCTCCAGGTATTCCTTTAACAATTCCAGCGCTTTTTCCCGTTCCCGGGTTTTGCCCACACGCACACTATCCAGCAAAGCCAGCATCGCGTACAACCTCTCATCCAGCAACACCGCTTCCACTTGTTTAGGGTATAAAGGCGTAATCGCTTCCCCTTTGGCCAAACCTTTGGCCGAAGGCCAGACATAGATATCCTGCCCCTGGATATATTTTTTGAGTACCGGCGCGCTATGAGCCGTCGGGATACCCCGTACCAGCGCACCCGGTTCCGCCGGGAAAACAAAAGCCAGGCCATAGCTGATAAAATCCAGCAAAGCACCTTTAAACACCTTACGCTTATCCGGACTGATCAGCCGGGCAATGGCCGAACGGTTCAGTGACTCACTGATCTCCGAAGGGGCAATGAATAAACTTTGCGACAGATCCCTATGCAGCCAGTCATCCGGCAAACAAAGAATCTTCAGTAAAACAACCACATCATGCGGCCGCATGCCATTATGCGCTTTCATGGTACAAAGATAATTATAAATTCTTAATTCGCAAATCGCGAATTTATTTTTTTATAACATTCATAACTTCGATAATA
>CAZZUU010000416.1:0-3596 GCA_964657275.1 uncultured Mucilaginibacter sp. | reverse complement strand
CGATGGTTTTTTGAAAATCAAGTATGCATATCATAAATAATTATCTCTTGAACGAGATCCTATATGTTATTGCAAGAATTTCATTTGTGATTTATCTGTTGTTGATGATAGCTATTATTCGGGGCCGGAAATCGACACCTCAAATGAACAAGGCATGAAGTAATGGCTGTACTGTGGCATTAAGCATGCTGCAATAGCAACCATAACTCCAAGCCGGGAAATAATGACTTAAGGATCAAAAAAAAATTGACGATGTACGACAATGAAGATATGTTATTCGATGTGCCCGCAAAAAAAGGCAGCAATGAAAATGTTATAAACATTTCAACTGTTGGGCAAAAGGCAAGCGAAGATAATAGGCTGTACCCCTACCTGGAAAGGGCCAAAATAGCCATAAGATCATTAAATGCAGGGACCTGGACGCTGGATATGGCAACAAATTCATTGATGGTTTGTGAGCGATGCAATGAAATTATCCCAATAGCGGACTTGAAAAATATATGCATAAGATCACTTTACGATCTTATTATTGCCGGGTATAAAAAAAGGGTGGTAGAAGACTTTTTGCTAGGCATGCAAAAAAGCAGTTCATTTGACTTGGAAGTGCCGGTGGACGCTCTTAGGGGTTCATGTCCCAAATGGCTAAGGATAGCCGGGGTAGCCGTTTGCGGTAACAAAAATTCTGCCCAGGTAATTCATGGCGTGGTCGAGGATATTTCGGAGCGGAAAAATAGTGAGCTTTTGAAACAGGATTTCCTTGCAATGGCTAGCCACGATCTAAGATCGCCACTTTCGGCCATTAAACTTTATGTACAATTGTGCGGACGCTTGGCTGTAAATGTTGGGAGTGATTGCATTTCAGAAATGCTTGAAAAAGCCAGCGTGCAAATCGATAAGATGAACAGGCTGATCCAGTGCTATTTGGAGTCCTCGGCGATCACTGAAGGAAAGTTAAATTTGTTCTCCATACCGTTCGACATCAAAGACCTGTTATGCGAGGTTATCGGAGACCAGTATCTTTTAAATCCAGGACATATTATTTTTCTTAAGCCCGGACGGTGTACAAGGGTATGTGGCGACAGGGATAAAATCGCCCAGGTGGTTCAAAATCTGTTAAATAATGCCATCAAGTACTCGTCGCCCTCAGACGTAATTACAGTGCAATTTGATACATTGGGTGACTTTTTGCAAGTTGTAGTTGAAGATCATGGAATAGGTATAAAAGCCGCTGACCAGGAACGGGTATTTGATAGGTTTTACAGGGTGGAAGAGGACAATCAGAAAACAGTGAAGGGTTATGGCATAGGCTTATATCTTTCCAAAGAAATTATTAAAAAACATCACGGAGATATCTGGATAGAAAGTGAAGTTGACAAAGGCTCACGGTTTTATTTTACCTTACCTTTATCCTGAACCTGAATTTTGTCACAGTTATTTCATAAATACTTTCGCTGATAAGCGAAATATCGCTATAGGAATGATGTTTAATTATTATTAAAATACTGACTATGAGATATTTAATAGCTGGCAGTTATTTTGAATACGCGATACAATATTCATCATAGCAATTATAACCATGAAAAACGAATATCACAACAAAACTGAAGCGATCATAGATCTCCAGGAAAGAGGGTATGATTATGATTTTGTTTTGAAAAATGAATACATCCATTGCGTTCAGCAAAGTCAGTCGATCTGCCCTGATGACTTTGAAGTAATTGAAGCAATTCGATTTGACGGGAAACGCAGAATGTGCGACAATTACATTGTTTACGCCATTAAGTTATTAAATAATGATGTCAAAGGAATTTTGATGACCTCTTACGCCACATTAACAAGGGGACTATCAATTCATTTATGGTCAAAGCTGGCAAATAACCTATAATCAAATTATATATTTGAAGACAAATGGAAGCAAAGGAATGCTTAAAAACGCATATCGCTAAAACAGCCTCGTTAACTGACGATGAGTTTGATCATTTCTTTTCGCATTTTAAAAGCCGGCGTTTTCAAAAGGGCGAATCTATAATAACGGGGGGCGATCCTGTGGATTGTGAATACTTTGTGGTTTCCGGATGTTTAAAATCATTTTTCATCAATGATGATTTGAAAATGTTCATCCTCCAGTTTGCCATGCCTACCTGGTGGGCTTCGGATTACAATGCTTTATATAACCATACAAGGGCCACCGTCAACGTAGATTGTATTACCGATGCAGAAGTGCTTTGTCTTACGAATAGCGACAGGGAAAAGGTATGCAGTGAACTTCACCAGGTGGAACATTTTTTTAGGTGGCGGACCAATAAGGGATACGTTGCTGCGCACAAAAGGCTGTTGTCCTTTATGAATAATAATGTGAAGTATCGTTACGAGGAGCTTTTGAAACTATATCCTGAATTATATGATACTGTTAGTAAAAACCTGATAGCGGCCTATTTAGGTGTTTCAAGAGAAACGCTAAGCAGATTGTAGCGTAGATCATTTGTCGTTCGAAAGTGATCCAGGTCACACATCTATCTGAATAATCCTTCCGTACTTTGCAAAGTAGATGAAGAAAAAAAAATCTACTTCGACGCGGACAACAAAGTGAAAAAGCAAACGGTAATTGTCACAGGTGTTTCATCGGGCATTGGAAAAGAAATAGTCTGTCGTTTTTTAGAAAAGGGAGATAATGTAGTTATCAATTCGTTAACTACAGAAAAATTAAGCGAGGTTTTTATCGAGCTGGGAGGTGGCGAAAACCTGGCTATGGTAGCGGGCAACGTTAGCGATAGAGTTACCGGTATCAAACTATTGGCGACCGCGGTTGGAAAATTCGGGTCGGCGGATGTATTAGTGAACAATGCCGCTATTTTTGAACCCAGGTCATTCTTAAACGTAGATGAAGCTTATCTCGACCAATTTTTGGATCTAAACCTAAAAGGGGCATTTTTTACTACCCAGGCAATTATTCCGCAAATGCTCAAACAAGGCGATGGAGTGGTGATTAACGTTGCTCCGCCATTAGTGAAAGGAGTGATACATTCGTTAACTGCACAGTTGGCCGTTGAATTTGGTAAATATAAAATCAGGTTTAACACCATAGCGCTTGGCGCAGGCATATATTCATTGAACACCGGCGACGAAGCGGAAGATATCGCGCGAATAGTATATGCTGTTGCCAAGAGTAATTTTACGACTGGGTCTATCATCAACTTAGATGGGGGCATGGCGGCAGTGCATAATCTGGATTAAATATTGAAATACTTTTGTTAACTGCTCATTTGTACCGCACTGTGTTGCTATTAATGGCACAATACGGGAATAAAATAGAAACTAATCAGCAAAATTCAATAGCAATCTCTTGCCGGGGATTGCAAAATTATAGTTACCAAAATGATCACAGATGTCGCCGGCTGAAAATATAAATTATGTGGTACCAAACAAAAGCATCTGAAATACTAAGTGTTCCATATCCTATCTTGCAAGGCCCGTTCGGCGGTAACCTTTCATCCGTTGAGCTGGTATCGATAGTATCAAATGCAGGAGGACTTGGGGGCTATGGTGCTTACGCATTAAGTCCGCAGGAAATCATCGTTGCAGATCAGAAAATTAAG
>CAZZUU010000415.1:0-3617 GCA_964657275.1 uncultured Mucilaginibacter sp. | reverse complement strand
AATGATAAAATTTATGCTCAACCGTTAGCCGGAGTCGAGCGCGATCTCATTGTTTCGTTATCACAATTCCCTGAAATCATAACGGCTGCAGCTGATGGCTATAGTCCTGCCATAATTGCTAATTACGTTTACGAACTGGCAAAAACTTATAACAAGTTTTATCACGAAAAATCGATACTGCAAGCCGAAGACGAAGACGCCAAACAATTCAGATTGGAACTTTCGGCAGCATCCGGTAAGGTGATCAATAAGGCAATGAAATTGTTGGGGATTGATGTGCCGGAAAGGATGTAACAGTTGGCAGTATGCAGTTGGCAGTTTGTAGCCAAGAGTTGACTTGCGGATCACAAGTCCCCTCCTTCGAGAGTATTTAAATGAACCGGTAAGTAACTGCCCACTGCAAACTGCCTGCTGCCAACTTTATTATTGCCAATGTCCTCTATGCCATCTGTAACCGCGGGCTCCACGTTCCCATGAGCCTCGTACATAGGCGTGTCCTTCTCATGGATGATCCCAATGGCCGCGTGAATAAACGTAACGTCCGCCGCTCCATCCCCATTCACCGCCAATCCAAATAGCACCGTCGTAGGGTGGGGCACCTTGTTCGTAAACTGGTTCAGCAGGTTGGTCTGATACATAATAACTTCCTGCGCATGACGACAGGAATAAGGATACGGTCAAAGCAACCAGTAACCCAAATTTTGAAATTGTTTTCATTGGTATATGATTTTAATTAATACCTATACAGACAAACAAATCACAAAAAAGTTTAAAAATGTCAGGATATGAAACGTTCAGCTACTAGAAGCTCTTTGCTTCCCGGTGAATATTTATAGAAGCCGCTCCCCGATTTAACACCCATTTGTCCCGACGAAACCATATCAATTAACAGCGGGCAGGGCGCATATTTTTCGCTGTTAAAGCCCTCGTGCAAAACATTAATTATGGCCAGGCAAACATCCAAACCGATAAAATCAGCCAGTTGAAGCGGCCCCATAGGGTGTGACATACCCGATTTCATTACTGTATCAATTTCTTCAACGCCGGCAACGCCTTCATGCAACGTAAAAATTGCTTCGTTTATCATCGGCATCAAAATACGGTTGGCAACAAATCCCGGCGCATCGTTAACTTCCACCGGAATCTTGTCCAATTTTTTTGACAACTCCATTATTTCGCGGGTAACCGCATTCGTTGTTTCTTTACCGCGTATCACTTCAACCAGTTTCATCAACGGCACGGGGTTCATAAAATGCATGCCGATTACATTTCCCGGGTTTTTGGTAACGGATGCTATTTCTGTTATAGATATAGAAGATGTGTTGGTGGCTAAAATGGCATAGTCATTGCAAAGCCCGCTTAACTGTTTAAACAGGCTTAGTTTTATTTCCTTATTTTCTGTTGCCGCTTCAATCACCAGATCAGCATTTGAACAGGCTGATTTCAAGTCGGTATATGTTGTAATTTTGCTTAGCGCGACGGTTTTCTGATCAACGTCAAGCACTCCTTTTTTTATTTGCTTATCCAGGTTGGCTGCTATCGTTTGCAGTGCTTTATCTAACGCCGGCTGGCTGATATCAACCAAAGCCACTTCAAAATCATACTGTGCAAATAGGTGCGCTATCCCGTTGCCCATTGTTCCCGAACCGATGACCGTGATATTTTTCATAAATGGTTTAAAATGTAAAGGTTATAATTAATCCAACTTAACCAACGAGCCCGAATCAGCAATAGCTCTCTTATCGACTATCGTGAACTCCGATATATGGCCCAGCAGTGCGACGCCGGTATATTTTAATATCAAATCTTCTGAATAGCTATCCTTTTTCCCGTTAAAAATAATGCCCCTTATCGGAATCCCTCGCTGCTGTAAAGCAAAAATCGATAACAGCGTGTGATTAATACTGCCCAGGTAATTTTGCGAAACCAGTATAACTTCAGTATCCAACTGCTTAATTAGGTCGATCATTAAAAAATTATCATTCAGAGGCACCATTAAGCCGCCCGCACCCTCAATAATTAGACGATTATTGGTTTTTGGGACAATGATTTTTCCAGGTTCAATAGTTGAGTTGTCGAGCGCGGCAGCTTTGTGTGGGGAAAAAGGCTGCGTTAACCGGTACGTTTCCGGATGAAAAACCGAGAGGGTATTCGTTACCAGTTCCCTGACCTTTATTGTATCGCTGTTATCCAGTTCCCCCGCTTGTACTGGTTTCCAATAATCTGCCCTCAGCTTTTCTACCAAAACAGCCGACACAACGGTTTTGCCTATACCCGTACCAATGCCGGTTACAAAAAATGGTTTATCAGGCATTTATCAGATTATTTATGGTATTTGTTAGTAAGACTATTTCTTCTTCGGTATTAAATGCGTGCAGGCATATCCGTATTCTTTCACTTCCTGCTGGAACAGTTGGGCTAAGTATTGGCCTTGCATCCAAACCATTCGCTTGCAAAGCGAGGGCAACTGCTTTCGCTTTTTCATTACTCTTTAATACAATGCATTGAATAGCGCTATTGCTGTCGATTAATGGACAATCAGCTTTGTGAGTTATTTGCTGTTTGAATAAGCCGATATTCCTTTTAAGAATTTCAACATCAGCGGACGATTCCGTTAACAATTCATAAGCCATTTTTATTGAAGCCATCTGGTGGAGAGGGGCGGCAGTGGTATAAATAAAAGACCGCGCAAAATTTACCAGGTATTCGCGCAATGATTTGCAGCAGAGCACCATTGCTCCATGACAACCCAACGCCTTTCCGAAAGTTATTATTCTTGCAAAAACACGACTTTGCAGTTCAGCGGTGTTAATCAGGCCTAAGCCGTATAACCCGACGGCATGTGCTTCGTCAACAATAAGGCTGGCATTGTACTTGTCAGTCAGGTCTAAGATGGCTGCGATAGGCGGGGTGTCACCATCCATCGAGTACACACTTTCAATGGCAACGTAAATGTTTCCCTTCGCGTGTTTTAATTTATCCTCCAGGCTTTGCAGGTCATTATGCCTAAACGTATAGCGGTTAGCATAGCTTAAACGCGCTCCGTCAATTATGGAAGCGTGAATCAGCTCATCAGTAATGATGGTATCACCACGCTGTGGCAGGGATGAAAATAAACCTAAATTAGCATCGTACCCGGAGTTGAAGATCAACCCGGTTTCGGCGTTATGAATAAGAGCAAGAGATTGTTCTAATTTTGCTATATAATCGGAGTTTCCGGATAATAACCTTGATCCTGTTGATCCGTTAGCAATACTGCCGAAACTTTCAATTTCATTGTCGATCCTTTTTTTTAATACTGCCGATCGGGCAAATCCGAGGTAGTCGTTCGAGCAAAAATCAATCAGCGTATTATCGGCTTTAAGCGTTCTGTAAGATCCGGCAGAGCGCCGTTCTTTCAGTTTCTTCTCAATAAATGCTTCCGATGGTTTCAATGCAGGTAATTTCTGCTAAAATAAAGAAAGCGCCCCGGTTTAATGAAGCGCTTTCTTTAAAAAATGGTTTTTGAATGGGATTATTTCCCTCCGCCACCGCCGCCTTGCTGCATGCGGGCACGTCTTTCATCCATAATTTTTTGATAAGCTGTTGCCTGATCAGGAGTTAAAATTGCTTTGACC
>CAZZUU010000414.1:0-3621 GCA_964657275.1 uncultured Mucilaginibacter sp. | reverse complement strand
GAATTAGCTATACCTGCTTTAAACACTCCGGGATGCGTAAGCAAAGTATAAGCAGTTATGTAACCACCGTAGCTGGTGCCGATTATAGCCATTTTTGAAGCATCGACAAAAGGCATTTTGGCAAGATAATTTGCTGTTTCAACAAAGTCATTACTTTCCCATTTACCCAGTTGCTTATAAACAATTTTAGCGAATGCGCTGCCATAGTTGGCGCTACCGCGATTATTCACGTTAGCAACGATATACCCGTTTTGAGCCAGCCATTGCTGCCACACATCCGTAGAAAATTTATTAAAAACTTCGTGCGATTCGGGGCCGCCATATACCGTAAATACAACGGGGTATTTCTTTTTAGGATCGAAATTAAATGGCTTGATGATGTATCCATCCAAATCAGCGCCATCAGATGTTTTAAACCGGAAAAGTTCAGGTGCTGAATAAGCATGATTGCTGACGTATTCTTTTACCTCATGGTTATCTTCCAGCATTTTAAGGAATTTCCCGTTGTCGTCACATAGTTCCACATGCAGCGGTGTGCTTATGTTGCTGTAGGAATCGATGTAATATTTTGCATTGGGCGACATATTGATGTCATGATACCCGGCAATCTTTGAAAGCTTGGTTTTATTGCTCCCATCAAAGTTTATGGAATAGAATTGCTGGTCGAGGCCGGATTCTTCAGCGGATAAATAGAATATTTTCTTCGCAACAGGATCAATGCCCGATACTTTGATCATATCCCAATTACCTTTGGTTACCTGGTTAATGAGTTTGCCATCATAATCGTATCTGTAAATATCATAATATCCCGACCGGTCGGATACCCAAAAGAACTCTTTCGAATTTTCGGGGAAATAAACCATATCGTTTACATCTGTGTAAAAATTTGCAATATCAATCCACGTGTTATTTTGTTCATCCAACACTACGTGATGCTCACCCGTTTTTACATTAAAAAAGTAAAGTTTTATGTGGTTTTGCGCACGGTTCAGTGTCATCACCGCCAAGATATCCGGCGTACTGGTCCAGTAGATACGGGGAATATAGAAATCCCCGGTTTCATCAGGCGTAAGCCAAACCTTTTTACCCGATGATACATCCGAAATACCAATTTTTACCTGCGCATTGGGATCGCCAACCTGTGGGATGGGAATGTGCACGTAATCTGCATGCAAGCCGTCGTAATTGGTCATTTCGAAATCGGGCACAGGTCGCTCGTTAAATTGCCAGAAAGCGATATATTTACTATCCGGCGACCAGTTCCACGCCTGTGTCTGAGAAAATTCCTCTTCGTAAACCCAGTCGTAATGCCCATTAAATGTGCCTTTTTCGCTGGTGGAGTCATCGGTTAACTGCTGTTCCTTATTGGTTGAAAGGTTGTACACGAACATATTGCCGTTACGCTCTATTCCCACTTTAGAGCCATCGGGCGATAACTCGGCCGTACGGGCATCCTTTGCTGCTTGTTTTAATTGTTTGGTTTGTAAATCGTAAACGTAATAATCTGATATTCCAGACTTGCGGTATATCGACCGGAAATTGGTTTTAAATACCAGGTGCCGTGCATCCTTCGACCATTGGAACGACTCATAATCGAAAGGATTACCTGATGCCGGAAAATTTACCCCTTCCTTTTTAAAAATCAATCCATCTTTCAACGTTTTCGGGTCCATTGAACGAATCTCGTCGCCGGTAATATATGAATACTTGGTGCCACCATTGGTCCAGTTAACACTCTCCGGGCCCGGGTCGCCTTCGAGATAGTCACCTGAATTTAATGCATCCGATAAATCGCTGTATTGCTTTTTGGCTTGAGCGATCGTGTTAAAAGGCAGCACAAGACAAATTAGGAACGGGTATAGTAAAATACACTTATTAAATTTATATTTCATAGATGAGTTCGACATGATCAAACGTTAAAGCTACCTGAATTACAGCGTTCCGACAATATGGATGAGGCGATTAATAAAAAGTCTCCCCTACAGGGGGAGATTTAGAGGGGGCTAATGTATCTTTACAAAAACGACAACGCATGAAAGGTAAATCGCCTAAAGAATCACATACTATAATGAACGAATTGGTACTGCCCAATGATACCAACACCATTAATAACTTAATGGGCGGGCGCTTATTGCATTGGATGGATATAGCTGCTGCCATTTCGGCCCAAAAACATTGTAACCGCATTGTGGTAACGGCATCAGTCGACAATGTTTCCTTTAAGCATGCGATCAAACTGGGTGATGTGGTGACCATTGAAGCAAAGGTATCCCGCGCTTTTACGACTTCTGTTGAAGTAAGGCTGGATGTTTGGGCCGAAAATATACCCTCAGGTAAAAAACTAAAAAGCAACGAAGCCTATTACACCTTTGTTGCCCTCGATCAAAACGGCAAAACTATTCCTGTGCCTGAATTAATACCCGAAACACCCGAAGATATTATGCTATTTGACGGTGCATTGCGCCGCAGGCAATTACGGCTTATTCTGGGTGGTAAAATGAATCCCGATGATGCTACAGAGCTAAAGGCATTGTTTTTTGCCGAACACAAAGAATAACTCCAAGTAATTATTGCCTTATATTTATTTCAGCTCAGCTATTTGCCAATTCCAATATCCGGTCGAATTCATGCGGCCTTAGCGAAATTACGGACAATCGTCCCTGCCTTACCAAATGTATTTCCTGCAAATTAGGATCTGCTTTAACCTGGGCTAAGGTTACCGGTCTTTTTAAAGATTCTACGGGCACCAGGTCAACCACTACCCAGTTCGGATCTTCGGTAGTTGGGTCCTGGTATGATGATTTTGCTACCTTTGCTATGCCCACAATCTCTTTGCCCTCATTGCTGTGATAAAAGAAAACCAGGTCGCCCTCCTGCATGGCTCTTAAATTATTACGCGCCTGGTAATTGCGCACACCATCCCAAAAGGTACGGCCATCTTTGTTGAATTTCTCCCAACTGTATTTTTCAGGTTCCGATTTTACTAACCAATATTGCATGCGAATAAGAAGTTTGATGTATCTGGTAAAGGTGAAAAAATGTGATGAGAAACTCAAATTTAATTCCAAATTTCCCGAACCCAAGCTATTGATTTAAACCATTAAAAAGCAATAAATTTGGCATGCCTTAAAAGCAGGTAACATGGAAAAATTTTTAAGCTGCGACTGGGGTACGAGTTCTTTCCGCATCAGGCTGGCTGATAACAAAACCGGTCATATACTAGCTGAAGAAGTATCTGAACAAGGGATAGCCAGCACTTTTGCATTATGGACCGCATCAGGAAAGGATGAAATTGAAAGGCCCTCTTTCTATTTGAATATCGTCAACAATCATATAAAAAAGGTAGCCGCGAAAGTTAACCCTCCTTTAAACGGTGTGCCCATTATTATCTCTGGCATGGCCTCGTCTAATATCGGAGTCATAAATATTCCTTATAGCCCTATCCCGCTTGACGTTCATAAACCGACCATTCAAATCGCTTTTATTAAAGCTACCTCCGGTTTTGATCATGATGTTTGGATAGTCTCCGGAATCAAAAGTGACGACGATGTAATGAGAGGCGAAGAAACTCAATTACTGGGTTGTATCGATCCTTCTGCTGAGATTGCGGACGGACTATTT
>CAZZUU010000413.1:0-3633 GCA_964657275.1 uncultured Mucilaginibacter sp. | reverse complement strand
AATAGCCATCCCAAAAAAATATTAATCGACAGTTTTAGTAATATATTACCCCAGGCAATCTGGAACCGGCCGAAAATGGGCTTCACATTCCCTTTACAGGATTGGATGAGCCGGCACCCACAAATTAGCGACGAAAACTTATACAGCGGAAAAGTTGCACAAAATGCAGTAAGGAAATTTAAAAACGGCCATATGCATTGGTCGAAAATTTTCGCGCTTTACCAGATTCAAAATGGGTAAAAAAATAGTTCTTTATTCTTTACAAACCTTTAGCGGCACCGGCGGAATTCAGAAAATGACACGCACGCTGGCGCATTCTTTATACCTGTTATCCCAAAAGGAAAACTGGGATTTTAAGTTGTGGTCGGCTTATGATTCAAATAAAGACCTGATGCCGCAATACCTCCCCGCCGCTAATTTTAGGGGGTTTAATATTAACCGGGCGACTTTTGTATTAAAAACTATTTTTTCAACAACCAAGCCTGATGTAATTATTATAAGTCATATTAACCTTGCGATTATAGGGGTATTAATAAAGGCGTTAAATCCAAAATGCAAAGTTTGGCTTATTGCACATGGCGTTGAAGTTTGGAGGCCGTTATCACCCGTTCAAAATTTGTTTTTAAAGCGTAGCGATAAAATAATTTGTGTAAGTAATTTTACCAAACAGCAAATGATATCGCGCCATAAAACAGACCGCGGCATTTGCTCGGTACTAAACAATGCTGTTGATCCCTTTATGAAATTGCCTGTAACTTTTGATAAGCCGGTAAACTTATTAAAGCGATACCATTTGACAAAGGAAACCCCGATCATATTTACATTAACCCGGTTGGCTTCTACCGAACAATACAAGGGACATGACCAGGTTATAAAAGTTATTGCTAAGTTGAAAGATAAATTCCCCGGCTTGAAATATATACTTGCAGGACAGTACGACCATAAAGAAGAGATCCGGATTCAAAAACTGATCTCGTCAAATAAAGTAGACGAGCACGTAATACTTACCGGTTTTATTGAAGAAGCGGAACTCGCAGATCATTTTTTATTGGCTGATTTGTTTGTTTTGCCCAGCAAAAAAGAAGGATTCGGTATTGTATTTATAGAGGCCCTGGCTTGTGGGTTGCCGGTAATATGCGGCAACGTGGATGGTAGCGTAGATGCAATTTGCAACGGTGAATTAGGAACTGCGATTAGTCCGGAAGATTTGGCTGGGATCGAAAAAGCGATAACTGAATATTTAAAAACCCCGTTAACAGAAGATAAAAGACAATATCTTCAAAACCAATGTTTGCTTCATTTTAACGAAGCTGATTATATGAAAAAATTAAAAAATTTATTGGCGGAATGAGCGATATAGATCAGGAAGTTTGGGATCTTGAAATAAGCCCCGAAAATAATATCCTGGACCTTAAAATTAAGGATGTCTGGCATTACCGCGATTTGTTAATGTTGCTGGTAAGGCGCGATTTTGTGTCGTTTTATAAGCAAACTATACTTGGCCCGTTATGGTTTTTTATCCAGCCCCTGTTTACAACCATAATTTACACGTTTATATTTGGTAACCTGGCCGCAATCCCAACCGATGGGTTGCCCCAACCGCTTTTTTATCTGGCAGGTATTACGGCGTGGAATTATTTTTCAGATTGCCTCACCAAAACTTCATCGGTATTTACAACCAATGCAGGATTGTTTGGCAAGGTTTATTTCCCGCGGTTAATTGTGCCTTTGAGTATCGTTATATCCAATCTGATTCGTTTCGGCGTGCAAATGCTGCTGTTTGTTGTCATGATGGCAGTTTACTGGGTTAAAGGGGCATCATTTCATCTCAACGCGTATTTATTGCTTTTTCCTTTCCTGCTGGCATTAATGGCGATGCTTGGCCTTGGTTTGGGTATGATCATTTCTGCAATGACCACCAAATACCGTGACTTAACCTTCCTCATCACTTTTGGCATCCAGTTGCTGATGTATTTAACTACCGTTATTTACCCGTTATCTGCTGTCAAAACTAAATATCCGCATTATTTATGGCTCGTGGAATATAACCCCATGACATCCATTATTGAAGCTTTCCGGTATGGCTTTTTGGGTCAGGGCACCTTTACCATGCTTTCGTTAGCGATAACAACAGTGATAACTATCGTGATTTTGTTGATTGGTATTGTAACTTTTAATCGCGTGGAACGCACGTTTATCGATACGGTATAAGATATGTTGTACTATCCCACGGTACACCTGGAACAGATAATACCATACAGACAGATGGGAAAATCACCGCTGACAAACACCTGCTTATCTCCATTTTCCTGGGATAACCCGGGACAACAACAGGAAACACTTTACTTACAGTGCAATAAATGGCCAAAGTAATAACGGTTGAAAATCTTTCAAAAGCCTACCAGTTGGGTGAGATCGGCACGGGGACCATCTCCCGCGATCTCGAACGCTTTTGGGCAAAAATGCGCGGTAAGGGGGATCCGTTCTTGAAAATTGGTGAAGAAAATGAGCAGTCCAAAAAAACAACAAGCAGTATAGTTTGGAGTTTAAAAGACATAAATTTTGATGTGGAGCGGGGTGATGCCGTTGGGATTATAGGCCGTAACGGGGCAGGTAAAAGCACCTTGTTGAAAATTTTGAGCCGGGTAACTTCGCCTACAACCGGCTCGGTGAAAATAAAGGGACGTATAGCCAGTTTGCTGGAAGTTGGCACAGGCTTTCACCCGGAGCTTAGCGGCAAGGAAAACATTTACCTGAATGGTGCGATCTTAGGTATGCGCAAAGCGGAGATCAAACGGAAATTTGATGAGATCGTCGATTTTTCGGGTGTCGACCGGTATATTGATACGCCTGTAAAACGTTATTCCTCCGGTATGTACGTACGCCTGGCATTTGCCGTAGCTGCACACCTCGAATCGGAGATTTTGATCGTTGACGAAGTACTGGCCGTTGGAGATGCCGAATTTCAAAAGAAGTGCCTGGGCAAGATGCGTGATGTTTCCGGCAAGGAAGGCAGAACGGTGTTATTCGTCAGTCATAATATGGATGCCGTGATGCGGTTATGCACCCATGCCATCCTGTTAAAAAATGGCCATATAAAAGGATACGATAATACCAACAATATAGTTGATACGTACCTGAGATCGGATTTTGGAACAACCGCCATAAGAAAATGGGAAGAGGAAAACAGGCCGGGAAATACCATAGTAAAATTAATAGAGATTAAAGCGCATAATGCTGCGGGTGAAATAAAGGATACATTTGACATCGCCGGGCAAGTCAGTATAACGATGACCTACCAGGTGCTTGCAGCCGGGCATAAATTAAACCCGGCAGTTAATTTTTTCAATATCAACGGTGTTAATATATTTGACTCACATCAAACCAATGATCCGTTGTTCAGGCAAAACATAATCCCCGGCATTTACGAATCAACGGTCAACATCCCCGGGAATCTCCTCGCCGAAGGAACAATCATCGTAGGCGCAGCAGTCGTAACGCACGATCCTTTTATAATTCATTTTCATGAAACGGAAGTAATCGCGTTTAACATGATTGATAAAGCCGACAATAACCTTACCAGGGGCAATTACGTAGGTAGCATGCCCGGCGTGGTGCGCCCGCTTTTAACCT